>JAVVFG010000056.1:9800-15691 GCA_032260445.1 Anaerolineae bacterium | reverse complement strand
GCGGGCACAATGGGATGAAGTCCATTGCCAACCACCTCGGGCAGGGATTCCCGCGGCTGCGGCTGGGCATCGGCCGGCCCCCGGGACGGATGGATCCGGCGGCCTACGTGCTGCAGGACTTCTCGGCCGCGGAGAAGGCCGTGCTTGACGACCTTCTCGACGCGGCGCGGGAGGCAACTGAAACCTTTCTCCAGGATGGGATCGAGCTGGCGATGAGCCGGCACAACGGGACGATAGGCGAAGACGACAAGGTGGTATGAATCTTTCCGGAATTCTGCAGGCGATCGAAGAGGTAGAAGCGTACGCGGAGCTCCTGGCGCGGCTGCAGGCACGCGAGCCTGTGCCGCCGCTGGGGCTGGGACGCGGCGGGCAGCACGCGCTCCTGGCAAAACTGGCGCTCTCCTGCGAGCGGCCGTTGCTGCTCCTGACGGGGCGCGTCGAGGCTGTACCGATATGGCAGCAGGCGCTGGAGGCGTGGCTGCCGCAGGAGTGCGAGCTGTACCGCTTCCCGGAACCGACGCCGCTGCCGTACGACCGCGGTCCGTGGAGCGATTCCAGCCGTCTCGGCCGTCTTGGCGTGCTAACCCGGCTGATGGCCGGCCAACACCCGCTGCTGCCAGAGCGCAAGACGCCGTTACTTGTCCTGGCCAGCGCTCGGGCAGCGCTGCAGAAGACGCTGCCGCGCCAGCGCTTCCTGACCTCGATGCGTGTCCTCAAGGCCGGCAGCATACTTGACCTGGACGAGCTGCACGAGGCGTGGCGTGAGATCGGTTACGAACCGGTCAGCGTCGTCGAGGCGCCGGGCCAGTTCAGCCAGCGCGGCGGGATCATTGACCTGTACGCGGTGGCTTCGCCGCACCCGGTGCGCATCGAGTTGTTTGGCGACGAAATCGAGTCGATGCGCTATTTCGATCCCGCCAGCCAGCGCTCAGGCGACGTGGCCGACAACAAGGTGGAGTCGCTGCTGGTGCCGCCGGTGCGGGAGGCGCTGCCCGGCCGGCTAATGGCCCTGAGCAGCTACCTGGAGGCGGTGGCCGAGCCGAAGCCGGATGATTTGCCAGCGTGGCAGGACGATCTGCCGGCGCTGCTGGCGGGCACGCCGTCGCCGAATCTTGAGTTTTACCTGCCGCTGATCTACTCGCGGCCGGCGAGCCTGCTGGATTATATGCCGCCGGAAGCGCTGATCGTGGTGGACGAGATGCCTGTGCTAGAAGCAGGTCTGGCCGAGCTGCACGAGCACGCGGCGCAAATCAAGGCGGACCAACCCTCGCTGCCGCCAGATTACCCCAACCCCCTGCTTGACTGGTCGTATCTGGAAGAGGAGCTGGCGCTGCGGCAGGTGCTGGTGCTAGGCGACGGCGGCGCGTATTCAGACGGGATGGCGCCGCTGCCCCTTGCCGACGCGTTCCAGCCGGGGCCACGCTACGGTGGGCAGGTGCGCCCCTTCCTCCTGCAGCTACAGAGTGCGCGCCGCGAGGGCGAGCGCACGGTCGTCGTCAGCAGCCAGGCGCAGCGGCTGGCGGACTTGCTGCGCGATGAGACGAAGCGGGACACGAGCGTGGTCTTTGAGGAGGCCACGCCGTGGAAGTTGGTGGAGACGATCGACGCGCTGCTGCCGCCGGGAAGCATCACCTTTGTGCGCGGCAGCCTGCTCGAAGGCTTTGTTCTGGAACGGCCGCAGCAGGGTGAGGTCGTCCTCAACCTGCTGACCGACGCCGAGGTGTTTGGGTGGAAGCGCCCCGCGCCGCGCCGTTCGCGGCCGGCGCGCGTCAGCGCCCCGGAGGCGCCGTTCTCCGATCTGCGGCCCGGCAATTACGTGGTGCACCTGGACCACGGCATCGGTACCTTCCTCGGGCTGGTGGTGCGCGCCCTGGGCGGCACCGAGCGCGAGTACCTGAAGGTGCAGTACGCTAACGACGACGTCGTCTACGTGCCCGTGCACCACGCGGACAGGCTGAGTAAGTGGGTGGGCGCCGACGACCGGCCGCCAACGCTGAACCGCATCGGCGGGCGCTCCTGGCAGGCGGCGAAGCTGAAGGCGCAGCGGGACATTGCCGAGCTGGCCGACGAGCTGTTGGAGCTGTACGCCGCGCGCGAAATGGTCGACGGGCACAGCTTCGGGCGCGACGGGGAGTGGATGGCCGAGCTGGAAGCGGGCTTCCCCTACCAGGAGACCGAAGACCAGTTGCAGGCGATTGCCGCGGTCAAGGACGACATGGAGGAGAGCCGGCCAATGGATCGCCTGATCTGCGGCGACGTCGGCTATGGCAAGACCGAGGTCGCTTTACGCGCGGCGTTTAAGGCAGTGGTGGATGGCAAACAGGTGGCCGTGCTCGTGCCGACGACGGTGCTCGCGCAGCAGCACTACGTCACCTTCTCGCAGCGGCTGCAGCCGTTTCCGGTCTCCGTCGAGATGTTGTCGCGCTTTCGCACGCGTAAGGAGCAGGAGCAGGTCCTGGCAGGCTTACGCGGTGGGCAGGTGGACATCGTCATCGGCACGCACCGCCTGCTCTCAGAAGACGTTAGCTTCAAGGACCTCGGCCTGGTGGTCATCGACGAGGAGCAGCGCTTTGGGGTGGCCGACAAAGAGCGGCTGAAGCAGCTGCGCACGGAAGTAGACGTGCTGACGATGACGGCAACCCCAATCCCGCGCACGCTGTACATGGGGCTGAGCGGCGCGCGCGACATCAGCATCATCGACACGGCGCCGGCCGAGCGACTGCCCGTGCAGGTGTACGTGGGCGCGGCGGACGACACGCTGCTGCGGCGCGCGATCCTGCGCGAGCTGGATCGTGGCGGGCAGGTGTTCTTTGTGCACAACCGCGTGCAGACGATCGGCATTGTGCACCGTCTGCTAAAGGGGCTGGTGCCGGAAGCGGCGATCGCTGTGGCCCACGGACAGATGGGCGAGCGCGAGCTGGAGCGGGTGATGGCCGACTTTGTGGACGGCGAGATCGACGTCCTGCTGAGCACGAGCATCATCGAGAGCGGGCTGGACATCCCCAACGCGAACACACTGATCGTCGATCGTGCCGAGATGTTCGGGCTGGCGCAGCTCTACCAGCTACGCGGCCGGGTCGGCCGGGGCACGCGGCGGGCATATGCCTATTTCTTCCACGGCCCGTGGCGCAGCCTCACGCCCGACGCACAGGCGCGCCTGGAGACGATCGCCGAGGAGACCCATCTCGGTGCGGGCTATACCATCGCCATGCGTGACCTGGAAATCCGCGGTGCCGGCGAGCTGCTCGGCGCCCAGCAGAGCGGGCACATCGCCAGCATCGGGTTCGACCTGTACACGCGCATGCTGGCCCAGGCGGTGCGCCAGCGCAAAGCGGCGCGCGAGGGGCAGGAGATCCCCGCCGCCCTGGTGGAGCCGACGACGATCGACCTGCCGCTCGCGGCGTACATCCCCACCGACTATGTGCCCGACGCCGGGCTGCGCCTGCGCCTGTACCGGCGTATGGCCGGCCTGGCGACGATGGACGAGGTCGATGCGATGGCCGAGGAGCTGGCCGACCGCTTTGGGCCGATCCCCGACCCGGTGGATAACCTGCTCTACCAGCTACGCGTCAAGGTGCTTGCGGGACAGGCCGGAGTCGGCAGCGTCACGGTGGAGAGCGGGCAGATCCGGGTGCGCGTACCCGGCCTAGACGAGATCCCGCGCTACCGGCTGCAACGCTACCTGGGCAACGAGGTGCGCGTGAGTCGCAAAGCGATCTGGCTCGGCCGCGACATGAGCACGAATGAGTGGAAAGTGCTGCTGGTGCGGCTTCTGGAACGGCTGGAGACGTTCCGCCACGAACTGCCGGGCGGCTTCGCCGACGAAGGCGAAGAGGAGTAGGGCAGTCGCCCCAACCTGTTTCCGTTTCGTCGCGCCCCGGCTATAATCGCCCCATGCAGCCGATTAGCTTCTTCGACGACGGCCCCGATTTCGGGAAAGATCGTTCTGACGTGCGCCTCAAGAACCTGGGGGTTTACGTCTATGAAGATGGGAGGCGCGTGGCGGTTGGCTTCGAGCTAACGCCCTTTCGCGAGCGGCCGTCGCTGGAGATTGTCGCCACCAATGCGCGCGGCGAGCGGGCAGGCTCGATGACGGTCATCGAGGCGCTCTCGCCGAATTTCAGCCTGACCCTGCACCTGCGCGACCGCGAGCCGGCCAGCGATTACGAGCTGGAGGCTGTGGTCTATTACCGGGATGAAGGGGATGAAGGGCGGATGGTCGTCGATCGCAAACGGGTCGTCTTCGACGCCAGCCAACCTGGCGACCAGACGATCTGGGAGGAAGAGGAGTAGGGCGAAGATGTTCGGTTCGCTAGAGCGCAGCCTTGCCACCTACCGCGTCGAGCTGTTCTCGGCAGACTATTTCATGCGCGCCCAGTTTCAGCCGCTGGGCGAGCTGCTGGTCTTCCTTAACGACCGCCAGCGCGAGTTTGTGCGCCTTGACGAGGTGGAGCTGGTTTCCCTGACCGCCGAGCGCCAGCTGCGGGCGATCCAGCGCGAGGCCGTGAGCGTGAACAAGCGTAGCGTGCAGGTCGTGAGCGTGCCGGACGCTGCGGAGGCGGAGCGGGTGCAGGTGATCGCCGCTCACCGGCCGGTTGTCTTCTATTTCGGGCCGCTCATCGTGCGCGGGCAGCTACACGTCAACGTGGAGGCGCTGCCGGACGATTTGCTCGACGACAGCCGGGACTTCTACCCGGTGAGCGCGGCGAACATCTACTATATGCGGGCGGCAGCGCCGCAGTACACTCGTGAGGTGCCGCTGCTCTTTGTCAATCGCCAGAGCGTGCAGACCTATCACATCCAGCCGGAATAACAGAAGCGCCGCCGGTCGGGGCGACAGGCGGCGCGTGTAAGTAGCTAGCTGGATGCTGCCCGGGCGGCTCAGGCCTGTTCCAGCTTCTCCTTCTCGATATCCTCCAGTTTTTCCAGCCGCGAGCGCGTCTCGCGCCAGGTCACTTTAGAGAGACCGAGGCGCTGGCGGATGTGGTCGGGCTCAACGCCGTCCCGGAACTCGCGTAGCGCCGAAGCCCAGCGCAAATTCTCGAAGCTGAGCAGACCCTTGTCGAGGCCGGCGCGCTCGGCGACGTCGCTGAGAATGTACTCCAGGTTGCGCGCCGTACACGTGAACAGCGTATCGGGCGGCTCGTACTGCTCGAGATACTCGTCGATTGTCTCCAGCCACTCGGGCGGCAGCTCGATCTTGCGCTCTTTGTAGCGGCGGCTCGGATCCTGGTAGCGGATGAAGAGGATCGGCCGTTCGGCGTTGCTGCGGTCGATATGGTTGGGCACGATAGCCATCGCCTCGCTCTTCTTGACGCCAGTGTGCAGCAGCAGGGTGAGGAGGAGGTGGGGCCGGGCGTCGGGCTTATCGTCGCCGTCGCCGGCGCGGAGCTGCTCGCTAACCTCGAGCGCCCTGTCGATCTCCGGCCCGGTAGGCACACTCGGCAGCGGGCTGCTCACGCTTTGCTGGATGATGCTGTCGGCAGGGTTGTGGTAGAGAACCCCGCTCTCCTCCAACCAGCCAAAGAAGACCTTCAGGGTTGTCACGCGCCGCGCATAGGATTTCGGGCTGCACGGCTTGCCGCGCTCGAAGCGCAGCCAGTAGAGGAAATCGTTCAGGTTCTGCGTGCCAATCTCGCCAATCGGCTGGCCAATGCCGAGGAACTTGCCGAGAAGGCGGATATCACTGCGAAAGGCTTTCTGCGTGTTGATGGCGAAGCCTTGCTCCTCCATGTGCTGGTCAAAGGCGCCCAGCGCCGCCTGGAGGCTGGCGGTTGGGGTAAGGGGTGGGCGCGAGGGGATCAGTTCAGGTTGTTCGGTCACCGTCGGACACTCCTTGCTCTGAACGAGAGATGCGACACGTCACGGCGCTTCGCATAGAACGCCTTCGT
>JAVVFG010000056.1:0-9700 GCA_032260445.1 Anaerolineae bacterium | reverse complement strand
CCGGCTATTCCTGCGGCAAATAGACGCGGAGCGCCGGGTCTCCCAACAGGTTGTAGCTGTGGATGACGTCCCGGAGGTGGGGTTCGCTGAAGGCGAGGAGCTCGGCCTGCAGCAGGGCTTCGCCTAATGTTTTCGCCTCGCCGCTGAGCATGGCGTCGAAGAAGACTTCGGAGACGGGCGCCTGCTGCCAGGCATAGGTTCGCCCCGAGGGAGCCACGGCGGCGACAATGCCACCATTGCGCGTCCACAGCAACGTCTCGGCGAGCGAATCGGCGCGATCGTGGTTGAACTGCCCGCTCAGCGCGGTGAAGGTAGTGTATACCGGCAACCAGTCGTTATTCAGGAGCAGGCGCACGTCGCTGTTCTGGAACACGCCCTCGGCGCCCCAGACGTCGAGGTTGCCGTGCCCGCTGTAGTTGACGAGGCCCGCGCCCTGGTTGATAGCGCCGATAATCGCGTCGCGCACATCCTTATTCTGTGACATATGGAGGCGGTGTGTGTGGAATCCGGCTGCTTCCAGGGCGTCGGCCAGGCGGTTAGTTGCCGTGTCAAAACGGCCCTCATCGTCGGCGACGAGCACGGCGCGCCCGCGCCACGCCGCCTGCCCGGCAGACTCGTAGCCGAGCGTCTTGGCGACAATTGTCTGGAGCTGATCGCGGTTGCGCACGGGTAGGCGCCCAATCGCCAGGTTGGGGGCGGGCGAGCCGTCCTCGAGCAGCGTATACCAGCTATCGCTGGCGACATAGCCTCCTGCCTCAGTGTAGATGAGCGGCGCCGGCAATAGGCTCGGATGGGGCGCGGTGGCCCTGTTGCGCACCTCGTAGCTGCCATCGCCGACCAGCAAGAGGCACACTGGCACGGGCGGCTCCCAGTTATCGAGGACGTAGCGGACGAAGCTGCGGATCGCCTCTGGCGTCTGCCGGCCGTAGGCGAATTCGTCGTAAATCTGGGCAGCTTCGACGGTCACTGTGCGCAGCCCGTCCCCCTCCCGTTCGGCCAGGAGCGGCGCCACTGTTTCGGCGAACCCCGTGTAGGTTGGGAGGATGGCAATGTAGTCGGCGCCCAAGCTACTGTCGCGCAGCGACGTTTTCCATATGGGGGCGGCGCTGATTGCCGGGCGAAAGGCCTGCTGTGGCTGCGCTACGGCGTAGGTGCGGTAGCGCCCGGTGCCGCCAAAGCGCAGGCTCTCTTCCTCGTCGTCAAACTCGGCGCCGGTGAGCAGGACCGGTTCGGCCGGATCGGTCACGTCAAAGACCAGTGCCTCGGGGCCGCCATTGGCGATCCTGACACTGGAGGCACTGCTTTCGAAGATGAGCTGGCCTTGCGTCTGGTCGAGCAGACTCTCGTAGTCGAGCCGGATCCAGTCGACGTAAATGGCATCGCTGGCGGCGCCCGTGTCGCCCGGTAAGCGAAGGTGCAGGATATTCTCGTGGAGATCGAGCACGCGGGCCGGGAAGGGCACGGTTATGGTCACTTCGCTGATGCCATCCCAGCGGTAGCTGGTCAGCCGGCTGCCGTTAAGATGGATTTCCAAATGGTGGTCGGGGTAGCTGGCGGATTGGGTACCGGACCAGACGCGGAGGGTGAGGCGCCCGGGGCCGCCGCTGGGGCGGATGTTGGTTAGCGGGAAGTCGAGGCTGGCCGGCGCATAGAGAGCCTGGCCGAGCCAGGGATCGGAGCCGGTGGTTTCGGGTTTAAAGCGGCTGTTGTCTTCCCAGTACTGGACCTGCCAGCCGAGCGCGCCCGCGCCGCCTGCGGGGCGGGTATTGTGCCTGCCCATCGCTTCGCCCCTGCCGCTGGTGAGCCAGTAAACGGCCGGCGCTTCCATGCTGCGCGTGATGGCCACGCCGTAGAAGTAGAGGCGCGGCTCGTCGCCGGCATCGTCGACGAAGAAGGGAACTGGCTCGCCGTCGCGCGTCAGGGAGAGATCGTTGGCCGAGAATTGCGTGTACGGCAGGCGCGCGCGCTGCAGATCGGCCGGCGTGACGGTGAAAATGCCGGTCCGATCCACACTGAGGCGGAGGGCATCAGAGGCTTCGTCGATGGTCAACGGCGGCAGGCTGATCGCGTCGGGCTCAAACGGGTTGCCGAGGAGCACGTAGGCGGCGCTGCCGAGAAAGGTGAAGGTCATGATGGCCAGAACGGCAAGCACGCCAACGCGCTGGTGGGTCACAGGACCTCCCGTGAGCGGTAGGCTGCTGCTGTCATCATGGTCGCCAGAAGCCGTATGGCGACACGGACCGGTCTGGCGGGCAGGCACCACGCCAGCAGCCGCTCCTCGCACTTCCCAGCGCAAAAAAGCAGGCGATTGAGGTAGCGGCCGGTGCCGTGATCGAGCCACATGGAGCGGCCGGCCGCCTGGTACATGACGACACGCCCGATAAGGGCCTCGCGACGCCAGGGCCGGTCAAACTGGCCGCTGCGGTCGCCGCGGCTCTTCAGGTAAGGGTCGTCGCGCCCCCAGAACCGGTGCGTCGTTAGGTGGCCGTCTTCAAGAAACGTGACGACGTCGCCGCTGCGAAGCTGGTGCGCCTGGGCCGGCGCCAGCCCGATTCGCTGGCCGCGGCGGAGGAGCGGGGCCATGCTGTTGCTGCTCACTTCCAGGAATGGCATGCGTCCCTGCCTCATACTCGTCTTGAGAGCGTCCACCACGGCATGGACTGCCTCGCCCTCGCTCACCTTCTTGTGCCCTGCTGTGTCTGCTGGCGCTTCACCGGCGTTCCTTGTCATCAATGACACCCCGCGTCGATGTGCTAATCTTAACGTGGCCCAGGCGCGAATCCCACGTTTCGTTTGCCCTTTAAGCAAATTATTAGGACCCGACGCCGTTGCCTGCCCCTGGCCTTTCTCTTACAATCACGGCACTCTGTACTCGCTGAGGAGGCGAACTATGCACATACGCTGTAACTACTGTAATCAAAGCTTCAACCTGAACCGTGATTACGTAGCGGAGATGGTAAAACGCGCCGAGGCGAAGGGCTACAAATACCACCAGGTGGAGTGCATTAATTGCCGCAAGCAGATCAAAGTGCCGGTGGAACAAATGCGGCACGCGCTGCCGGCGGAAGAAGGGGAGGAGTAAGCCGGGCAGCCACCAGGGCGCGCGCGGATTGCAGCGGCGGCCTGGATTATTGGCTCTCGTATAGCCCGGTGCGCGCGATGTAGGCGCACACGGGGTCTGGCGTCATGTAGCGTAGGGAGCGCCCGGCGGAAGCCCACTGCCGCATCCTGGTGGAGGAGAGGGCAACGGTAGGGCCGTCGAGCAGGTGGACGGCAGCGCGCACGCCGGTAATCGCTTCTTCCAGCGCGGGCCAGTCGATGGTCGCGCCGGGCCGCGGCAGAACGGCAAGGCGGATGCGGGTGACGAGTTCCTGCGGGCGGACCCAGGACGGCAGGTCGCGCAGCGAGTCACCGCCGATGAGGAGCCACAGGGGGCGGGTCGCGACCTTCTCCTCTAGCAGCGGGACGAGGGTGACGGTCGTGTGCGGGCCGGGCCGCTCGACGTCGGTCGTATCGACGACGAAGGCGTCGTTGCCGGCAACGGCAAGCCGGGCCATGGTGACGCGATGGTGTGCCGCACTGACCTCCTGGTTTCCCTTATGCACCGGCTGGCCTGCCGGCAGGAAGAGGACACGCTCCAGGCTGAGTTCGGCCATCGCCGTTTGGGCGATCAGTAAATGGCCGACGTGCGGCGGATCAAAGGTGCCGCCGAGCAGGCCGAGACCACCGGGGGCGGCGCCGGCTACGTCTCCGACCACTCCAGCACCTCGTCGCCGATGATCACGGTGTCGCCTTCAGAGACGCCCGCCTGGCGCAGGGCGTCGCTAATGCCCATCTCGTCGAGAATTCGCTGGAAGCGCTGTGCCGTGGAATCGAACTCGAAATAGGTCTGGGCGGCAATCCGCTCGATGCGTTTGCCGCGCACGCGCCAGATGCCTTCGCCAGCACGAAAGATGCGCCACATCTCTTCGTCTTCTTCCGGCCGGATGACGGGGATGTCTGCCTCGTCCGCGTAGAGCTGGACGGGTGGCGCTTCCTGCAGCAGGCGGTGTACCTTGAAGATCAGCTCGCGGACGCCGTCGCCAGTGACTGCGGAGATGGCATGGAAGGGAAAACCTTCTTCTTCGATGCGCTCGGCGATGAGCGGCTCCCACGCCTGAGCATCGGGCAGATCCATCTTGTTGAGCACGACGATTTGCGGCTTGTCTTCCATGCGCACATCGTATAGCGCAAGCTCCTGGTTGATCATCGCCCAATCTTCGAGCGGGTCGCTGGCGCCGCCGTCCAGCAGGTGGATGAGCACGCGCGTCCGCTCGACGTGGCGCAGGAAGTCGTGACCGAGACCAACGCCCTCGGCGGCGCCCTCAATGAGCCCCGGAATATCGGCCCACACCATCGTTTCCCCGTCGCCAACCTCGACGACGCCGAGGCTGGGCTGCAGGGTGGTGAATGGGTAGCTGGCGATTTTGGGCCGGGCGGCGCTGACGACGGAAAGGAGAGTCGATTTGCCGGCGTTGGGCACGCCGATGATGCCGATGTCGGCGATCAGCTTCAGCTCGAGGGTTATCCAACGCTCCTCGCCGGGTTCACCACGCTCGGCAATGCGCGGCGCCTGGTTGGTGCTGGTGGCAAAACGGGCGTTGCCGCGCCCGCCGGTGCCGCCTTTGAACAACACCACTTCGTCGTCCGGGGTGAGCAGGTCGGCCATGAGCTGGCCCGTATCGGCGTCGCGGATCGTCGTGCCGGGCGGCACTTCGAGAACGAGGTCGTCGCCGCTGGCGCCGGTCTTGTTGCGCGTGCTCCCGTGCCCGCCATTCTCGGCGCGAAAGTGGACCTGTTTGTGAAAGCGGACGAGGCTGTTGAGATGAGCGTTGACGGTGAAGACGATATCGCCACCATTGCCCCCGTCGGCACCGTCTGGGCCACCCAGGGGAACGAACTTCTCGCGCCGGAAGCTGATCATGCCGTCGCCGCCGTCGCCGCTCTTTACATAAATCTTGGCCTGGTCGTAAAACATCGTTCTTGCGCCGGCTCTGCCGTTCTGGCTGCTGCGCTACGCTTCGTCTTCTTCTTCGAGAAGGACGCGCAAGGCGGCGAGGCGGGGGTCAATGTCGTCGAAGACGCAGTCGCATTCGCCTTCATTGAGATTCTGGCCGCACTGGACGCAGATCCCTTTGCAGCCGGCGCGGCAATAGACCTGCATCGGTATCTCCAGCAGGCTCAGTTCCCGGAAGAGCGGAGCGAGGTCGACGATGCCGTCATCGCCGACTTTCAGTTCCCCTGGAGGAGCGGCGGACGGGGGGTAGTAGAAGAGATCGTCGAGCCCGACGGTAATCGGCAGGTGCACGGAAGCCAGACAACGGGTGCACTCTGTCTCGACGATACTGTTGAGCCGGCCGGAGAGGTAAATGCCGCGGCCGGTGCGTGTGGCGCGGAATTTGCCCTGGAGCGGCGCCAGAGAGAGGTCGTCGCCGACCTGCACTTCGGGATAGTCAAGCTCGACGTCACGGCGCGCGCCGCGATCCCCTTCCAGGAGGTGGCCAAAGTTAAAGCGCAATCGTGAAGGCCGCTGCTTTTCTTTTTTCGCCATGTTCGGTACGCTCGTTAAAATAGAAAGCCGGACGGGAAAGTCCGGCCGGCCTCATTTGACTCTAGGTATTCACGCCGGTGAGTATAGCATAGCGCAAACGAGAGCGTCAACGACACACCGGTTCAACTAACGCACTTCCAACAGAGGAGAAATGATGTATCACACCTTGCTGCTGGCAACGCGCAACGAAGGAAAGAAGGAAGAGCTGGCGGCTCTGCTGGTGGACCTGGACATCGACTGCATCAGCCTGGCCGACCTGGAGGCTCGCGGCATCACGACCACGCCCGTCGCCGAGACAGGGACGAGCTTCGAGGAGAACGCGATTCTCAAGGCCGAAGGCTACGCGCGCCAGACCGGCTTCCTGACGCTGGCCGACGACTCTGGCCTGGAGGTGAAGGCGCTCGGCGGGCGGCCGGGCGTCCAGACGGCGCGCTACGGCGGGGACGGGCTGAGCAGCGTGGAGCGCTACCATTATCTGCTGGCGCAGATGCGGGAGGTGCCCGCGCCGGACCGGAGTGCCCGTTTCTGCTGCGTGGTCGCAGTCGCTTCGGCACAGGGCGTCCTGGCAACGGCCGAAGGCGGTGTGCGGGGCCGCATCGCGCACGAGCCGCGAGGCGATGCGGGGTTTGGCTACGATCCCGTTTTTGTCGTCAGGGATTACGGCAAGACGATGGCCGAGCTGCCAGCGGAGACGAAGAACCGTATCAGCCACCGCGCGCGTGCCATTGCGGCGCTGAAGCCGGAGCTGCTACGACTCCTCGCCGGCTAAGCGGCTGATGAAATTGCCGGTAGCGACGGCGACGGCATCCGCTCGTTCCAGCATGAGCATGTGGCCGGCGCCTTCGAGCTGCAGCAGCTCCGCTTGGGGGATGGTCCTGGCGAGATATTCGCCAAGTGCGGGGGGCGTCATGCGGTCGGCGCCGCCGGTAATGACTAGCGTGGGGACGGTAATGCCGTGCACGTCATCGCGCCGGTCGTACCGGTTGCAGGCGAGGAGATCGCCGCTCAGCACGTCGGGGCTGGTCTGCGCTAGCTGGGCGCGCCCGGCGGCGACGAGGTCTGCCGGAGCCTCGGGCGACCACGAGTAGCGGGCCATGAACTCGACGGCGCCGGCGAAATCTTCCCTTGTCTGCGCCAGGAACTGGGGGTTGACTGGCAACTGGGCGCCGCTGCCCATGAGTACGAGGCCGCGAAGCCAGGCGGGCTGCTGCAGAGCAATCTCCAGCGCGATGGCGCCACCCATCGAGTGGCCGGCAAGGACGGCGTCGTCGAGGTCTAAGCGGCCGATCAGCGTCTGGACCGCGGCGGCGTAGTCCTCGATGCGCTGCCGGCCGGGCGGGGCGCTGCGGCCGTGGCCCGGCAGATCCACGGCATAGACGGCAGCCTGCGGCAGGCGGCGTAGCTGTGGCGGCCAGTCAAGGTGCGTGCCGCCGGCAGGATGGATAAGGAAGAGGGCAGGGGCGCCGGCCGGGCCGCGGGTGTGGGTGTAGTAAAGGGTCTGGTTGTCGACGGTGACGGTGGGCATCGTGTTCGCTCCGCTCGTTACGGGCTGAAGGACGGGATGATTATACTCGGTTTTGCGCCGCCTGTACCCCGTGGCTACAATCGCGCGGGATGCGGGAGAAGGAGAGAAGGATATGAGCCAGTTCGTCATCGAGGGGGGCACTCCGCTGCGTGGCACCATTACCGCTAGTGGCAACAAGAACGCGGCGCTGGCGCTGATTCCGGCTTGCCTGCTGACCGACCAGCCGGTCACGCTGCATAATCTGCCGGATATCCGCGACGTGCGTACAGCGCTGGAGTTGATGGTAGCGACCGGCGTCCAGGTGGACGAGGTGGCGCCCGGGAGCTGGCGCCTGCACGCGGCGTCGCTACGGACGACTGCGCTGCCGCGCGAGCTGGCGGAGCGGATCCGCGCCTCGTTCGTCTTCTCCGGTCCGCTGCTGGGACGCGCCGGGCGGGTTTCGCTGCCGTTGCCGGGCGGCGACATGATCGGCGGGCGCCCGCTCGATACGCACATCCAGGGGCTGCGCGCCCTCGGCGTGGAGGTGGCGATCGACGTGCGCGAGAGCTACTTCCACATGGAGGCAAAGCCGCTGCGAGGAGCCGGCTATCTACTCCAGGCAGAGGCGAGCGTCACCGCCACTGAGAACACAGTCATGGCGGCTGTCCTGGCACCGGGCGAGACGATCATCGACAATGCCGCCAGCGAGCCGCACGTGCGCGATCTGTGCAACTTTCTCAATCTGCTCGGCGCGGACATTTCAGGCGTCGGCACGAACCGGCTGACGATACACGGCGTGGAGCGGCTGGGCGGCGGGGAGTTTACGATCGGGGCCGACTTCATGGAGGTCGGCAGCTTCATTGGGGCGGCCGCCGTGACCGGGGGGGAGGTGCGCATCCGCAACGCCAGCCCGGGTGACCTGCAGATGGTGCGCCTTGTCTACGAGCGGCTCGGCGTAATGTGGGAAGAGGATGGCGACGACGTAGTCGTCCCCGCGCAGCAGCCGCTGGCTATCGAGACGGCGCTCGGCGGGCGAATTCTGGAGATCAAGCCGCTGCCGTGGCCCGGCTTCCCGCCGGACCTGATGAGCATCGCCGTGGTCATCGCCACGCAGTCGGATGGCTCGGTGCTGCTGCACGACTGGATGTACGAGAGCCGCTTCTTCTTTGTTGATAAGCTCCGTTTCATGGGCGCCCGGGTTGTGCTCTGCGATCCGCATCGCGTGCTGGTGCAGGGACCATGCCAGCTACACGCCAACCCGTATGGCGTAACCAGCCCTGACATTCGTGCGGGCATGGCGATGGTGCTGGCGGCGCTGTGTGCCGAGGGGACGAGCGTGATCCATAACATCCAGCAGATAGACCGCGGTTATGAGCGCATCGAGACAAAATTGCAGTCGCTGGGAGCGCAAATCGAGCGTGCCGGCTAGCCGCGGGGTCGTGCTGAACGGGCGGGCATAAGCCGCGGTTAAGAGTCTGCCTTGTGGAATAGCGGCAGCCAGCGATAGCTTGACCGGCCCCAGGCGGTTGGCTATAATTAGCTGTCGCTTTGCCTGACGAGGCCTGATTTCATGCGCCTATTTCTCGGGTAAAGCCGTTATAACCGTCGAGAAAATCGGGGCGACAGGCCCTTGTTTTTTTGGGAGATGATCTTATGCCGAAGCGTACGTACCAACCGAAAAAGCGCCGCCGTGCTCGCGTCCATGGCTTCCGGGCGCGAATGAAGACGAAAGGTGGGCGCGCCGTGTTGAAGGCACGGCGGGCGAAGGGTCGCAAGAGCCTGGCGGCCAAAATGAATAATCATATCAAGAAAGTGAACTGGAAGGGCACCAAGGCGGCGTCGTACCGGGCGAATAAGGAAAGCGGCAACAGGTAGTGGCCGCGCGCGCGGATGTTGCCGGCTCAGCATCGCCTGCGGCAGACTCTTGCCATCCAGCGTGTTCGCCGCGAAGGGCGACGCTGGCACCACCCCTTTTTTATCTTGTTTGTCGCTCCCAACAATCTGCAGACAAGCCGGTTCGCCCTGTCGGCGAGCCGGCGTTTAGGTAAAGCCGTGCAGCGCAACCGGGTCAAACGGCGGATGCGCGAAGCGCTGCGGCCCTACCTGCCGCTCGTGCAGGGTGGTTACGATTGTGTGCTCGTCGCCCGTCCCGCCCTGGTCGGCGCTAGTTTTACTGAAATGGAGGCTGGCCTGTGCCAGCTTTTTGAACGTGCCGCGCTCCTGCCTGCCTCCGGCCGGTAAGGAGCCAGCGGATACGACGAAACCCTACCGCAACGAATGAAACAGATAGCTTTATTCCTGATACGGTTGTATCAGAACTCGATTTCCAGGGCATTACCACCGAGCTGCCGCTTCACGCCAAGCTGTTCGCACTACACCTACGAGGCCATCGATAAGTACGGCTTCGTCAAGGGCGGCTGGCTGGGTGCCAAACGCATCTCCCGCTGCCATCCGTTGAATCCTGGCGGTTACGATCCGGTTCCCTGACGGAGGATTTCCTTGCACACTGCACAAAGGCCGCGCTCGCGGCGCATTATCTTTCTTTTCATCCTTGTTAGCCTCCTACTGGTCGCTTGCGGCACCGGGGTGGAAAACCAGAACTGGCC
>JAVVFG010000055.1:5336-15754 GCA_032260445.1 Anaerolineae bacterium | reverse complement strand
CGGGCCAGCAGCGTTGCCAGCAGGGGAAAGGAACAGGGTGAGAAGAACGAAGCGAGGCCGGCAGCCGCGGCGAGGAGCAGCAAACCGGCGCCACTCGCCGCCGGCAGCGCAAAGCGCGGGTAGAGGACGTAGCCCGCGTAACCGGCCAGCGCGAGCAAGAGCACGGCGATGACAAGGCCAAGGAAGAGATAGCGTTCTGCTTTGCCCATGATAGCAACCCTTTTAGGGGATCAGTCCTGGATTCGTCAAGACGAGCGCCGCAGGCTGATGGCCACACTTATCTCCGGCAGGTGCTGATCGCCGCCGATCCCCCGGGCGGAAGAACGTGCACCACTAATGGCCGGTGACGACAGGCAGATAGACCGGGCCCGACGTTGGTGTGCTCGTCGGCGTTGGCGTTGGCGTGCTCATTGGTTGTGGCGTGGCTCCGCCGAAGGTCGCAAGGGCCGCGCCTGCATTGACGATGCCACTGCCGCAAATGGCGGTTGTACAGCTGCTGCCGGCGGGAAAGGGACGCGCTGTCTCCTGCAAGAGGGCGACGATTTCCGCGCGCGTGAGCGTGGGATCGAAGGACAACAGAAGGGAGATCACGCCGGCAACCTGCGGCGCCGACATGCTCGTCCCTTGATAGTAGACATACGTGTCCGTCGTCGGTACCGTCAGGCCACTGTTCAGCGTAGACAGCACGGCATACGATGGCGATGGCACATTTTCGCCGCCGGGCGCGCTGATATCCACCGTCCTCCCGTAGTTGCTGTAATAGGCCCTGTCCCCCCCGCGATCGGTAGCAGCGACGGTGATCACACCATTGCAGTTTGCCGGCTGGTAATCGCTGATGTCGAGATTGAGGTTGCTATTGCCGGCGGCAACGACGATGATCGCCCCGGCAGCATTGGCCGCGTCGATTGCCCCCTGATAGGACGTGTGGCATTCACCCGGCGCGCCGAGGCTCATGTTGAGAACCCTGGCCGGATTCCCGTTGGCCGGCAGGCCGGTGACAGCCAGTCCCGCTGCCCAGCGCAGGCCGTCGACGATATCTGAAAGATAACCGCCGCACTTGCCCATGACGCGCACCGGCACGATGGGCGACACCCAGTTGACCCCGGCGACGCCGAGGCCATTGTGGGTCTTGGCCCCGATCGTGCCGGCAACATGGGTGCCATGCCAGCTGCTGGCATGCACCTGGGATCCAGCATAGCATTCATTGGCCACGACCCAGTCGCCAGGATCGCGCGGATCGCTGTCGCGGAGGTCACCGTCATTAGCGACAGCGAGATTACTGATGAAATCGTAGCCGCCCAGCCAGCGCCCGGCGAGGTCGGCGTGGTCGGTGATGCCGGTGTCAATGACGGCAATGCGGATGCTGGACGAACCGATCGTGATCTCCCATGCGGCCGGGGCATTGATGCCATAGGTGTCAAAGTAATGCCACTGGTTGAGATACTCGGGGTCATCAGGCCATTCCGCCAGGGGGAAGAGGCGGCTGTCCGGTTCCGCATATTCGACATCTGCGAGGGTCTCAAGCCGCCTGGCAATCGCCTCGACCTGCGCCAGAGGAAGTGCAGCTGGCAGGCGCAGGACGCGGGCATCGCCCGACATGGCGCGCCCGTAGGTTAGCTCCAGGCCAGCCGCTGTGCTCAACTGCTGCATCCGGCGGGGATGTGCCGGGGCGTTGTCTCCGCGAACGCTGCCATTGGCTCTGAACTTGATAATGAGCTGATCGGTCGGCGCCGGTCCCGCCGCTTCAAGTGAAGCCGGCGCGGCTGGCGGTGGTTGCTCCATGCCCGCCGCCGGGCTGCCGGAAAACCGCGCTACAGCGACCATGAACAGCATCGCTGCGGGTACGATGACCAGGGCGGATTGCCAGCGGATCTTCATCTTCATGACGGTTAACCTTTGCTCTGGCCACCAGGGGTTGCGTACTATTGAGAGCCTGGGCCCTAGACCCAGGTAGTTCACTTTTCATAGCTGAGTGCCTCAAAGTTGATACCTAGCTCCCTGGCGTAGCCGAAGGCCTGGCGGATTTCTTGTGGCGACGGCCGGCGAGCCACCGCCGCATATTTCTCGTCGTACTGTGGACTGCGCGGATCGCAGAAGTTGTCCGGGTGGTACTGGTCCATGATGTTGACCGGCGTACCGGGCATGTTTTCCGCGATCCAGGCGAGCACCGGCCGGGTACAGCACGCAACGTGGTTGGGCATGACGAGGTGGCGGATGGTCACGTCCTCGCCCCAATCATAGATCAGCTTGAGGTTCTCGGTCACCGTGTCCCAGTACCACGGCGTTTTCGCCAGGGTAACACTGCACCGGCCGGGACCAAATTTGAAGTCCGGCAGCCAGACGTCCATGAGCAATCGGAGGAGCTTCATGCTCTCCGGCGACATAAAAAAGTTGCTGTTCCAGAGCATGGGAACGTTAAACGCGCCCTGATAACGAGCCGTGTGTGCATTGTGCGCGAACTGGTCAAAGAAATAATCATGTTTGGCCGGCCGGGCCGCACGAAGATCTTCCCGGGTTGGGTCGAGGTCGGCGAGGAGTCGGATCGCCTCGACGATCGTGTGCAGATGGATCGTCACTTCGCCGCCGACCCAGTTGATATTGTGGCAGCCTTCGCGGCCGAGAAGCCAGGCCATCGTCGCCAGGGTACGGGGCGAGACAACGCTGCCGTTGTCCTTGTCGGTGCTGATATCGCCGTTCTGGCAGAAGGCGCAGCGCATGTTGCACGAGGTGAAGAAGATCGTGCCAGAGCCGTTTACGCCACGGTAGATCACTTCTTCGCCCATGTGGTGAAAGTAGCTGGAGACGCGCGAGCTCGCCGCCAGCTTACAGGTGCCGAACTTGTTGCCCTGGCGGCGATCGACGCCACAGCGCCAGCGGCAGAAGTTGCAGTGGCGCAGCATCCGCTGGCTCAGCTCGCAGCACAGGTCAAGCAGATTGGGACTGGGTGGCGCGGCAGCCGCCAGCTCGGTCTCGCCACGCCGGATGCGCGACCGCTGCTCAAGGAAGCGCAGGCTCTTTTCCTCCAACAGCTCCCAGAGCGCTTCCTCAGACGCATCAGACAGCGAGCGCGCTACCGGAATCTGCCGGGCAATGCTGAACTTCGCCGGCATGCGGCTTCCCGCTACCTGTCGATACCAGGAGAGTTGTCCCCGGAAACCAGTTTCCGCCCAGATCTCGAGGCGGTCGAATTTATCCGTCATGGCACTGCTGCCTGAGCGCCGGCGCCAAGAAGGTGCATCAGAGGCTCCCTATCGTGGCTATCAGGACACGTTGCCGTCAAGCCGTTCTGCTATGCCATCAATCATAATGCTTTGCAGACACCGGTTCAAGGTCCCGTTTCGCTATGCGTGGTGTTGCTGCAGGCTGCGCACCGCCAGCTCCCGCTCCCGCAGAGCGCGGATGCCGTTGATTGCTGCCTGGGCCGCTGATAGGGTAGAGATCAGCGGCACGTTGTGGCGCACGGCTGCCGCCCGCATGGCTGTCTGGTCGGCGTGCGCCTGCTGCCCAAGCGGCGTGTTGATGACCAGATCGACCGCGCCGGAGGTGATCAGCGCCACCGTGTTCTCGCCTGGTTCGCTCGCCTTTGGCGCCACCGTCACCGGGAGACCGATGCGCGCCAGCGCGGCTGCCGTACCCACGGTCGCGTACAGCCGGAATCCAAGGCGGTGCAGGTCGCGGCCGATCTTGAGGGCAGCGGCTTTGTCAAAATCATTCACCGTAATCAATACCGACCCGCTCGTGGGCAGCGGCATGCCCGCCGCCATCTGCGCCTTGGCGAAAGCATGGCCAAAACGGGCCGCACGCCCCATTACCTCGCCGGTGCTGCGCATCTCCGGCCCCAGCCGGGTATCGGCGCCGGGAAGCTTGTCGAATGGTAGCACCGCCTCTTTGACGAAGAAGCCGTCGACCGCCGGCGTCTCCGTGAAGCCCAGTTCGGCCAGTGACTTCCCTGCCTGCACCTGGGCCGCAATTTCGGCCACCGGCACGCCGGTCGCCTTGCTCACAAACGGCACGGTGCGGCTGGCGCGGGGATTTACCTCGAGCACGTAGACGATGTCGTCCTTAATGGCAAACTGCACGTTCATCAGGCCGCGTACCTGCAGCGCCAGCCCCAGCTTCTCGGTGTAATCGCGGATGATGCTCAGGTGGTAGAGGCTGATCTTGTAGGGCGGCAGCACGCAGGCACTGTCGCCGGAGTGGACACCTGCCTCTTCGATATGCTGCATCACGCCGGCAAGCACCACCCGCTCCCCGTCGGCGACGGCATCCACATCCACCTCAAACGCGTCCTCGATGAACTGGTCAATGAGAACGGGGTTGCCCTGGGAAACGCGGGTCGCTTCTTCCAGGAAACGGCCGAGCGAATCATCGTCGTAGGCAATGGCCATCGCCCGGCCGCCGAGAACGAACGAGGGCCGCACCAGCACCGGGTAGCCCATCCGCTGCACGATCGCCAGCGCCTCCTCGCGCGAACGGGCCAGCCCCCACGCCGGATGGTCGATGTCCAGGTCGCGTAGGAGCTGGCCGAAGCGGCCCCGGTCCTCGGCGAGGGCGATCGCATCGGGCGGCGTACCCCACACCGGCGCGCCCGCCGCCGCCAGACCGGCCGTCAGGTTGATCGGCGTCTGCCCGCCAAACTGCACGATCACCCCGTCCGGCTCCTCCAGCTCGACGATGTTTAGCACATCTTCCAGAGTAAGCGGCTCAAAGTAGAGACGGTCGGCCGTATCGTAATCGGTGCTCACCGTCTCTGGGTTGCTGTTGACCATGATTGTCTCGTAGCCCAGCTCGCGCAGCGCCCAGCAGGCCTGGACGCAGCAATAGTCGAACTCGATCCCCTGGCCGATCCGGTTGGGGCCGCCGCCCAAAATAACCACCTTGGGCCGGTTGCTGGGCTGCGCCTCGCAATGCCTTTCATAGGTCGAGTAGAGATAAGGGGTGTGGGCCTCGAATTCGGCCGCGCAGGTGTCCACGCGGTAATAGACAGGCGTGATGCCAAGCGCCTTGCGCCGCGCCCGCACCGCCGCCTCCGTCGCCCCGGTCGCCCGGGCGATGACAGCATCGGAAAAGCCCATCCGTTTGGCCGCGCGCAGCACGCTCGCCTCCGTCTCGGGAGCGCCGCGCGGCGCGCTCAACTCCGTCTCCAGGTCCAGGATCTGCTGCAGCTGAGCGACGAACCAGGGGTCGATGGCCGTTTCGGCGACGATCGCGGCAGAGGATGCCCCCTGGCGCAGCGCCGAGGCAATCTGGAACAGGCGCTGCGCGGTGGGCATGCGCAGCGGCGTGTCGTCCACGCCGCGCCGGCCGGCGAGCTCGCGGCTAAAGCCGGCAGCGCCAACGTCCAGGCCGCGGATCGCTTTGTTCAGAGCTTCGGGAAAGGTCCGGCCGATAGCCATCACCTCGCCGACGCTCTTCATCTGTGGTCCGAGCGTGGCGTCCGCCCCGGGAAACTTGTCAAAGTCCCAGCGTGGAATCTTGACGACGCAGTAATCGATACTCGGCTCAAAGCTCGCCGGGGTGACGCGGGTGATGTCGTTCGGGATTTCGTCGAGGGTGAAGCCCACCGCCAGCAAGGCGGCAATCTTAGCGATGGGGAACCCCGTGGCCTTGCTGGCAAGCGCCGACGAGCGCGAGACGCGCGGGTTCATTTCGATGACGACCGTCTCGCCCGTGGCTGGGTTCACGCCAAACTGCACGTTGCTGCCGCCTGTCTCTACCCCAACTACGTGCATGACCGTGCGGGCCAGATCGCGCAGATGCTGGTACTCGCGGTCTGTCAGCGTCTGCGCGGGCGCTACAGTGATGCTGTCCCCGGTGTGAACCCCCATTGGATCCACGTTTTCGATAGAGCAGACGACAACAAAGTTGTCGGCGCGGTCGCGCATCACCTCCAGCTCATACTCTTTCCAGCCCAGCAGCGAGCGTTCGACCAGCACTTCGCCGGCCGGGCTGGAACGCAGGCCGTGTTCGATTACCGCGGCAAAATCGTGCGGCCCTGTGGCGACGCCGCCACCGGTACCACCCAGCGTAAAGGAGGCGCGGACCAGCGCCGGATAGCCGATCTCGCCGATCGCCTCCCACGCCTCTGCCAGCGAATAGACAAAGCGACTGGACGGCACCGGCACGCCGGCGGCGAGCATCGCCTCCTTGAAGCGCGAGCGATCTTCGGCAATACGGATTGCCTCGAGATCGGCGCCGATAAGGCGCACGCCGTACCGTTCCAGCGTGCCAGCCTCTGCCAGGGCGACCGCCAGGTTGAGCCCAGTCTGGCCACCGACGGTGGGCAGCACGGCGTCCGGCCGCTCGACGGCAATGATCTTCTCCACGATCTCTGGCACCAGCGGCTCCACATAGGTCGCGTCGGCCAGGTCGGGGTCGGTCATGATCGTCGCCGGGTTGGAATTGACGAGGATGATGTAATACCCCTCGCGCCGCAGCGCCTTACAGGCCTGCACACCTGAATAGTCAAACTCGCAGCCCTGCCCGATGACGATGGGGCCAGAGCCGAGAATGAGAATCTTGTGGATTGACGCGTCTTTAGGCATTTCGTTCCATCATCTCGATGAAGCGGTCGAAAAGCTGGTCCGAGTCGTGCGGGCCGGGCGCGCTCTCCGGATGGTACTGGACAGAAAAGGCATGGTGCTCAAGGGCGATGAGGCCCTCACAACAGCGGTCGTTGAGGTTGACGTGGGAGACGCTGGTGCCAGCCGGTAGCGTCGTGGCGTCAACCGCAAAGCCGTGATTGTGGCTGGAGATCTGTACGGCGCCGCTCGCCACGACCTGCACCGGCTGGTTGCCGCCACGGTGGCCGAACTTGAGCTTGTAGGTTGTCGCCCCGAGCGCCAGAGCCAGGATCTGGTGGCCCAGACAAATGCCGAAAAGCGGTTTCTTGCCTAACAGCTCGCGTACGGCGCTGATGGCGTAGGTTACCGCTGCCGGATCACCGGGCCCATTGGACAGGAAAATGCCATCCGGTTCGAGGGCGAGGACCTCGGCTGCCGGCGTCGTCGCCGGCACCACCGTCATCCGGCAGCCGCGCGCCGCGAGCAGCCGCAGGATGTTACGCTTAACGCCATAATCGTAGGCGACGACGTGAAACGCCGCCTTGGGGCCCGGCCGCGCATCCGGCGCACCGCCGTCGGGCCGCCACCACCCCTGCCCCTCCGTCCAGCGGTATGGTTCCGCGCAGGTCACCTCGCTGACGAGGTCGAGGCCGGTCATGTCACGTGTATTGCGAGCAGCGGCCAGCAGCCGCTCCGGGTCAGGGTCGGCCGAGGAGAGCGCCGCACGCATCGCGCCGTGGGTGCGGATGTGGCGCACGAGCGCGCGGGTGTCGGCGTCTGTCATGGCGACGACCCCCCTTTCTGCAAGGTAATCGGGTAGACTCTGTCGTGCCCGCCAGTTACTGGCAAGCGGGCTGATGCTGCGCACGACCAGCCCCGCTGCCCAGACGCGATCGCTCTCTTCGTCTTCCGGCGTTACGCCAGAGTTGCCGATGTGCGGCATGGTCATGGTGATCAGCTGGCCGTGATAGGAGGGATCGGTGAGGATTTCCTGGTAGCCCGTCAGGCTGGTGTTGAAGACGATTTCCCCGGTCGCATCGCCCACAGCGCCAAAGCCCTGCCCGGGCCATAGCGTGCCATCTTCTAATGCGAGGAGTGCAGACGTCGTCATTCCGCGACCGTGGAAACTGGATATACTGGATTTGCCAGATCTCTCCTATTATGCCGGCCTCGTCGTGCCAGGTCGAACCGTCTAGTGCTGAGAAGCGCGACGGTATCAGGCGGGCGATCCGTGTGCCAACGACGTCGCCAATATCCGGATGGACCCCGGAATCCAGGCCGCCGGAAGCGGGACGCTTTGGGGATCGGAAAGGGGACCCGCGCTTTCTAGACTGGGCTTGGTCATTAGATGGCCGGCGCTGCGACGAGCAGCAAGTCGGCATTCTGGCGCCTATGCCCGCACCAGTGTGGGACAAAGCGGCGCCTACGTGGAGATATAACATGTTGACAAAAGCACACACGAAACAACTATTAGGCATTGGCTGGCTCCTTCTGCTCCTTCTGGTGAGCGTGGCCTGTTTACCGGCCGGGCGGGACGTACCCCCACCGACGGCAATTCCGGTTCAGACGGCCACAGTAACGACGGTCACACCAGTTCCAACCGAGACCGTGGCCGCGCCGACAGCAACCCAAACGGCGACAGGACCGGCCGAACCGGCGACGGCAACGGCCACCTCGCTCCCAACGGCGACGCCAACCGCGACGCCGGTCGCGAGCGTGCCCAGCGGAGTGGCCTACGTGATGGCCCGCGTGGATCTCAATCTGCGCGGCGGGCCGGGCACCGCATACGGTGTCGTCGGCTGGATGGCGCATGGCCAGATTGCCAGAGTAAGCGGCGTAAGCAGCGACGGCGCCTGGTGGCAGCTAGACTGCCCCAGCAGCACCGTTGCTACCTGTTGGGTCGCGGCCGGCAGCCAGTACACAAATCCACAGCCAGACGCGACGCGCATCCAGTTTGCGCCGGGTACGACAAAGGCGACGGTTACGGGCTCCATGGCCGGGACCGACCAGGTTCACTATGTCTTCACGGCCGCTGCCGGCCAGACCCTCTCTGTAGCGATTGGGTCGGCCGACGACAATGTCCTGTTTCACCTGCAAGGGCTCAAGGACGGCCAGATCTACAAGCATATGCTGTCCGGCGGATCGAGTTGGCAGGGCACAGGGCCCCAGGCACAGGACTACTTGCTGGCCCTGAATGCGCTGGGCAGTACCGGCACATACACGATTCAGCTGTCGGTTACCAACGGCACGCCGCCGGCGACGGCGACGAAAGTCAGCGAGAGCCCGCCCGGTGGCCCGCTCTACCCGGTCGTCGACATGGAATCCGGCTATCTGCTGGGCGGCACGTACAACGGCGCGTGGGTTGATGCCACCACCTACGCTACCTATCTCCAGGACACGGAACGGCCCTACACCGTCTACACCCTCAGCGGTTTGCAGGGCACCGTAACCGGCAACCCGCCCGTTACAACCGGTGGTGTCTGCACCCAGCCAGTCGTTCCCTTCCAGCCCGCAGGCAGCCGCGACGGCGCGGTCGCCCTGGTCGCCAAATGGGATGCTGCACCGCGCGTGGCACAGAGGATACCTGAAGACACCGCCGAATACGTCGACGTGGTCACGACGCTGCTGCAGGAGCACGGTATCGCCAACCCCGAGGTGCACATCGACCACATCCGGCGCATTGACCTCGAAGGTGATGGCGTCGACGAGGTGCTAATCTCCGTGTCCCATCTGGTTGCTGGCACGAGCGCCCCACCCGTCGCCGCCGGCGACTACGCGCTGCTGCTGTTACGTAAAGTGGTCGATGGCGCGGTCGTCACGATCCCGCTGGCGCTGGATGTCTATGTGGCGGCCAATGACCTGGCCTATCCCTACCGCTATGATGTGTTGGGTCTGCTCGACCTCAATGGCGATGGCTCGCTGGAAATCATCGTCAAAGCCGAGCGTTATGAAGGGTACGAAGTGACGGTATACGAGATGACAGCAGCCGGCCCACAGCAGGTGCTGCAGGCCGGCTGCGTACAGTAAGTCATCCGCGCGGGCTTATACGGGACTGCTTTCCGGCTGTGGCACGATATTGTGGTTCAGCCGGAAGAGGTTCGTCGGATCGTAGCGCCGCTTGATGGCGGCGAGCCGCTCCCAGGTCGGCCCGGGGTAGGCATCGCGCACCCGGGCCGCACCTTCCTCCCCGAGGAAGTTCACGTAGGCTCCCGCATCGCCCTGCTGTAGGGCAGCAGCGAATTCGGCCACCCACGCCTCGCGCCGCGGTTTGTCCTCGGGACCGGTGTAGAACGCCGCCACGTTAGCCATGATGCGCCGCTGCCGGTGTGCATACGCCGTCGCCTCCGCCGGCACGCGCGCCACCGCGCCGCCGAGCACGCGCAGATGTGCCAGGCGTAGCGGCGCATCCGATGCCTGCAGGTAGGCCAGGATCGTCTCCGCTTCCTTGCGGCCAACGCTGTCCATGAAGAACGTCTGGCCCACAGCGGTGGGGTGGTATTCCTCGTCGTCCGCCATATACATCTCCGGATAGCGCATCGGCCGCACCATGTCAGCGATCGGCTCGGCGAGCGCGCGGAACGGCGCCATGGCCCGCTCACCCGCGGCCACCTCCCCGGCGTAGCAGATGAAGGCAAAGATGATCGGCTCGCCGTGGACCGTTTCCGGCACAAAGGGCATGGGCGGGGCGGGCATGACGCTGGCAATCGTCGTCAGCTCCTCCGGCGCTGCCTCGGCGGCGGCGACGAAGCCGGTAATCGTCTCCACCGTCGCCGGTAGGATGAGCATCCCGCCCACCACCTCGTCCACCGGGTGCAGCCGGTACTGGAAGCGCGTGACCACGCCGAAGTTGCCGCC
>JAVVFG010000055.1:0-5236 GCA_032260445.1 Anaerolineae bacterium | reverse complement strand
GCTCGCGGGCGAAGGAGACGGCGCGGGCGACGTCTTCGGCACTGGCGACGCGGACGATGGCTGCCGGTCGGCGCTCGAAGCCGCCGTAGAAGATGGTGCGCGCCTCCTCGTAGCCGGCGTCCTCCGGGGTAATGACGCGCCCGTCTAGCGCCGCGCGCAGCTCGCCAATGAGACCCCTCTGCCCTACAGAGGATCGTCTCACGGCCTCTGCTTCCAACCCGCCCGCCACGTCAATCTGAGCGCCCCTGTCTTTGCGCAACATGTGCAATCTCCTTCCAACAAACTGGATCGGCGCAGCTCACCAGCAGAAGCGGGAGCTGCCAATGGACAATGCTTGGTCGCTACCTGGGGAATGGGCTGTGGATGTATGCGGCAAGCAACCACGACACTATAGAATATTTGTTCTTATATTGTCAATGGATCTAACGACGGGTTAATACGACGGGGAAGAACGCGAGGGTTTACGGTGTACGTAGGGGAATAATCAGGCTGGTGGATTTTAAGGGCCGCATGATCAGCTCTTCGCTCAGCGTAACCCTGATCTCCTCGGCCGGTAACCGGTCGAAAATGGCCCGCTGCGCTTCCATCGGCCAGCGCCCCAGACCCGGCCGGTACGGCGGGCCAACACGCAGCCCGCGCGCCAGCGCAGCCTGGCGCACGCCCGCATGGATGGCGCGGGCCATGCCGCTGACCAGTTGCAGGCAGACTTCGTCGAGGATCATCCCCAGGTGCGGCTCCTCCTGCGCGAACAACTCGACGATCTCTAGCTCGGCCAGCGAGCCGATCGTGCACACCGCCAGTACGGCTGCCACGGTATCCTCTTGGAACCAGGAAGCGAGCTCGACGAGCGTCTCCGCGGCAAACTCCGCTTGCACAGTCGCCGGCTGTGCTAGATGGCGGGCTTCTTCCAGCATCAGCTCGTACAGGGGCCGCAGCCGCTCGCGCCGCTTCGCGGAGCGGTAGCGGTGTAGAAACCGCTCGATGGGCACCTCTGGTAACGGCGCGTTGTGGTCAATCACGGCAGCGATTCTACGCAGCGGCGCCGCGGTACGCCACTGCGCGAATCTCGTGCTGTTGCTGGCGGGAGACGCCGCTTCAGGTCATAATCAGCTCCTTCGGGCAAGAGGAGCTCAACCGGCGATCCGCACGACGATCGCCCGCACCGCCTTGTGCCGGCGGCAGGAGGGAGGATACATGAACAAAGCGTTATTGGCCGCCATGGCCCAGAGCGTCCTCGACGGCGAAATCGACGATGCGCGCGCGCTCGCCCAACAGGCCCTGGACCAGGGTGTGACGCCGCTAGAAGCCATCAACCACGGGTTTGTCCGCGGCCTGGACGAGGTCGGCGAGGAATACGCCTGTGGTGACCTGTTCCTGCCGGATCTCGTCGCAGCCGCAGAGGCGATGAAGGCGGCATTGGCCGTGCTGGAGCCGGCATTACAGGCGCAAGGATCCACCTGGAATATGCTGGGCAAGGTGGTGATTGGCACCATCCAGGGCGACATCCACGACATCGGCAAGACGCTGGTCGGCACCATGCTCTCTGCCAACGGTTTCCAGGTCTATGATCTCGGCGTGAACGTCGCTCCGGAGGCGTTTGCCGCCAAGGTACGCGAAGTTGGCGCCGACCTCGTCGGCGTGAGCGCCCTCTTGACGACGACGATGATCCGCCAGAAGGACGTGATCGAGGCGCTCGAGGACGTCGGCCTGCGCCCCGGCGTCAAGGTGATGGTCGGTGGCGCACCGGTCACCACCGAGTGGGCGGAGCAGATCGGGGCTGACGGCTTCAGCGAAGATGCCATTGGCGCCGTGGCCCTGGCGCGCAGCCTGGTGGCAGCAGGACAGGAGCAACGATGAGCAGCATCAAGGCGATCAGCAATCCGCGGCTGCGCTTAGAGGTCCTGGACGGTGAGCAGGTGCAGCGTATCCACGAGGCTACGCTGCAGATCATCGCAGATACTGGCGTACGCTTTCCCTCGCAGCGGGCATTGGCGATCTGGGCCGACCACGGCGCCGCCGTAGACTGGGAGAGCCAGATTGTACGTGCGCCGGGCCACCTCATCGAAGACGCGCTCGCCCAGGCGCCGCCCGCCTACACGCTCGCCGCGCGCGATCCCGACCAGGATCTCCCGCTCGACGGCAACCATGTTTATGCCGGTACCGACGGCTGCGGCGTGGAGATCATCGACCTGGAGATCGGCGAGCGTCGCCGCTCGCGCCTGCAGGACGTCGCCGAGATTGCCCGCGTCGCCGACTATCTCCCGGAAGTCGCGTTCCACTGGGTCGCCGTCTCCGCGCAGGACCGGCCAGCCGAGACGCGCAGCCTGCACGAGCTACGCGCCATCTGGTCCAACTCGACCAAGCACGTGCAGACGGAAAGCGTCTACTCGATTGCCGAAGCCGAGGCGGCGATGGAAATGGCGGCGACGATCGCCGGAGGCCGGCGCGAGCTGCGCCAGCGCCCGCCCCTGTCCATCATGCAGTGCACGGCCCCACCGCTGGGCCACGACGGCGGCAGCCTCGACGCCGCCCTCATCGCCGCCGCGCATGGCGTGCCTACCGGCTTCATGACGATGACATCGTCTGGCTCGACGGCGCCGGCAACGCTGGCGGGCAATCTTGTCGTCGGCAACGCCGAGGTCATCAGCGCGCTCGCCCTCGTCCAACTGGCCCACCCTGGCGCGCCCGTCTTCTATGCCGCCGCCCAATCGGCGATGGACGTGCGTACCGGCGCCTATACCGGCGGCGGGCCCGAGGACTTCCTCTTCGGCGCCGCGACCAACGCCCTCGCCGATTTCTACGACGTGCCGCTCTCGATGGGCTCCTTCGCCACCGGCGCTAAGGAGCCAAACTGGCAGGCGGGCGTCGACAACAGCCTCTCGACCTTCATGGCCTCCGTGGCGATGTCCGACATGCTCCTCGGCGTCGGGTTGCTGCACGGCAGCCGCATCTGGTCCTACGCCCAGATGCTCATGGACTGCGAGATCTTCGACCTCGTCTGGCACATGATGCGCGGCATCGAGGTGGACGACGAGACGCTGGCCCTCGACGTGATTGCCGCCGTTGGGCCCGGCAGCAACTTCCTCGCCCACAAGCACACCCGCCGCCACGCCCGCAACCTGTGGCGCCCGCGCTACATGGACCGGCGCCCCTATGAGGTGTGGGCAGCCGAGGGGCATGGCGCCGCGCAGTGGGCTACGGCCGCAGCGCAGCGCATCCTGGCAACGCACGAGCCGGAGCCGCTCGACGCCCAGCTCTCGGCCGAGCTGCAGCGCATCATCGCCAGCCTGGAGGCGTCGCTGGCAACAGGAGCATCTCATGCAGCCCCAGCTTGAGCTGCTGGATCGGGAGCTCGTGCCGCGCATTCTCGACGAGGCGTTCCAGCTCCTACAGGAGCCGGGCGTCAAAGTGGAGGCAGCGGCAGCGCGGGCGCTGCTGGCGGAAGCCGGGGCATCCGTCGACGAGGAGCAACAGGTAGCACGACTACCCGAAACTCTGGTGCAGCAGGCGCTCGAGACGGCGCCGCACGCCTTTACCTTGCACCGCCGCGACGGCAAGGTGGGAGTAACGTATGGTGGCGACGCGGTACACTTCGATCCGGGCTCGTCTGGCGTGCACGTGCTCGACCCGGAGACGCTGGAACATCGCACGGCGCGCACGCCCGATCTCTTGCGCCTGATCCAGGTGGCAGAGCAGCTTCCCCAATACGACGCGCAGTCAACTGCCGTCGTCTGCGACGAGGTCCCCACGGCGGTGGCGGACATCTACCGCCTCTATCTCCTCTTGCTGTATAGCGAGAAACCCATCGTCACCGGCGCCTTTTCCGCCCACGGCGCGCCGGCGATGATCGACATGCTCGCCCTGGCCAGCGGCGGGCACGAGGCGCTGCGCACGCAGCCGCGCGCCATCTTCGACGTCTGCCCCACGCCGCCGCTCATTTGGAGCGAGTTCGGTGCGCAGAACCTGATCGACCTGGCCCGTGCCGGCGTGCCGGCGCAGATTGTCTCCATGCCTCTTGCCGGCGCCGCCGCGCCCGTCACCCTCCTCGGCTCCGTCGTCCAGCACGCCGCCGAATGCCTCAGCGGCATCACCATCCACCAGCTCGCCGGGCCGGGGTCGCCGGTCGTCTGGGGTGGCGCACCCGCCATCTTCGACATGCGCCACGGCACGACGCCGATGGGCGCGATCGAGACGGCGATGATCGACGCCGCTTACGCCCAGGTGGGAAAGTCGCTCGGGCTGCCTACCCACGCCTACCTCGGCGCCAGCGACGCCAAAATTGTCGATGCCCAGGCCGGGCTGGAGAGCGGGCTGACCGCGCTCATCGGCGCCCTCGCCGGCATCAACATGATCTCCGGTGCCGGTATGCTCGACTTTCTGGCCTGCCAGAGTGCCGAGAAGCTGGTGATCGACGCCGAGGCGATCGCCATGGCGCGGCGGCTGCTGCGGGGCATTGAAGAGCAGACAGCAACGCTCGCCACCGCCCTCTTTGCCGGCATTGACTTCCGGCCGGACTTCCTCAAGCAAAAGGCGACGCGCCAGCTCTTTCGCAAGGAGCAGTATCTGCCGTCAGCGGTGATCGACCGCGGCTCCCGGCGCAGCTGGCAGGAGGCCGGTAGTCCGGACACATTCGCCCGCGCGCAGGCGCGCGTTGAGGAATTGCTCGCGAGTTACGAGCGCCCCGCCCTCCCGCCGGAGACGGAGCGCGCGCTCGGCGAGATGATGGGCCGGCTGGCGCAGGCGGCGGGAATGGAGCGGCTGCCAGGCACCTAGACGTCAAATTGGGGCCATCTCAGCACCAAAACTACAGCCACAATCGCCAGGTTAATCAGCAGCCCGACCCCACCCTTATCGTCGAGACTCTGCAGACGGCCGTCCCAGAGCAGGAGATACACTACAGAAGAAAACACGGCGGCACCTACGACTACCGGCCGCCACCACGGCTGCTGCAGGAGCAATCCCGCACCGCCGCCAGCAAAGGTCGTCGCCGCCACCGTGCACGCCGCACTCGCCAGCCACCGTGTCCCACCGTCACCGAGCAGCCGGGTGAAGGCCCATGAGCCGTCCGGCCAGACCATGCCTGGCTGCAACTCGAACAGTCGCCAACTCTGGCCAAAGTACAACAGGTGCACCAGGCCATGAAGAACAAGGAAGATGCCAACAACGATTGTCATGCTTAACTCTCCTCGTATTCTATGTAATAGATGGGGCACTAACCTGCCCCATTGACTGAATA
>JAVVFG010000054.1:0-15935 GCA_032260445.1 Anaerolineae bacterium | reverse complement strand
ACGACCGCTATTTGGATCTGCGCGTGGACGATCACCCGCAGCCTATCGCCGAGCTGCAACGCATTCTGGCCATTCATCACCTCTACTTTGGCGCGCCTGATCCCGATTCGATGGTGCCGCTGGCCGCTGTTGCCGCTGACTTGCAGGAGCTGCTCCAGCGCACCGGCCGTTATCAGGGACCCATCACGGGGGTATTCGACGAGACGACTCGCGAGGCGCTGCGTGGTCTCGTCGGGGCTGAGAACCTCGAGGAACGTTGGGACGGCACCGGTGAGGTGATTGACCAACAGGTGCTGGATTTCCTCTTTGGACGCTTCTAATGCAGCCTACTGCGCCGCGGCTAGCCGCCTAGGATCCGTATGACCCTCTTCCAAGAAGTTGACCTCGCCCAGTACAACGGCGGGTTGATCACGGCCATCGAGCCGGATAGCGTGGCTGCCGACGTCGGTTTGCAGCCGGGCGACCAGCTACTGGCCATTAACGATCAACCGGTGCAAGACGTGATCGATGTTCAGTACTACGGCGCCGAGGAATGGCTGGAGCTACTCGTGCGGCGCGGGGACGAGTACTATCTGTTTGAGGCTGCCCGTGATTATCAACAATCCCTTGGCATTGAGTTCAGCCACCCGACATTTGATACAGACATACGCCGCTGCAACAATCTGTGCGAGTTCTGTTTTGTGTTGCAGATGGCACCGCGCTTCCGCCGTACTCTCTACATCAAGGATGATGACTACCGTTACTCCTTCCTTTTCGGCCATTTTGTGACGTTGACGAATCTTGACGACCATGACTGGTGGCGCATCGAAACGATGGGCCTCTCCCCACTGTATATTTCGGTGCACGTGACGGACACAGCACTACGACGGCGTTTTCTGCGGAACGATGACGCGCCGGACATCATGGAACAGCTCCATTGGCTAGCCGAGCGGGATATACAGATGCACACGCAGCTCGTGCTCGTTCCTGAGTTCAATGATGGCCCGTGGATGGAGCGCTCAATACGCGAGCTAGAGACCCTCTCGCCTCACGTACAATCGATCAGCGTCGTGCCGGTGGGACTGACCCGCCACCACAAATACGGGATGCGTACGCATACGCAGGCAGAAGCGGCAGCGACGCTTGACTATGTGCATGCCTTGCAGATTGAGTTCCAGGAGAAGCTCGGCGTCCGCTTCGTCTACCCTACTGATGAGTGGTATCTTGTCTCCGGACGCGAGATACCGCCGCTCGCCGCCTATGATGGCCAGCAACTTCACGAGAACGGTCTGGGTATGGTGCGCCGCTTCCTGAATGAATGGGAACAGGTGCGCGAAGAAATCGCCACATGGCAGGGGCACGGCGGTGGTGAGGCGGGCGATAGGCCGGCAACGCTGACCCTCGCCACCGGCAGTCTGTTTGCTCCCGTTCTGCGCGACACTGCGAATGCGTTCGCCTCGATAACGGGCGCGACCGTCGACGTCGTCCCGGTTGTGAACCGCCGCCTCGGCGACACGATCACCGTAGCCGGGCTGCTTATGGCCGCGGATATCATTGCGGCGCTCAAGGAAAATGGCTACGGCGACCTGGTCGTCTTGCCGCGCGTCGTTTTTGACCATCCGGACGTAATCAGCCTGGACGATAAGACACCAACCAGTGTCGCCCGGGAGCTTGGTGTCCCGGTTGCACTGGCGGATACTATGGGTGACGTGTGGGACGCGCTCATCGGCCAGTCCAGCGTCATCTTTCGCTGAGCGGTGTTCCTCGCGTTGATCCGGGCCGCCCTCCTCTGAGCGTTAGGTTGAACTGGATTGACAGATCTCGTTCGACGAGGATATAATCAAGCGATTGAGGGGTAGGCGTTTTTGGCTCGGTTTACAATAGAATGGCAGTGGATGGAGGGTTAGTTTCAACTGCTAACGACTTGCGTAAAACTGACCGAATCTCATTAGGCCTGGTTTCTCCCGGGCGCGTGAGTCCGGACTTTTGTTCTATGCTCGGCTACATCCGCTGTGATGTCTGCCGAGTTTTTTTGGTGTTTAGCAAGATTCGTGGTGGCTTATGGACCAGGACAACCAGGTTACGCCGGATGCCGATTTTTTGCAGGAGATGGAGAATCTCCTTAGCCAGCATGACTACGAACAGCCGCGGGTTGGCGACATCCGCCAGGCAATCATTGTTTCGATATCCCCCCAAGGGATCATCGTCGATCTGGGCCTGAAGCGGGATGGTATTGTCCAGTCGTCGGATTTGGATAAGCTGGATCCGGGAGAGCGCGAGGGGCTAGCGGTCAACGATGAGATTCCTGTTTATATTGTCAGCGTAGATAGCCCTGACAGCCTTCAGGTCTCGCTTCATCTCGCCCGGCTAAACGAAGACTGGATACGCGCCCAAGAGATGCTGGATAGCGGCGAGATATTGGAAACGCAGATCACCGGGCACAATCGGGGCGGCGCTCTTGTCCCATTTGGCCGCCTGCGAGGCTTTATTCCCGCCTCGCACCTGTCATTTATTAACCCAGGCATGAACGAGCACCAGCGCCAGCAGCGCATCGCGGAAGCGCATGGCGAGACAGTCCCTGTTAAGATTATTGAGGTCGACCGGCGACGCCGCCGCCTCGTGCTGTCGCACCGGGAAGCCGAACGCGTCTGGCAAGAGAAACGCCGGCGCGAGCTGCTCGAGCAGCTCAATGAAGGTGATGTACTGCGTGGGAAGGTCACAGGCTGGCGCGATTTCGGAGCTTTTGTCGACCTGGGCGGTGCTGATGGCCTGATCCACGTATCTGAGCTAGCGTGGCAGCGCGTCGAGCACCCGAAAGAAGTCGTGCGCATGGGCGAGGAGGTAGAGGTCTACGTCCTCAAGGTAGACCGCAAGCGCGAGCGAATTAGCCTCAGCCGTAAGAAGCTGTTACAGAACCCGTGGACGACCGTTGCCGAGCGCTATGATGTTGGCCAGCTCGTCGAAGGGCGGGTCATTCGCGTCGTCGACTACGGTGCTTTCGTCGAGGTAGAGCCTGGCGTCGAAGGCCTGCTGCACACTTCGCAGATCTCGCGCAGCAACATCGATAATCCGCGTGATGTCCTGCGTGAAGGTGAGACTCATTTGCTGCGAATCATCAGTATTGACGCCGAACGCCAGCGAATTGGCCTCAGCTTGAAGGCGGTGACGGCCGCCGAGCAGATCGATTGGATGACGCGCCGCGAACAGGAGTATGTCGTCGACGCCGAAGGGACTGATGATCGCGCCGAAGTCGTGGAGATGGAGTCTAAGCCCGAGGAAGTTGCCAGCGAGGAGCCGGACGTCGTCGAGATGGAGGCTGAACCGGAGGAAGTCGCCGGTGAAGAGCCGGACGTCGTGGAGATGGAGGCTGAGCCAGAAACAGCGGCCGGCGAGGAGCCGGACGTCGTCGAGCCGGAGGAAGTTGCCAGCGAGGAGCCGGACGTCGTGGAGATGGAGGCTGAGCTAGAAGCAGCGGCCGGCGAAGAGCCAGACGTCGTGGAGATGGGAACCGGTGTGTCAAGCGTCGAGCCGAACGGCGTCGCGGTGAGCGAGGGACCGGCGACACCAGAAGGAGAGCACGCTACCGGCGATGATGAAGCCGGTCAAAACGATAATCAAGCAGCGACGCTCGATGATCAGAGCGAACCGACTGAAGAATCAGGCGCAGACGTCGTCCCGTCTGCGTAACAGTGGTTCTATCCTAAAGAAAGGGAGGTGATGGCCCATGCCGCGTGTTGTCAAAATGGCCAACGAAACTGACGAGAGCCTTCTGCGCCGCTTCCGCAAGCAGGTGACCAAGGCAGGCACGATGACAGTTGTGCGCAACAAACGCTGGCACGTGTCGAAAAGCGAGCTGCGTCGCATTAAGAAGAAGAAAGCAGTTCGCCGCGCTCGCCGCCGCCAGTCCGCTACAGAATAGGCTTTAATGAGCTTCTTACTGGACTGCTGTATACTAGACATGCTAGATTCCGATCATGTGCTGGGAGCTAGCCCACGTAGCTTATAAGAAACAACGAAGGAGAAGTATGGCGAAGAAAGAAGAAAAAATCGAAGTTGAAGGTACCGTGATTGAAGCGCTTCCTAACACCCAATTCCTGGTTGAACTGGACAACGGTCACCAGGTGTTGGCATACCTGTCCGGCAAGATGCGCCGTTACTACATTCGCATTTTGCTGGGCGATCGGGTGCGCCTTGAGATGAGCCCCTATGATCTAACCCGGGGGCGCGTCACCTACCGGTATAAGAAACAGTTTAATAAGACGGAAAGCCGGTAAGGGGTACCCGGAGGCTTCGGCTTCTTCGTTCACCTATACTTCCACGTACCCTGCTTGTAAAATGAACGCCACGGGCGCTGGCCGTCCGTGGCGTTTTTCGTGGACCTCACCGCGCCCCACGCCGGGCGGGCCGCACAGTCAGCCCGACCCAATCCCGTATCTGTCGCTTTTCGATAATCTGCCCGCCGGCGGCTTCCAAGGCCACTTCCACGCCCGGTAGCTGCTCCTCGATAATCCCACTCAGCAGCAGGCTGCCTGCCTCGGCGACATAGACCATCAACCCGTTCTGCAACATCGTGACGATGGCCGGTGCGAGGATGTTGACGATTACCAGGTCCCAATTCCCCGGCGGGACGCTCGCAAGGCTGCCCTGGTGTACGTCGATCTGCACCCGATTGCGCGCCGCGTTTTCCACAGCGGCTGCTACGGCCAACCGGTCCGTATCCACGGCAACGATCGTTCCGCCCGATTCCCTCCCTGCCCCTAGAAGCGCTGCGGCAATGGCCAGAATTCCCGAACCGGTGCCGACGTCGAGCACGCGCATCCCCGGCCGCACCAGCTCTTCTACTGCCTGTAAACACATCTGTGTTGTAGGATGAAGACCGGTACCAAATGCCATGCCGGGATCGAGGGTGAGAATGATATCGTCGGGCCGCGTCGCGAGTTCTTCAACCCAGCTCGGCTGGATCCAGAGGCGGCACCCTACCCGGAATGGCGTGTAATGCGCCTTCCACGCATTGGCCCAATCTTCATCCTGCAGTTTGCGGAACGTTGGCGCAGGGATCGGATAGAGCCGGCCCAAGTAGTAAAGGAGTTCCTCGATACGGCGCCGGACAGCCTGGGTGTCTTGGTCGCCGGGTAAATAGATCTTGACAGCGACTTCCGGCTCTAGAGCATAGGGATCAAGGCTGGCGGCATCACCGAGCTGTTCGAGGACCACACTTTCCTGGTGCGCCAGCGGGCGCAGTGCCTCGGCAACAGCTTCTGCCGCTTCGCCGTCCGTGACAACGGTGACTTCTAGCCAGTAGTCAGGAGTCGCTGGCAGTTCAGGCGCGTCCAAGAATCTCCCCGAGCGCTCCCCTGAGTTCGTTGAGAAAGCCCTTCTCGCGCTGGGGAATGACCTCCTTGCCCAGCGTACTCGCCATTTCCTCAAACAGCTCGCGTTGGCGGCTGGTCAGCTCGGTCGGCACGTGGACGCGCGTCATCACGAGCTGGTCGCCGGCGCCGTGGCCGTTGCGATGGGGCACGCCGCGCTCGCGCAGCCGGAAGACGGTACCGGACTGTGTACCGGCCGGGATCTTGAGTTTCTCGTCACCATACACGGTGGGCACCACTACCTCGTCGCCAAGTGCAGCCTGGGCGACGTTTATCTCCAGGTCGAGCACGATGTCGTCGTTGCGCCGCTCGAACAGAGGGTGGCGGCGAACGTTAACGAAGACGTAAAGGTTGCCGGGCGGCCCGCCATAACTGCCCGGGGCGCCCTCCCCGCTGTAGCGGATCTGTTGTTCGTGGCGAATCCCGGCCGGAATCTTCACCTTGAGTTCACGTTGTTGCTGTACCTGTTTCTGACCATGGCACGTGCGGCACGGCGTGCTAACCACTTCCCCTTCGCCGCCACAGCGCGGGCAGGTGGCGACGTTGACGAACTGGCCAAGAATTGATTGCTGCACGCGCCGAACTTCGCCGGTTCCCCGACACTCGGGGCAGACTTCCGGCTGTGTGCCAGGCTCTGCTCCGGAGCCATTACAGTCGGGGCAAATCTCGGGCCGTACCAGCTCGATCACCTTCTCGGCGCCGAACACGGCTTCTTCAAAATCGATCGTCAGATCATAGCGCAGGTCGGCGCCGCGGCGCGGGCCGCGACGGCGCCGCCGCGACGTGCCAAAGCCGCCAAAGAACTCCTCGAAGAAGTCGGCCATGGTGCCAAAGCCGCCGTAGGGATCAAAGCCTGCACCCGCACCGCGTACGCCGGCGTGGCCGAAGCGATCGTATGCGGCACGTTTGTTGTCATCAGACAACACCTCGTACGCCTCGCTCAGCTCCTTGAACTTCTCGGCAGCGCCATCCTCTTTGCTGACGTCCGGATGGTATTGCCGGGCCAGGCGGCGGTAGGCCTTCTTGACCTCTTCCTTTGTTGCCGTACGTGAGATACCAAGTACCTCATAGTAGTCGCGTTTTCTATCCATAGTTCCTGGGCGCACGCCGTATTATCGCACTCGGGGATAAATACGACCTTCCCTGACCTCTCCGTCGGTTGTTCGCTTACGCGTCGCTCACTTCGCCTTCAACGACGCCCTCTTCTTCGCCAGGGGCAGCTCCGGCCGTTGCCGCGCCGTCACCATCTTGGTAGAGGGCCATCCCGGCCTGCTGCAGGGCCATCTGGAGCTGGCTGATCTCTTCGCGGATGGCGGCCGGCTCGCTCGTTTCGAGCGCACTACGGGTACGCTCCATCTGTTGGCGCAGCGACTCCATCTGTGCTTCCGGTACCTTTTCACCATTATCCTGGAGGAACTTCTCGCAGCTGTAGAGCGTCGTGTCGGCCAGGTTGCGCGCTTCGGCAAGTTCGCGGAACTGCTTGTCGTCGGCTGCATGCTGCTCGGCCGAGCGCACCATTTCCTCGATCTCCTCGTCGGTCAGACCGCTCGACGGGATGATCTGCATCGCCTGCTCTTTGCCGGTCGCCTGGTCGCGGGCACTGACGTGGAGAATGCCATCGGCGTTGATGTCGAAAGTGACCTCGATCTGGGGCACGCCACGCGGGGCCGGCGGTATCCCGTCGAGGATGAACTTGCCTAGACTTTTGTTGTTGAGCGCCATCGGGCGCTCGCCCTGCACGACGTGGATTTCAACTTTCGTCTGCCCATCCGATGCCGTGGAGAAAATCTGGCTCTTGCGGCTGGGGATCGTCGTGTTGCGCTCTATCTGGGGCGTCGCCACGCCGCCGAGGGTCTCAATACCCAGCGTCAGCGGGGTGACGTCGAGCAGGAGGACGTCCGTTACATCGCCGGCCAGCACCCCGGCCTGGATCGCAGCGCCCAGGGCAACGACCTCGTCGGGATTGACCCCTTTATGCGGCGGGCGGCCAAAAAAGCGCTCGACGGCACTCTGGATGGCCGGCATGCGGGTCATCCCGCCGACGAGGATCACCTCAGCTACTTCCTCTGGCGCCAGACCGGCGTCGGTGAGTGCGCGGCGCATGGGGCCAAGCGTTCTCTCGGTGAGATCATCGCAGAGCTGTTCGAACTTCGAACGCGTCAGGGTCAGGAGGAGATGTTTGGGGCCTTCGCTGTCGGCGGTGATATAGGGGAGATTCAGCTCCGTCTGGAGGGTTGTCGAGAGCTCGATCTTCGCCTTCTCCGCAGTTTCACGCAGACGCTGCAGCGCTTGCGGATCACGCCGCAGGTCAATCTGTTCGGCCATACGGAACTGCTCGGCAGCCCAATCGATGATGCGCTGGTCGAAGTCATCGCCGCCGAGGAACGTATCGCCATTGGTAGCGCGCACCTCGAACACGCCATCTCCGACTTCAAGAATGGAGATATCGAACGTGCCGCCGCCGAGATCGAAGACGGCGATAATTTCGTCCTTGTCGCTGTCCAGCCCGTAGGCCAGAGAAGACGCAGTCGGCTCGTTGACTATACGCAGAACCTCCAGCCCGGCGATACGTCCGGCGTCCTTGGTTGCCTGCCGCTGGCTGTCATTGAAGTAGGCGGGAACCGTAATCACGGCCTGAGTTACTGGCTGTCCGAGATAGGCCTCCGCATCCTGCTTAATCTTCTGGAGGATCATCGCGGAGATCTCTGGTGGTGAATATTCCTCGCCGTTGAGCACGACGCGGACGTCGCCATTCATCGCTTCGCGTACCTGGTAGGAGACGTAATCCCGGGCGCGCTTGACTTCCGGATCCTCATACTTGCGACCCATGAAGCGCTTCACCGAGTAGATGGTGTTTTCGGGATTGACGACGGCTTGGCGTTTTGCCACCTGACCGACCATGCGTTCCGCCGTCTTCGGGTTAACGGCGACGATTGACGGGAACAGCCGGCCCCCCTCAGCACTGGAGATGACGGCGGGTTCGCCGCCTTCCATGACGGCGACAACGGAGTTTGTCGTGCCAAGATCGATTCCCAGAATTCTGCTCATATTCTTCTCCTACTCGGCGACGACGACCATCGCCGGCCGGATAACGCGGCTCTCCAGCCGGTAACCCGACTGCAGCTCCCGGATGACCATACCACTCTCATGATCGCTGGACGGTTCCTGCATCACCGCTTCGTGCACATTGGGATCGAACGGCTCGCCGACGGAGGCGATGCGCTCGATTTGCGCCTTTTCGAGGATGCCGAGGAGCTTGCGATGGACGAGCACGATGCCCTCGTACCAATCATTTTGGGCAATCTCCTCGGGCACCGTGTCCAGCGCCCGCTGGAAGTCGTCGAGAATCGGGAGCAGGCCGCTAATCACCTCGATGGTCGCAAACTGCCGCGCTTCGACACGGCTCTTTTCCAGCCGCTTGCGCGCGTTGGCGAACTCGGCCCGCTCGCGCTGCCAGCCATCGAGGTATTCGGCCGCGCGCGCCTCGGCTTCGGCAAGGCGCGCTACGAGGTCAAGCTCCTCGTCGCCCTCGGGCAGCGCCTCGTCATCCTGCAGCTCCGCCTGCACCTGTTCGCCGTTCGCAGCGGTGACGGATTCCGTCTCACTCGTTTCTACTGCTTCGGCTTCTTCTGGTTCTCGATCGCGTTCGTTCAAATCTAGTTCCTCACCTATTGATCGTCGCCACGATCAGCGAGCAACGACCGTTCAACGTAATAATCAAAGACAAAGCTACTCATGATATCGGCGACATAGCGAACAGCCGAGATATTACGCCCATACGGCATGCGGGTCGGTCCCAGTACCGCCAGCTCGCCGGACAGATCGCCCTCCGCGCCATAGCGGCTGACGATGAACGTGCAATCCTTAAGCTCCTCCCAGCGTCCCTCGCCGCCAATAATCACCTGTACGCCGCTGGTGCCCGTATCGCTGACCTGTGACAGAACGTCGGCGAGCAGCGTTCGCTCCTCCAATACGCGCACCGCCTGCCGTGTACCCTCGTCGTCGAGCAGGTTGACGACCCCGTCGCGATAAACGTCGCTGATGTCGCGCGCATCTGCCATGCGAATGGTGTCAGCCACCAGGCGCGTCACGTCCGCTTCAAGGTCCTGACCCTCAAACTGGCTGATACGCGCGATCATTTCTGCAGCCGAGCGCCCCTCGAAGAAACGGTTGAGACGCTCGGCAGCGGCGCTCAGACGTTCTTGCTCCAACGGCTCCGCGAGTGTCAGCATCTGCTGCTTGACGTCGCCGCCATAGAGAACGAGGATCATCAGCACGAGCCGGCCCTGGGTTGCGATCAGCTCGACGTGCTTGAAGCGGTTAGGACGGGGGCGTGGCGCTGTAATTACGCTGGCCCCCTGTGACGTACGTGCAAGCACAGCCGCTGCCAGGCGCATCCACTGCTCCATATCGAGCCGCGCCTGATGAAACTGGTGGCGGATCATCTGCTGTTCGCGCACCGGCAGCTCAAATTCCCCCAGCAAACGCTGGACAAAGTAGCGATATCCACTCTCCGTAGGGATACGGCCCGCCGAGGTATGGAGCTGGACCAGGTAGCCGAGCTCGTCGAGGACGGCCAATTCGTTGCGTACCGTTGCCGGGCTGACGTCGAGCTGAAATTGCTCGACCAACGTCTTCGACCCGACCGGCTGCCCTGTCTCGATATAGGCGCGAACCATGAGGCCTAGGATTTGTTCTTGACGTTCTGAAAGTCCTTCCGGCATCCTTTTCCTCTTGTTCGACTGCTGGCTGGTGAACCCGGTTACAAAATTAGCACTCTCAGCGCAAGAGTGCTAACAGTGTCTGTCCCGTATCATAGCATGGGCGAAATTACGCGTCAAATAAAAGAGGTGCTAGACCCCACCACGCAGCTTGAGGCGCTCTGTCCTGGGCCGTGGGACCGTCTACTCCTCCGCCACCACTTCCCCCTCACCCTGTCCGTTACCGCTGCGCGCCGGCAGCGGCGAAGTCGTGACGGCCCCTGGTTGCGTGTCGGGCGCATCACGGTCCGGTGTCGCGCCCCGGTTTGCCCGCCGGGTAATGCTGAGAACGAGCTGCCAGACGGTACGGACCACAATCTTGATGTCGAGGAGCACAGACCAGTTTTCCGTGTACCATAGATCGTACTTGGTGCGCTCGCTAATTGAGGTATCGCCGCGGAGACCATTGACCTGCGCCCATCCGGTCATGCCCGCCTTCTCGCGGTGCCGGTCCATATAGCGAGGCACGGTGCGGCGGAACTCCTCGACGTAGTAGGGCTGTTCCGGTCTCGGTCCCACAAGGCTCATCTCGCCGAGGAGCACGTTAATGAGGTTCGGCAGTTCGTCGACGTCCACGCGCCGTAGTAGGCGGCCGAGCCGTGTTTGCCGCGGATCACCATCGACGGTCCACCCCGGTCCCCGGCTCTCCGCGTCATTACGCATTGAGCGGAACTTGATCATCTTGAAGGGCCGGCCGTCCAGGCCCATGCGTTCCTGAACGAAAAAGGCCGGCCCGGGCGACTCGAGCTTGATGGCAATCGCCACAAGGAGCATCAACGGGGCAAAGAAAATCAGGCCGATGATCGCCCCTACGACGTCGATGACACGCTTGAGAAAGAGCATGTAGCCGCGCAGGGCAAAGTTGCGCACCGTGAGGAGGGGCAGGCCACCCAGATCGTCGATGCCAGCACTCGACGTGACAAACTGGAAGATGTCAGGAAACACCTTGATCGATACCCGGCCGCGCTCGCAGAAGGACATGACGTTAACAACCTCACGGTGTCCTTTCTCCGGGATGGCAATGATCACTTCGTCGATGTCCAGCTTTTCGATCAGCTCCGGTAAATCATCCTCGCGGCCGAGCACCGGTAGGCCGAGGAAGGACTCAGTTCCCTCGTCCGCACTAATCACACCAAGGAGCTCGTAGCCGAGGTGAGGCGACCACTGAATGCGCTGGATGATAATGCGGGCCACGTCGCCCGTGCCGACGACGACCAACCGGTCTTTGCCGATGCCGCGCTCCCGCAGGGCCTCACGGATGAACTGATGAACCGTGCGTCCCAGGATAATCATGATGATGCCCAGGAGCCAGGCATAGACGAGCATCACGCGCGGATAATCAGCTTCCAGAGAAGTGCCCTTAAAGAAGAAGGCTGTGACGGCAACCGAGAAAACTGTGCCGAGACTGACGCTGGCGAAGACGGCGTAGAATTGATCCACGCGCGAGATGGCGCGCGGCAAGTAATATTGGCGGAACAGCAGCAGCGTGGCGACAACGGCGATCACCTGCACGGCAAGCATTCCGAGGTAGCTACCAAACGGCGCCAGGTTCTCGACTTCTGTCGGCCAGGGGATGGCGATCCGCAGACGGTAAGCGAGTGCAAATGCGGTCGCCACCATGACTGCGTCGAGCAGAATGAGCGTCACCGCGTAGAGATTCTTGACCTGTTGCGTCTTCATAATCCTGATGGGCGCGATGACGACAGCGCTGTCTGCGTTTCGATTTGCGCGCCAAAGCCGGGCCGTTGTAACAGGCGCGGCCCGGCAAGAACGTCAGACCAGAGGGCAGGCCCGCCCTTTACGGCAATGCCGAGGAGAACCGCCAGATGGAGCCAGAGCGCCGTGCTGCGGCGATAATGCTTGTAGTAGAAGATGAGCATGGCGCGGTAGAATTCAAGTTGGGCGCGCGCGCTCTGTTTGCTCGAAGCCCGCTTGACATGGAGGACGGTCACCGCAGGATTGTAGATGACTTTCCAGCCGCAGTCCTTAATACGCTTGGCCCAATCGAGGTCTTCACCGTACATCCAGAAGCGATCGTCCATCAGGCCGGCGGCACGTATCGCCTTGCCGCGCACCAGCATGAAGGCGCCGACGACAGAGTCCACTTCGGCCAGCTCATGTTCGTCCAGATAGGTCATATTATAGCGCGCAAAACGCGGTGAGCGCGGAAAGAGCCGGCTGAGACCGGCCATGCGATAGAACAGGGCTGCCATGGAGTCGAAGCCGCGGCGGCAGGCGAGGTCAAGCGAGCCATCGGGCAAAACGAGCCGCGGGCCGGCAACGCCGACATCCGGTTCCGCATCCATATACGCCAACATCGTTGCTAGCGCGTCCGACGGTAGTTCCGTATCGGGGTTCAGGAGCAGCGCATAACGAGGGCCGTCGTCACCACCAGCATTCAGCACCCGCAGGCCCTGGTTATTGGCGGCAGGATAGCCAACATTCTCGTCGTTGGCGACGAGCAGGACGTCAGGAAATTCATCGCGGACCAGCGCCACGCTGTCGTCGGGCGAAGCGTTGTCCACGACGCAGACGCGATAGCGAAAATCGCCCTCACTGCCGCAGACAGACTGCAAACAACGACGCAGTAGCGGAGCGACGTTATAGTTGACGATGACAATGGCGAGATCTAGCACACATCTGTGTCCTTCACTGCAGGCCCTGTCGCTTCGAAGGTGACCAACCTATCTGTCATTCTAACACAGGGGCGATCGGCCTCAAAAGGGCGTCGCCAACGCTTAATGGCTGTTCAGCCTACGTCAACACAACGCTAACGTCTTGTAGCTACACTAAATAGGTTTAGTTAATCCTTCTTGGAGCATTTTATGACCAGACGCGCTTTTTACCCGACGCTCTTCCTGCTCTATTCGGTCGCCCTGCTTGCCGCTGGCTTCTGGATGGGCCAGCGTGGCTGGCCGCTGCGGCAGCTCGGCATCCCGACCGCTTCCCTACCGCCGGATGATGCGGAGGTGCTTAGCCCTTTCATCGAGGTCTGGAACCTGGCGAACGAGCGTTTCTACGAGCAGCCGATTGACCAGGAAGCGGCCGTACAGGGAGCGATCAATGGCATGCTCGCCACCCTCGACGACCCACACACGCGCTACCTTCCACCTGATGTCGAAGCCGCAGCACGTGATCAAATAGAAGGGGAGCTGGAAGGGATCGGCGTGATAGTTGAAGAGGTGGATGGAAATATCACGGTCGTGTCTCCGTTTGAAGGCTCTCCCGCCGAGGCGGCAGGCCTGGAAACTGGGGACATCCTGCGGGCCGCCGACGGCGTCGAGCTGACCGGACTGGGGCTGGATGCCGCTGCCAGGCTGATTCGCGGCCCTGCGGGCACTAGCGTTCACCTTCTCGTCGAACGCGACGGCAGCACCTTCGAGGTGGACGTCGTGCGCGACATTATCGACGTACCCAGCGTACGCGGGGAGATGCTACCGGAAGATGTCGCCTACGTGCGCCTTAGCCGGTTCACCAACCGGACGCCAGACGAGTTGGACACGATCCTTAACGAATTGCTATCTCAGGAGCCATCAAGCCTCATCCTTGACCTGCGCGGAAACCCAGGCGGGGGATTGTCAACGGCTGTCGACGTCGCAGATCAGTTCCTGGACAGTGGCATTGTCCTCACCGAGCGGTTTGGGACGGGGCAGGACAAAGTGTATCGCTCCCGCAGCGGCGAGGTCGCCGAGAACATAGCGATGGTCGTCCTGATCGACGAGGGCAGCGCCAGCGCATCCGAAGTGCTCGCGGGCGCCCTGCGTGATCGCGGTCGAGCCACGCTCATCGGCACGACAAGCTTCGGCAAGGGAACGGTGCAAGTCTGGCACAGCCTCAGTAACGGCGGTGGTGTGCGCATTACCGTTGCGCGTTGGCTAACGCCAGACGGCGATTGGGTCGACCAGGGTGGCATTGAGCCACAAGAGAGGGTTGCTCTACCGGAGTCCAGCGAGCCGTTTGTGGACACGCAACTCGACGCAGCCGTGGCATTTCTGACCAATTCCGCCGCGTCTGCGGGGCCGTAAGCGCGCAGCAGAAAGGGGACGCGCCACGATGGGAGCGGCCCCATGCTACTCTCTGCAGAGTGCCAGAGTACGGAAAGCGAAAGGGATAAACTGACCTTCCGGCCGCAGCCGTAGCTTAACTCACTTGTGACGGGATGTTGGGGCGACGTACGTTCAGTTCACGAGGCGCAGCAGGCGTGCCGGCGGATTGCAGGGAATAAGCTTCGACTGCGTAACCATTGACACCTTCTTGTCCCGGCTGATGACAAAGCGAATCATCATCGCGGGTTTTGGCGGCGCACGTCAAGCCCTTTGCGGTTCGACTTTACGGCTTCCTTGCTAGCAGGAACAACTCGCCGCCAATCCAGAGCATGACCGATTGCTCGAGTCGCTCTCGATCGCTTGCAGCACGAATTACGCTCCGCGGCCACACGCGCCGCAAGAGCCCATAGACGCGCATGCCCACATAGTAATAAAGCCGTCGCAGTTCGCGGACCGGCGCACGCAAGCCAGGCCACGCCCATACGGTGCCCCGCGCGCTAGCATAGGCACGCAGCTCTTCCAGAGACATCGCTTTCAGGTAGGGCGACGAAGCCTCTACTACCGAAAAGCCTGCCGCTGCGAGCGAGGTAAGGTAGCCATCGAGATCCGGCCGCGTTTCGTTGATCCCGTGGCGTAGCTCATCGCTACTCGTCTCCAGCGCCTTGCGCTCACTCATCAGGATACTGATAGTCGGCTCATTGATTGCACAAAGCAATCCGTCAGGACGAAGCACGGTCGCGACATTTCGCAGGAACAATTCCAAATTTGACGTGTGGTGCAGCGCTGCAGCGCAAAAGACGATGTCGAAGCTTCCTGGACTGAAGGGGAGTTGCTCGCCATCGCCGATGATCCGCTCGAAATAGGTGTTGGCATGTTGCATGAGCACACGACCACGTCCCAGGCCGACATTCGCATCGTCGGCAACATCCAGAGCTACTACCCGGCACCCGCGCAGAGCGAAATGTTTCGATGCCCAGCCTCGTCCGGCTCCCAGATCCAGGATCGTTTCTGAGCCATCAAGCGCTAGCGTCTCCAGCGCGAGATCAAAGCTCGGTGCTACACGCGACCAGGGTTCTTCAGGGAAGTACGGAACTTGAAGATCGACGGCATCCTCTCCCTGTTCGTAAATACCCAGTTCCTGATGATACGTTACCCATCCGGCCGCTTCCCGCGCTTTCGGCGCCCACCTGTCATCATTCACGTAGAGGTGTGGCATGCCTGCCTTGATCGGGTACTGCTGCCCGCATGAACTGCACGCGAGTCTCCCGTTTTCTATTTCGCTATCGCATTCTTCGCGCTCTGCGAGATGAAGCATGCCATGGCACGCTGGGCAGCAGATCAGATCCAACAAACCAAGTTTCACCCATCTCTCCTTAGCTCTGTTTCGCGACGTCTGCCTGCTGCAGAATCGATTCGGCGCCCTCACGCGCCGTCTCCTCCTGGGTCCCCAACATTGCCGCCAGCTCGGCGACACGCCCACCAATGTCGAGCCTGGTGACGGCCGTGATCGTCCGCCCAGCATCGGCGGCCTTGCTCACGTGATAGTGGACGTCGCCGAAGCCGGCAAGCTGTGGCAAGTGGGTGACGACTACGACCTGATGGTCGCCCTCGGCAGCTAAACCCCACAACTTGCGCCCGACAACGCCGCCGACCCGTCCGCCAATTCCCTGGTCGATTTCGTCGAAGATCAGGGTTGGGGTTTCATCTACCTTGGCCAGCGCCGTCTTAAGCGCGAGCATGAGGCGCGCTGTTTCGCCACCGCTGGCGACGCGGGCCATCGG
>JAVVFG010000053.1:0-16267 GCA_032260445.1 Anaerolineae bacterium | reverse complement strand
GGATCCTGACTTCGCCACGCCGGAGCATATCGTGGCGGCAGCGTTCACGGCGATTGCGAACGGAGCAACTCATTACCCGGCGCCGAGCAAGGGGATTACGGGCCTGCTGGAAGCCGTTGCCGAAAAGATGAACCAGGAGAACGGGATCCACGTCGAGCCGGCGACGGATATCGTGATCACACCAGGGAGCAAGTGGGCGCTGTTCCTGGCGCTGTCGGCCTTGCTGAACCCCGGGGACGAAGTCCTGGTGCTCGAGCCTTACTGGGTTTCTTACCCGGCGATGGTCCGCCTGGCGGGCGGGGTGCCGGTTCCGGTTTCGCTGCCGGCGGAGACGAATTTCACGATTACGGCCGAGCTGCTGCGCGAGAAAATCACGCCGCGCACGAAGGCGCTGATGGTGAACAGCCCGAACAACCCAACCGGCCGGGTGATGAGGCACGCGGAGGCCAAGGCGCTGGTCAATGTGGCGATTGGCGCCGACCTGTATGTCATCGCCGACGAAGTCTACGAGAAGATGATCTTCAATGGCTTCCACCATCTCTCGTTGGCGTCTTACCCGGGTATGGGGGAGCGGACGCTGACGGTTAACGGCCTCTCTAAGGCGTATGCGATGACCGGATGGCGCCTCGGTTGGCTGGCTGGCCCAACGCCGATCATGAAGCTGGCAGCGCGTATGCACAGCCAGACGGTGACGTCGGCGGCGACGTTTACGATGGAAGCGGCGATCACTGCCCTGCGCGGGCCGCAGGACGACGTCGAGCGGATGTGTGAGTCGTACAAGGAGCGGAGCGAGTTCATGGTCGCCGCGCTTAACGAGATACCGGGTGTTGCCTGCCGCTATCCGGAAGGGACCTTTTATCTCCTGCCGCGTTTCCCCGGGATCCCGCTGGACAGCATGGAGCTGGCCGATCGTCTCCTCGACGAGGCGGGCATTGCCGCCACGCCGGGTATCGCCTTTGGGCAGAGCAGCGAGGGTCATTTGCGCTTCTCCATCGCCACGGCAATGAGCGAACTAGAGCGGGCGGTCGAGCGGCTGCAACGAACCATCCCCAGGCTTGCGGAGCTACGAACGGCCTGACGGCAAGCGGACGGCTAGTGGAGCCAGTATCTTGCTCGCCAGAAGCGGTCAGGATGCCCATGGTCCGTATGACAGCTTCATCGTGGAGCCCAGGGTCGCGCGTGACTTGGAAAATGCCTAGCGCCAGCATATAATCTCACGCTGTCTGTCATCGTGCGCGACACCAGGAGCCGTTGCCTCGACGGCTCTTCGTGTATGCTGTGGGAAGAGAGTCTGGCGCAATCGCCCAAGACGGTTGGGGAGGGGCGTTCGCGGCGCCTATGAGCGCTTTGCTACCTATTCCTGCGGCGTCGCTTTATCTATCATCGCAACAAGACAGGAGGTCGACCACTCCATGGGTATCAGCAGGCTAGCAGCCTCGATCAAAGAGTCGCCTACCCTGAAATTGAATGAGGCGGCACGCCTGTTACGGGCGAAGGGTGAGCCGGTCATTCATCTGGGTGTTGGCGAGCCAAAGAACAAGGCGCCGATCACGGCTGTGCTCGCCTCGGCGGCAAAGCTGCGTTCGGGTGACATTAAGTATACGCCGACGGATGGCACGCCATCGCTGAAGCAGGCGATCATTCGTTATACGGAAGAGAATTACGGGCGCCTGGTGGAGCCGGAACAGATCATCGTGACTACCGGCGCCAAACAATCCCTCTACAACATCCTCTTTTCCATCGTCGATCCACAGGATGAGGTCATCTTGCTCGCGCCCTACTGGGTGAGTTACCCGGAAATGGTGCGCATGGTTTACGGTATCCCGGTTGTGGTCCGGCCAGAGGATGGTGGTTTCCGCCCGCGCATGCAGGAGATTGAAGAGGCGGTCAGTTCGTATACGAAGGCGATCATCGTCAACAGCCCGAATAACCCGTCGGGCATCATGTACGAAGAGTCGTTCATTGCCGAGCTGGTCGATTTCTGCGAGCGTAAAGGGATCTACCTGATCATGGACGACATCTATCACAAGCTCGTGTTCGGGGGCAAGCGCTGGGCGCCGGCCTACCGTTTCACGGAACGGGATATTGAGAACACGCGCGTCGTGGTCGTCAATGGCGTTTCGAAGGTTTACGGGCTCACCGGTGCGCGTATCGGCTGGACGATTGCCAACCGCCGCCTGACGGAGGTGATGAATAACGTGCAGAGCCAGATCACGTCGAACCCGTCGATCGTGTCGCAGGCGGCGGCAGAAGGGGCGCTGACCGGCCTGCAGAGCGTGATCGAGAATCTGCGACTGACTATCGAGAATAACCGCGATGTGCTTCTGCAGGAACTGCGCGGCTTTAACGGGGTGCATGTGGTGCCGCCGGATGGCACGTTCTACGCGCTCGTCGACTTCCGTGCGTACGATCAGGACTCGACACGGCTGGCGAATTTTCTCCTGGAGAAGGCGCTGGTGGTGACCGTGCCTGGGGTCGAGTTTGGCGTCGAAGGCTACCTGCGGCTGAGCTACGCGGGCTCAGGCAAAGACCTCATTGAGGGCATCGACCGCATGAAGTGGGCGCTTGATCCGCAGGCACCGAATGAAATCTACATCGGCGACCGCAAACTGATCAGGGATTGGCTATGAACAACCTGTTGAACATCAAAACGCCTGCGGAACGGCACGCTGCAGCGCTGAAGAGTGATTATGGGCTAGAGTACCTCGGCCTGACGAATCTACGCCAGGTCTATTGGAACCTGCCGCCGGAAGCGTTGTACGAAGAGATCGCGTTCCGCGGTGAAGGGACCATCTCGCATCTCGGCCCGATGGTCATCAACACGGGCAGACACACGGCTCGTGCGGCACAAGATAAGTTTATTGTGCGCGAGCCGGATAGCGCCGGCCACGTCTGGTGGGGGGAATACAACCGGCCGATCAGCGCGGAGAAGTTTTCGGAGACGTTCAGCCGGGTGCAGGGCTATCTCCAGGGGCGGGATATCTTTGTCCAGGATTGTTTCGGTGGGGCCGATCCGGAGCACCAGTTGCCGGTGCGCATCATTAGCGAGCATGCCTGGCAGAGCCTCTTTGCCAACATTATGTTTATTAACCCCAAGAGCCGGGAGGCGTACCGGAATCACGTGCCGGAGTTCACGGTGCTGGTCGTGCCCGAGTTTAAGGCGTTTGAGCCCATTGACGGCACGCGCACGGCGACCTTCATCACGGTCAACTTCGCGCAGAGACTGGCGATCATCGGCGGTACGAGCTACGGTGGCGAAATCAAGAAGTCGATCTTCACGGTGCTCAACTATCTGCTGCCGCTGGACGGGGTATTGAGCATGCACTGCTCGGCAAACATGGGCGCCGAGGGCGACGTGGCGCTCTTCTTTGGCCTTTCAGGCACCGGGAAGACGACGCTGAGCGCCGATCCAGCGCGTGGTCTCATCGGAGATGACGAGCACGGCTGGAGCGACGACGGCGTCTTTAACTTTGAGGGCGGCTGTTATGCCAAGGTGATCCAGTTGTCGCCGACGGCGGAGCCGCAGATCTACGCGACGACGCGGCGCTTTGGTACCCTCCTTGAAAATGTCGTCTTCGACCCAGTGACGCGATTGGTCGATCTGGACGACGAGCATTTCACGGAGAACACGCGCGCGGCCTACCCGCTTGAGTACATCGCCAACGCCGTGCCCGGCAGCAGGGGTGGTCACCCGAAGAACATCCTGTTGCTGACAGCGGATGCGCAAGGGGTGATGCCGCCGATCGCGCGGCTGTCACCGGAACAGGCGGTCTATCACTTCCTCTCTGGCTACACGTCGAAGATCGGCGGCACCGAAGTCGGGCTGGGTGAAGAGCCGGAGATCACCTTTAGCGCCTGTTTTGGGGCGCCGTTCATGGTGCATCATCCGATGGACTATGCGGAGTTGTTGCGGCGCAAGATGGAACGCTACGGCGTGCGCGCCTGGCTGCTAAATACGGGCTGGGTGGGGGGACCGTATGGCGTGGGCAAGCGCATCAGCATCCGGCATACACGCGCCTTGCTCTCGGCTGCGCTAGAGGGCGAGCTTGAAGACGTGGCCTATCGCGAGGATCCGATCTTCGGTTTCCAGGTGCCGAAGCAGGCGCCTGGCGTCCCGGATGAAGTGCTAGTGCCATCCAGCCGCTGGCCGAGCGAGGAGGAGTATTGGCGCAAATACCGCCAGCTGGCGAGCCGCTTCCGGGATAACTTTGCGAAGTTTGCGCCCGACGTGCCGCCTGAGGTGCGCGCCGCCGGCCCCCGCCTTTCCTGATCCACCCCTTTTTCCTGCGGGCAGAGGAGGGGACGGCCGAGAGCGCCGTCCCCTCTTTTTAATGCTGAAGGATCTGAGAAAGGAAGAGTTTCGTCCGTTCTTCCTGGGGATTGTTGAAGATCTGTTCCGGCGTCCCCTTCTCGACGATGACCCCTTCGACGAAGAAGACGAGCCGGTTGGCGGCAGCGCGGGCGAAGCCCATCTCGTGGCTGACGACGAGCATCGTCATCCCGCTTTCGGCGAGCTCCTGCATGACGTCAAGAACCTCTTTGATCATCTCCGGGTCGAGTGCTGACGTCGGCTCGTCAAAGAGCATGATCTTCGGCTGCATGGCGAGGGCGCGGGCAATGGCCACGCGTTGTTGCTGCCCGCCGGAGAGCTGGGCGGGGTGTTTCTCGGCCTGTTCGGGGATGCCGACGCGCTCCAATAGCTCGCGCGCGACCTCTTCTGCGCGCTGCTTGGGCCAGCGCCGGACCCAGATTGGGCCGAGGGTGACGTTCTGCAAGGCGGTGAGATGGGGGAAAAGGTTGAATTGCTGGAACACCATCCCAACTTCGCGCCGGATCGCCTCGATGTTGCGGATGTCGTGCGAGAGCTCGATGCCATCGACGATGATTTCCCCTTTCTGATGTTCCTCGAGGCGGTTGATGGTGCGGATAAAGGTCGATTTGCCAGATCCCGACGGGCCGAAGATGACAACAACCTCGCCAGTGTCAACAGCGAGGTCGATGCCACGCAAGACGTGGAAATCGTCGAACCATTTGTGTACGTCGCGGCAGATGATGATCGGGTCGGAGCCATTAGTGGTGGTCATGCTTACCTTCCATCAACGTTCGCCGACGCCCAGCGCTTTCTCCAGGCGGCGACTACTATGGGACATGGCGAAGGTGAAGATCCAGAAGACAAAGGCGATGAAGAGATAGACTTCGATCTGCGCCGTGATCCAGGTCGGATTGCCAAGAACAAGGGATTTGCCGATACCCAAGATCTCGTTAATGCCAACGATGATCAGGAGAGTCGTGTCCTTAAAGAGGGCAATGAATTGGCCGACGATGGTGGGGATAACGAGGCGCAGCGCCTGCGGCAGGATGATCAGGATCGTGGTGAGGGGGCCGCTGAGGCCGATAGCTTTGGCGGCATCGTACTGGCCTAGGGGGATAGCCTGCAGACCACCACGCACGTTTTCGGCCATGTAGGCAGCGCTAAACATGGTAATGCCGATGATCGCGCGGATAACGCGGTCGATGCGCACGTTTTCCGGCAGAAAGAGGGGGAGGAGCAGGGAGCCGAGGAAGAGGATGGTGATCAACGGCACGCCGCGCACCAGCTCGATGAACAGCGTGGAGAAGAGCTTGACGACCGGGAGGTTGCTGCGGCGTCCGAGGGCGAGCAGGACGCCCAGGGGGAAGCTGGCGACGATGCCCACGGCGGCGACGAGGAGGTTGAGCATGAGGCCGCCCCACCGGGTCGTCTGGATCTGCGGGAGAAGCTCGCTGCCGGGGAAGCCGCGCACGAGCAAGATGAAGGTGCCGAAGGCGAGGAGGCCGAGCAGAATGACCCAGCGCGCTTTGCCGAGTGGGGTGCGGCTGGCTGCCAGCCCGAGGATGACGACGAGGATATTGGCGGCGAAAAAGAGGCGACCCGTGAGACCCAGCGTGTCGAGGCTCACCGGGAGCAGGGCAATGACGGCATAGCCGGCCATTGAGGCAAGCGCAAACGTGCGCAGCGGCCCGCGCCATACGCCCCAGCTAAGGCCAAAGAGGAGGGAGATGAACACGACTCCGATTGCCGGCCGCCAGAGCTCAGCGGCGGGGTACTGCCCGACGAAGTAGAGCGCGGGGCTAGTCAATACGGGCGCCCAGTTTGCCGCTAATAACCACGATACGAGTGGAGGGGCCACGCGTATTAGTACCCAGAGAGCCGCCAGGGTGAGCAGGCTGTTGTACCAGCTATTAAAAAGGTTCTGGCGCAACCACTTGAGGAGATTGGAGCGCTCGACCGGGCGCTTCACGTCAGAGATAATCGTTGCCATCGTTATCTCTCCACGAAGCTAATGCGCCGGTTGTAGATGTTGAGGAGGATGGAGTAGGTCAGGCTGATGATGAGATAGGTGACCATAACCAGCACAAACACAGGAACTGCGCGGCCGGCCTGGTCGATGATCGTCTTGCCCACGGCGAAGAGGTCGGGATAGCCAATGGCGACAGCAAGGCTGGAGTTCTTGGTCAGATTGAGATACTGGCTGATCAGCGGCGGGATGATGACGCGCAGTGCCTGCGGGAAAACGATCAGGCGCATCGCCTGTAGGCCGCTGAGGCCGAGCGAGCGCGCCGCTTCGCGCTGCCCTTTGGAGACAGCTTGGACGCCGGCCCTGACCACCTCGGCAATAAAAGCGGCGGTGTAGAGCACGAGCCCGACAAGGAGGGCGGCGAAGTTGGTAGTAACGGTCGTGCCGCCTGTGTAGTTGAAGCGACCCACTGTGGGGAAATCGGGGACTAAGGGGCTGCCGCCGGCGAGGAACCAGCCGGCCAGCGGCAGGCCGAGCAGCACGAGCATGGCGACGATAAATGGGTAGGTGCGGCGTCCCGTGCGCAGCCGGTAGCGATGGAGCAGGATATAGAGAACAAAAGATAGGGCGATGGCTACGGCGACGGTGATGATCCAGCCGGCAAATCCCTCGCCGCGGCGCAGAGCCACGAGGTAGATGCCGCGCTGGTTGAGCGCAGCAAAGGGGCCGACGGTAATGCTATTGGCGACACTTGGCAATTGCTGGAAGACGGCGAAGAACCAGAAGAAGAGCTGGACGAGGAGCGGGACGTTGCGGATCGTCTCAACATAGACGTTAGCCAGGTTGCGCACGAGCCAGTTGGTGGACAGCCGGGAGAGACCGACGACGATCCCCAGGGCTGTCGCCAGGACGATGCCTAGCAGAGCGACGCGCAGCGTGTTGAGCAGGCCGATGAGGAGGGCCCGGCCGAAGGACATCGACGGGTCGTACTCGATGGGTGTGTCGTCCAGGCCGAAGCCGGCTGAATTGCTGAGGAAGTCGTAGCCGAGCCCGAGGCCACGCGCGGCGGCGGCGTCGAGCATGTTGCGGATCAGGAAATAGAGAAAACCAAGAACGATAATGGCAGACACAATCTGGCCGACTGCCTGGATTACCCGGATGTCACGCCAGAGCGGGATGCCGCTCTCAGAATATCGGGAGAGTGAGCGTCGTAATTGGGTCATAACAGGGTTAGGACAGGGGCATCACACCCCTGTCCATCGATGATGTGCGAACGGTTACCGCAGCGGCGGCGCGTAGATGAGACCGCCCTCGGTCCACAGGTTGTTCAGACCACGGTTGAGCGTGAACGCGTGACCGTCTGGACCCATGTAGCGATCGTAAATCTCGCCGTAGTTACCGACGGCGCGGATGACGTTGGCGGCGAAATCGGCGTCGAGACCGAGGTCAGCCTGGCCAAACTCGCCTTCCTGGCCGAGGAGACGGCGCACTTCTACGTTCTCGCTGGTCATCATCTCGTCGACGTTGCCCGAGGTAACGCCGAGCTCTTCGGCGTTGATCAAGACATAGATGACCGTCTTCACGACGTCGAACCACTGGTCGTCACCATGCGGGACAGCCGAAGTGAGCGGCTCCTTGGAGATGGTGATGTCCAGAATGCGATGCGCATCGGGATTCTCGAGCCCACTCTGGATGGCCGCCAGCTGGGACTTATCACTGGTCGCCGCATCGCAGCCGCCGCCTTCGTAGGTGCTGTACACCGTTGCTGTATCCTCGAAGGAGACGTCGGTGTACTCGAGGCCGCGCTGGCGGAAGGCATCGGAGAGGTTCAGCTGCGTCGTCGTACCGGTGGTGACACAGACGGTAGCGCCGTCCAGATCTTCGATTTCGAAAATGTCAGTGTCGGCGGGCACAAGGAAGCCCTGGCCGTCGTAGAAGGTGATGAGCGTGAAGTTACCCCACTGGGCATCGCGCGATGAGGTCCAGGTCACATTACGCGAGAGCATGTCGACTTCGCCTGTCTGCAGGGAAGGGCCACGATCGGCAGCCGTCAGGTTGACGATCTCGACGGCTTCGGGATCGTTAAAGAGCGCGGTGGCGACAGCGCGGCAGAGGTCCACGTCGAAGCCGATGGTGTTGCCCGCCTCGTCAAGGTAGCCGAAGCCGGCCAGATCGGTGCGCGCCCCGCAGACGACACGGCCACGATCGAGAACGCGCTGCAAGATTTCCCCAGCGCCTACTTGCACAGGAGCCGGCGCAGCCTCACCCTCGCCCGCACCGGTCTCGACGATACGCGTGACCTCGACCAGCCGCGTCACCTCGACGGTCTCACCACCGCTATCGGCGCAGGCCACAACTGTAAGTAGCAACGCCAGCATCAGAACAGGTAGTAGTCGTTTCCACAGCATAGTTTCTTTCCTCCTTGAAAAGTCCACTGTCGACGGCAAAAATCCCGGTAAAGCGTTTATCTTGCTGGATACCACCTCCTTTCAAGCGCCGCTCCCAAATCCAATGGGTACGGCTGGTAGCGCCGGCGGCTCCGCCTGAGAACGGGGAGACTGGCGTATTCCTTCCGGACGCGAACGTATGTTGTTGCCGAATAAGATCGTTACCATACGACCATAGTCGTACGGGGAGCTGGCGTAGTGATAGCTGCAATGCAGACTGGAAAGTTCAGTGTAGTATAAACGTTGATGCGGGGAAGGTCCAACAAATCCGGGGCGAATCGTGGCAAGCTGCAGCGCGCAACGGAAGAAGCCGAGCTGTGGGGCTGTGGGCGGCCGTCTGCGGCTCTTTGCTTAGAGTGATTCCGGCTCGTTCTCGGCGGTTTCCTGATCGCCGGCGTCCGTGTCTGTCTGGCCGGGCGCCCCGCTCGCGGGTTCCTGGGCCTGCAGCAAGGCGATGAACGCCGGGTTGTCACGGATGAAGTCGAAGTCCGGATCTTGCTGCACGTGCTCCACGCTAACCTGTCGTTTAGCCAGCGCCGTCCCCAAGAGCTCAAGCGCCTGGCTTTCATTGCCGGCAATCGCCTCGAGGCAGGCGCGGTTGTATTCGCTCTCGTAGGCGATGCGAGCGCGGGCCTCTGCGATGGTGCGTTCGTAGTCTGCATGCCGCCCGAGCTTGCGATAGAGGCCGGCAAGTGAGCCGATTGATAGGGCGTCGTCAGGATTGTGGCGCACGGCGGCCTGATAAGCTTCCAGAGCCCGCTCCATTTGCCCGCGCGTGTGGTAGACGTCGGCGAGATAACCGTAGGCGGCTGGTGCCTCCGGGTCAAGCCGGATCGCTTCCTCGTACGCCGCGATGGCGCGTTCGACTTCGCCACGCTCGCGGAACACGTTGCCCATGCCGAGGTGTGCGGCGGCAGTAGCCGGTTCGAGCGCAAGCGCTTTACGGAAGGCGGTTAACGCTTCGTCGAACTGCGACCACTCGAAATAGACCTCACCCATTCCGACATGGCCGGCGACGACGGTGGGATCAAGGGCGACGGCGCGTTTGTAAGCATGGATCGCATCATAGAGCCGGTACAAGGACCGGTAAATGTGCCCTTTGCCCAGGTAAGGCCCTGTCAGGCGGGGATTGAGCTGCAGGGCGCGCTGGTAGGCAGCGAGCGCCTCATCGGTGCGCTGCAGGTGGCGGTAGACGTCGCCGAGGCCGCAGCGCGAGCTGGCCTCCTGCGGGTCGAAAGTAATGGCCTGCTGGAAGGCGACCAGCGCCTTTTGCCACTCGGCGCGCTCGGCATAGAGCTGGCCTAGACTGGCAAAGGTGCGCCCGCGCTGGGGATCGAGGGTGATAGCCCGCTGGTAGGCAGTTTCTGCGTCGTCGTAGTGTCCTGTCAGGCGCAAGACATCGCCCTGCCCGGCGTGGGCCACGGCGTTGTCGCCGTCCAGCTCGAGAGCAGTGGCGAAGGCTTCCCGGGCCGCCGGCAGCCGGTTGAGCTGGAGGTAAACCAGCCCCAGCCCGGCGCTGGCCGCGGCATCGTCGGGGTAATCCTCGTGAAGCTCCTGGTAGGCCGAGAGCGCTTCTTCGGCGCGCCCGGTGCGCTCGTAGAGAGAGGCGAGGGTGAGGCGAATCTCGCGGTCGCCGTCCGCCCGGTCCACGGCGTGCTCGGCCGCTTTGATCGCTTCGGCGATGTAGCCGAGCTGTTCGTAGACGAGCGCCATTCCATGATAGGCTGTGGCACAGCCGCTCTGGACCTTGGCGGCGTGGCGATAGGCGACGAGCGCGTCAGACGCGCGGTCGCGCTGCCGGTGCACATTTCCCAGGCCGAGGTAGGCAGGCGCATGGCGCTTATCGATGCGGATTGCCTCCTGATAGGCGGCTGCCGCCTCGTCGGCGTGGCCTAAGTGATAATAGGCATCGCCGAGGCCCGTGTAGACATCGGCGCGCTGGCTCTCGTGCTGTATGGCCTTCTGGAAGGCAAGCAAGGCATTGTCGAAAGCACCCGTCTTAAGATAGAGAAGGCCGAGCGCTTCGAACGTGCCGACGTCCTTGTTGCCATTGCTTACTGCTTCCTCGTAGGCCGCCAGCGCCTCGCGATCCTCACCCAGTCGCTCCAGGGCAGTGCCGAGCAGCGCGTGGTACTGGGCGACTTCCGGGGCGAGGACAATTGCCTGGCGTAGCGCCTCGACGGCAACGCCAGCTTTGCCTGCATCCAGGGCCGTTTCGCCGAGGCCGGCGTGGGCGCTGGCACGCTCGGGGGCGAGCTCGACGACGAACTGGAAGGCCTCGTGAGCACCTGGATAGTTGCCCTGTTGGCGCATGAGGCTACCCATGCCCTCGTAGGCGGTGACGAGGCGCGGGTTGAGAGCGAGGGCGCGTTCGAAGGAGCGGCGCGCTGCCTCGTATTCGTCGAGCGCGAGGTGAGCCACGCCAATGCCGGCATGGTAAGCCGCTTCTCGTGGCGCCAGGGTCAGTGCGCGGCGGTACGCGTGGAGCGCCGGGCGGAAATGCCCTAGCTTGACGTAGACGGCGCCCAGCCCGCCATGGGCCGCCACATGGTCGGGGTCGCGGCGCAGGGCTCGTTCATAGGATGCCAGCGCGTCATGGATGCGCCCTTCGGCGCGGCAGACGTCGCCGATGCCAACATGGGGATCGGGGAGATCGGGATCGAGCTCCAGTGCGCGGTGGTATGCCGCCAGCGCCTCGCGATGATCGCCGATCGCGGCGAGTGCCGTACCGCCAAAGTGATGGACAGCGGCGCTCTGGGCATCCAGCTCCTGTAGCCGTTCATAGATCTGGGCCGCCAGATTGGGCTGCTCGAGCGCGAGATAGCTCCGCCCCAGTTCGAGGTAGATGGGGATCGTGTCGCCGTTTTCGTGCAGGGCGAGGGCGCGCCGGTAGGCCGGCACCGCTTTGTCATGCTGCGCCAGCTCCGCATAGGCACGCGCCAGGCCAAGCTGGGCGCTGCGCCGCGCCGGGTCGAGCGCGACGGCCTGTTCGTAGGTGCGCACGGCAGAGACAATGTCTTTCTGGTGGGCAGCGGCGAGGCCCAGACCGCGGTAGGCCTCGGCATCATTCGGGTTGAGGGCGAGGGCACGGCGGAAGAGCTCTTCAGCCTGATCAATCTGCTTCAATTCGAGGCAAGCGTAGGCCAGACCCCGCAGTGCTTCGACATTACGCGGGGCAAGAGCGAGCGCCTGGCGGTAGGTGCGCGCAGCCAGCTCCGGTTGTTCCTGCTGGGCGTGGACAGCCGCCAGGCCGTTGTGCGCGGCTACTTCCTGCGGTGCCAGGTGCAGGGCGCGCTGGAAGGCGGCAAGCGCGAGGTCCTGGTTGTCTAGTTGCAGATGAACCTTGCCCAACCCAACGTAAGCCTGCACATCTTCGGGCTTCAGCCGTACGGCTCGGCGGTATACCTGCAGGGCCTCATCCCAGGCGCTGACGGTGTGCAGCGCATCGCCAAGGCTGACGACGGTTTCGTAATCATCGGGAGCGGAAGGCAATGCCGCTTTGAAGGCGGGGACGGCTTTATCGTGTTGTTGTAGTGCCTGGTAGATGGCGCCGAGATAACGATCGGGCGGTGTATGCGGAGCGAGGCGGATCGCCTGCTCGTAGGAGGTAAGCGCTTCTTCATAGCGCCCGTCACGGAAGTAGATGCGGGCCAGGCCGCGGAAGGCGTCCGCATTCGCTGCATCCTGCTTAAGTGCTAGCTGGTAGCTGCGGCGCGCATCCTCGTGACGCTGCAGGGCAAAATAGGTGTCTCCCAGACCGCAGTAGGCGGCTGCCGAAGTGGCGTCGCGCCCGAGCGCTTCCTGGAAGGAGACGAGCGCTTCCTTCAGATGGCCAGTGGCCAAATAGATGGTGCCGAGACCGAGGTACGGTACCGCCGAGGTCTGATCGCGTTCGGCGGCTGTGGTGTAGACGGCGGCTGCTTCCCCGTAGCGGTGTAAGGCGCAGTAGCTGTCGCCGAGGCCGATGAGGGGCGCCAGGGCGTCGGGCTGCTGCTCGCGTGCCTGTTCGTAGGCGGCAAGCGCATCCTCAGGACGGGCTGCCCGCAGGTATTGCTCGCCAAGAAGCGCGTAGGGGATCGAATAATCGGGCGCCAGTTGCTGTGCTTTTTCCAGCGCGGCAACGGCGGCCGCCGGCTTGCCCAACGCGGCGAAGACGGCGGCGATGCCAACGTGCGGGGCGGCCCAGCGCGGCCGGCGCCGGATTGCCTCGCGATAGGCCTGTCCTGCTTCCTGCCAGCGCCCGAGCGCGGCGTAGGTCTCGCCGCGGACATGGTGGGCGCGGACGTCCTCGCCGTTGAGAGCGAGCGCCTTCTCGGCCGCGCTCAGTGCCTGTTGGTACTGGCCCTGCGCGTGGAGGACTTCGGCGAGCGAGGTATGGGCGCTGGGATGAGCGGGATCGAGCTGCGCCGCTGCGGCGAATGAGACGCGGGCATCGTCGCGCTGGCCAAGCCGGCGGAAGGTCTCGCCGAGACCGTGGTGTGCTTCGGCGAGCTGTGGATCGAGCTGGAGGGCCCGGCGATAAGCGGTGATCGCCCGCTGCCATTCGCCTTGTTGCCGGGCGATGTGGCCGAGCCCGACGTGTGCAAGGGGTTCTTTCGGGGCGAGCACGGCGGCGCGGCGCAGGCTCTGGCCGGCTTCCTGCCATCGCTGTAGGCGGATGAGCGCGTGACCCAGGGCAATATGTAAATCGGCGCGCTCGGGCGCCAGGTTGAGGGCGCGCTGATAGGCGATGACCGCCCGCTCGGTCGCGCCGCGACTGGCAGCAATTTCGCCGATTCTCTGGTGCGCCGCGGCGTTGGCCGGTTCGAGGGCCACTGCCTGGCGTAGACAGCGCAGCGCTGCTGCCGTCTCCTCGCGTGCCAGGTGTACCTGAGCCAGCCCTTCCAGGGCGCGAGCGTTACGCTCGGCCCGCTGCAGCGCCGCCTCGTACGCCGTCGCTGCCTTCTCCCACTGCTCGAGCCCGGCGTAGGCATCGCCAAGGCCCGTGTAGCGCTGCGGGCTGCCGCCTTCCTTTTCGACCGCCTTTTCGTAGGCCTGGACGGCATCGTCGAAACGCTCGAGCGCCAGATAGATATCGCCGAGGTTGGTCAGGCTGAGGTCGCAATCGGGGTCAAGCTCCAGCGCTTTGTGATGGGCCTCCAGCGCTTCGTCGTGGCGCGCGAGCGCCTGGTAGACCTGGGCCAGACCGGCGTGCGGCGCGGCAGCAGCCGGATCGAGGTCGATAGACTGTTCATACGCTGCCAGCGCCTCGGTCATGTTGCCGGCGGCGAGCATCATGTCACCGACGCCCGTGTGCGCTACGGCCGAGCGCGGATTGAGCGTTACAGCCATCTGGTAGTGGGTCCGGGCTTGCTCGTCGTGGCCTTCGCGCTGTAGCAGACGGCCCATGCCGAGGTGGGCGGCGGCGTCGCCCTCGTCGATCGCCAGCAGCTTCTCGTAGGCTGCTTGCGCTTCGTCATAGACGCCCAGCCGCCATTGCGCCTCAGCCAGCCCGCGTAATGCTGCCACGTGCCGTGGCGAATCGGACAGCACCTGTTGGAAGGCGGCCAGGGCTTCTTCCGTATTGTTCTGGCGCAAGTAGACCTCGCCGAGTCCGGCGAGGGCGGCGGCGTCGCCAGGTTCGTTTTCTAGCGCCGTCTGGAAGGCAGCAATGGCCTCTTCTACCTTGTCTTCTGCCAGATACAGCTCGCCGAGGCCGCGGTGGACGGCGGCGGCCTTGGGCTCGAGCTCCAGGGCGGTGGCGAAGGTTGTACTGGCCTGTTCATAGTCGCCGAGATTCTGGTAAAGGGCGCCTAAGCGGAGATGGGCGGCAAGGTGCTCGGCATCGAGATGGAGGGTGTGCTGGAAGGCGGCGATCGCCTCAGAGTGGTTGCCCGCTGCGGCGTGGGCGACGCCAAGCAGATACCATGCCTGTTGCCGTTCCGGGAACCAGGCGGTTACCTGCTCGAGGAGTGCCGTCGCCCGCGGCCCTTCGCCGTCGCGTTGCAGGAGATGGCGCGCGGCGGTCTCGTAATGATCGGCAAGCTTGCGCCTAAGTGCATCGTGGTCCTCGTCGAGGCGTGCGGCCACCTGTTCGTAGTAGTTGAGGGCAGCGCGGATGCGGTCGTGGCGCAGTAGATGGCGTGCCTGCTGCATTTTCAGGATGGCGGCGCGCTCCTCGGCGCCGGCGCCTTCGAGCCAGCCACGCGCTCGCAACTGCTGCAGGACGCTGAGCAGGGGTGTCTCGGCGCTCTCGTCACGCAGCACAGCGAGAAGCCGTTCGCCGGTCTCGCTGAGGCTGCCGTGCCAGGAGACGGCGATCGCGACGAGGCCGCGGCGCAGGTCTTCGCTGAAGGCGATCCCCTCGACGTAGCGGGGGATGAGCCAGCTCCAGGCCTGGACCTCATCGACCCAAAACAGGAACTGCGCGAGTTGGAGGGTGGCCTGGATCCAGTCCTCGTCGGCGCAGCGCGCGGCCAGATCGGGGAGGCCAGCTTCCAATTGCTGCACCCGGTCGTGCAGCTCGGCAACAGCCCGCTCGTTGAGGTTGAGCACGCGGCGGCTCTTGCGGTGCAACGGCGCGCGCAGGTATTCACGGATGAAGTGGGCCGGATCGTCGTGCAGGCGGGCGTGCGCGGCGTGCACGGACGCATAATCGCGCTCTAGCCGGCGCAGCAGAGCATCGAGGTCGGCGCCGCTCCCGCCTTCGGAGCGTAGCATGGCGCGCAGGACGTCGACGTCGCCGTCGGCGAGCGCAAGGGCAAAGATTGCCTGTCTATCTGTGTCGGCGACGACGTGCTGCAGGTAGCGGTTGGTCAGCTTTTGGACGATCTGGCTGCCGGGCGTGCTGATCGTGATGTCGCCGACGATCTCGTGCAGCGCTGCGCCGGTGTTCCAGATGGCAGCGGCTTCCTGGACCGCCAAGGGGATACCGCGGCAAACGCGGCTGATCGCCTCTGTCTCTGCCTCGTCGAGCGGCCGGTTGGGCACGGCGGCAGCGAAATAGCGGCGAATGTCGGCGACGGCGAGCGGGCGCATGGCATAGGGCAGCAGGCGGCGCGGGACATCGTCGGCATAGCCGTGGAAGTATTCGTTGCCAAAGAGGCGGCTCTGCAAGAGGTCGTTGCGGTCGCTGAGGATCCAGATGAGCCGCGGCCCGGCGCTGCGCATGATCTGGCGGATCCAGACGTCAACGCGGTCGATCAGTTCGTAGTTGTCGAAGACGATAATGAGCCGCTGGCGGCGAGCGACGCGATTGAGGCCGCGGGCCAGCGCGAGGACGAGCTGTTCTTCAGGGTTGAGGAGATGGCCAAAGGCTGCCGGCTTGAGCACGCCGCGCAGGTGGCGCTCGACGAGCGCGCGCAGGCGTACGGCCTGTTCGGCGCCGACCTGGATACCGGCGTCGAAGAAGGCTTCGACCAATGCTTCGCCGGCATCGCCAATGACGGGGAACTGCAGCCGGATGATGCGCGCCAGGGCATCGGCGCCGAGGGTGCGGAGGATGCCAATCTCGTCCCAGTCGTGCTGGCCGGAGAGGGCGGCGGTTGCCTCATGGATGGCTTC
>JAVVFG010000052.1:0-16464 GCA_032260445.1 Anaerolineae bacterium | reverse complement strand
GGGTCAGAGCTCTGGTGGCGCCGATCAGCGAAAAGCGATTAGGGGTGTTGGCGCCGGCCAGACCCATGCACAAGGTCAGCAAGCTGAGCAGGTAAATGGTGACGATGAGATCGCCGCGGAAGCTGAACGCGGGTGCCAGGCCCCACATGGGGATGTAGAGCGCCGCCGTCAGGGCGCCGGCCAGACCCAAGAGGGGCAGAGCGTGGAAGAGGAACGGCGTCACACCGTCAGGCAGCACTTCCTCTTTGGCCAGCAGCTTGACCGTATCGGCCAGGGGCTGGAACCAACGGGGGCCGAGCCGGTTCTGCAGCTGGGCTACGAGTTTGCGATCGGCCCAGGTGTAGGCCAATCCGGCCACCAGGAGGGAGAGACCAGCCGGGAACAGCGTAAGCGTCAGAATCTCGCGCAGGATGTCCATGCTTCACTCCTCCCCGTTGTCCGAGACCGCAGGCGGCTCACCCACGGCGGCAAGCTCCAGTGGCTGCACTGCGGGACCGACTGGCGGTAGGACCGGTGCGCGGCCCTGCAAGTGCCCGAGCAGCTTGACGAGCCCATCGGTGATTGCCTCCGGGCGCGGCGGGCAACCAGGAATGTAGGCGTCAACGGGGATGACCTGGTCGACGCTGCCGACGACGTTGTAGCAATCATGGAACACGCCGCCGGAGAGAGCACACGAACCGACGGCGACGACGAACTTAGGCTCGGGCATCTGGTCGTAGATGCGGCGCAGCCGGTCGCGCGATTGTAGAGTGACGGGACCAGTACAGATCAACACATCGGCGTGCCGCGGGCTGCCTTGTAGCCGTACGCCCAGGCGTTCGAGGTCGTAACGGGGCGTCAGGGTCGCCAGGATCTCAATATCGCAGCCGTTGCAGGAGCCGCTGTTGTAGTGGATGGCCCACGGCGAGTTGATGCGAGCCCACAGTTTGACACGTTCGAGTGCCTCTCCGATTACTTGTTGCCAGAGGTTAGCCATATCTGAAATCCTCAACCAAGGATGAGCGCCAGCAAGGTGAGCAGCAGGCCGGCGAGATAGATGCCGGCGATGGGTGAGAGGCCGCTACTACCCAGCATCAGCACGCCCAGGTGCAAGATCGCAAAGAACAGGGCGATAACAAAGAACGGCTTGTAGCCAGGCGCTGCCATGCCGGCGGGTGGCTCTTCGCCGCTGCTGTAAATACTAGTCTTTTCACTGGTGGGGGTGCTCGGGCCGGCGAGGACCCGCCCGAACCGCGCCAGGAGGCCGACCAGCAGTAGGTTGGCGAGCAGTGCGATAGGTGGTGCGAGCAATGATAGTTCCATTCCACTTCTCCTTAACCGCCGAACGCTGCCAGGAGTGCCGCGCCCGCGGCGCCAGTCATCCCCTGCACCAGGGCGGGCCACAGCCCTAGCAGGACAACTGCGATCATCATCAGGGCAAGCGGGGCCTGCATGAGGACTGGCACCGTGGCGCCGCCGGCCACCTGCGCCGAGGGCTGTTCGCGGTAAAGCGCGTTGACCACCGGCGCATAGTAAGCCAGCGAGAGCACGCTGTTCAGGGCGGCAAAGGCGATGAGCGCCTCAACCCAGAAATTGTGGGTGGCAAAGCCGGCGACCATGATCTGCCATTTCGACATGAAGCCGACCAGGGGCGGCAGCCCGCCGAGACCGAGCAGCGCCACGCTGAGGGCCATTGCTGCCAGGGGATAGCGGCTGGCCGCGCCCGCGAGATCGCTAATGGTGAGTGGCTCGTGACTGCCCGCTGCGGCGTGCAGGGCGTAAAGTAGAGCGCCGGCGGCGAGGAAGGCCAGCCCCTTCATCAGGCCGTGACTGAGCAGGTGAAAGAAGCCACCGCTGGCACCCCCCACCTCGTGAGCGTACAGGGCGACGCCGAGACCGACGAGCATGTAGCCGACGTGTGTCAGGCTCGAATAGGCCAGCATGCGCTTTACCTGCTTCTGGCGCAAGGCCATCAGGTTGCCAGTGACCATATTGAGCACACCAAAGGCCATCAGGAGTACGCCCCAGGCTGCCGTCACGCCGGCGAGGGCCGCCAGGGTACGCAGGAGGGCGATGAGACCGGCCTCGATGACCACGCCGGATAGCATGGCGCTAATGCCACTCGGCGCCTGCGAGTGGGCGTCCGGCAACCAGGTGTGCATTGGCGCCATGGCAATCTTCACGCCGAAGCCGACGGCAAAGAGAGCACCCGCTGCCAGTAGCAGCGGATAGCCCGCTGCGGTGGATACCTGGATTTCCTGGAGGTCGAGGGTACCGGTGTTTGCCAGCACCAGGGCAACGCCGATAAGCACAAGCACCGAGCCAGTCGAACTCTGCACGAGATATTTGACGCCGGCCTCGAGGGACGCCGGCTGGTCGCGATAGAAGGCGACAAGTAGATAAGAGGTCACCGCCATCGCCTCGAACCACAACCAGAGGTTAAAAAGGTCGGCGGCACAGCCCAGGCCAGCAATGACGCCTGTCATTGCGACGAGCATGGCGTAATACTTCGACTCGCCAGTCTCCCCTTCAAGGTAGGTCGCCGAGAAGAGGACGACCAGGGTACTCAGCATGACGACGACCGTTGCCAGCAAGAGGCTCAGCCCATCGGCACGAAGGGCTATGCTGCCGAGCTCAAAGCTTGCCGGCCCGCTCTCCAACTGCTGCCACGCCGAGAACAGCGGGGTCCAGGCGACGAGAAGGGCGATCAGAGCCGCCCACCTGGCAGCCGATTCGCTGTGGAAGGGTGCCAAGCGCGCCAGGCGGCCGGCCAGGTAAACGAGCGGCGCGGCGCCGAGCAACAGGAAGATGAGCCAGACAAAAGCAGGATATTGCATCTCAGCCTCCTAGCGCCAGGGCGATAAGGACGACGATCAGGCCGGCGACAATGCCGGCGATGTTCCAGTTCAACTGCCCGGTCTGCAGGGGCTGTATCGTGACGGCGCTCCCGCGCACGAGCCAGACAACGGAGCTGTTGAGCGCTTCGAAGCCGAAGCCGGCGCGGGCGGCGCGGGCCAGCCACGACAGCCGGGCGGTCAGCGGCTTCAGGCGCTCCCGCGCCAGCCAGGCGACCAGGCCGAGGGCGACGACTGCGAGCGCCAGGTAGGTGGCGGGATGGCTGAGCACCTCCTCGATCAGGTGGAGGGTGCTAAGGACGTGCAGGTCGTGGTAGGGCAGCGTCTCAGCCAGAAGGGCGCTCAGCGGTCCGGCGAGCAGCCACGAAAGCCAGGCGCCCACGGCGAGGACGCCCAGCGAGAGGCGCATCGGCGACGCCGCGCGGTGTGCCCGCGCGCGGTCGCCGGCCGGCGCGAGAAAGACGAGCCAGACCATGCGCGCGGTGTATAACGCCGTGACGCCGGCGCCAAGCAGCATCAACCAGTAAGCCCACTGTGGACCCGCGGCCTGCCCGGCTTCCAGGATCAGTTCTTTGCTCCAGAAGCCATTGAGAAGCGGCAATCCGGCGAGAGCCGCAGCGCCGGTGATGAAAGTGGCCGCCGTGAACGGCATCTCCCGGCGCATGTTGCCCATTTCGCGCATATCGCGCGTACCGAGGCTGTGGATGATCGCGCCTGCGCCGAGGAAGAGCAGCGCCTTAAAGACGGCGTGGTTCACGAGGTGAAACTCACCGGCGAATATCGCGCCGGCGCCAATGGCGTAGACCATATAGCCGAGCTGGCTCACGGTCGAATAGGCGAGCACGCGCTTGAGGTCGGTCGCCACCAGGGCCATCAAGGCAGCGAGCAGAGCCGTAATGACGCCGACGACGACGATTGCGTCGCGCCAGCCGGGTACGGCGGCGAAAGCGGGGAAGAAGCGCAGCAGCAGATAGACGCCGGCGTTGACCATGGTTGCCGCATGGATCAGCGCGCTGACCGGTGTGGGGGCCTCCATCGCATCGGGTAGCCAGGTATGGAACGGCGCCTGGGCGGACTTGGCCATGGCAGCGACGAGGAAGCCGAAGGCAAGGAGAGCTTGTGCTGTTGCCGGCAGCGTCGCTGTTGCCCGCAGTACGGATTCAATCTGATCGTCGCCGAAGTAGGCGCGCGCCGCCAGCGCGCCGAGAAGCAGCCCGACGCCGCCAAGCTGGGTGATGAGCAGCGCTTTGATGCCCCCGGCGACTGCCGCGGGATCATCATTGTGGAAGGAGATGAGCGCGTACGAGCACAGGGCGGTGATTTCCCAGAAGAAGAAGAGGAGGAGGAGCCCGCTGCTGAGGACGAGGCCGACCATTGCGCCGATGAAGAGGAGGACCATAGCGTAGTAGCGTCCGAGCTGCGCCTCACCAGCCATGTAGGAGACGGAGAAGATCACGGCAAGACCGCCGATGATCGTGGCGACGTTTGCCAGGGAGACGGCAAGCGCGTCGGCAACAAAGGTGAAGTCGCCGAGAACGCCGCCCAACGGCAGCCGTAAGGCTACACCGGCGCTCATGTTCGGAATCAGGGCCAGTGTCGCGCACGCAGCGGCGACGCTACTGGCGACAGCCAGTCCGTGCTGCCAACGGGGGCGGCCATTTCCGGCGGTCCACACGAGCACAGCTCCCAACCAGGGAAGCCCAATTGCCAGGAGAATCAAATACTCTTGCATGGCCCTATCTCCGCAAGCTGCCCAGAGCTTTAACGTCGAGGGTGCGGTTATGCTGCTTGACCTGGACGGCCATAGCCATGCCAATCACCGCGACGACGGTATCGGCGACGATGACAGTGACGGCAAGGCTTTGACCCAGGTGTAACTGACCAACGTAATCGGCTGCAGCAACCAGGGCGAGGACCGCCCCTTTCACCAGAATCTGCAGGGCAACGATAATCTGGAATAGATTACGGACGGTCAGCAGGCCGTATAGACCAACAGCCAACAACCCAATCACGCCAAGCACCATCACGGTTGCAGGTGTCCAGGTGATCATCGCCTATCCCTCCTGCCCGGCGACTGGCTCGGCGCCGGGTTCTGCGCGCAACGGGGGAAGCGGCTCTGCCCGGCGTACCGGGAATGGCGCGCGCGCGGGTGCCAGAAGCCCGAGCACGCCCACCACGCCGGCGAAAATAAGGCCGACTTGCACCAAGGTGTCGAGACCTCGCTCGTGCCAGAGCATGGTGGAGAAGTCACCTGCGGCGGCTGCCGTCTCGCCAGCGCCAACCGGAAGAATCATCCATCCGAACAAGATAACGGCGATCAACGTAGCGGGGAGCGCGATCCAACGGGGGACTATCGGTCGCTCGCCCATGGCGTCCTCGCCGGCGATGGCGATGGCGAAGACAAAGAGGACCGTCACGAGCCCTGCGCCGACGCTAAGCTCGATGACGGCGACTTCGTGCGCGCCGATGCGGAATAGCAGAATTGCCGTAAGGGCGCTGACCCCGGCAAGCCATAGTGCGGCACGCATTAGCCGTGTTGCTGTGACAGCCTGAATGGCGCAGACTAGCGCGAACACGATCAGGATCAGGTTTAACATTAGGCATTACCCTCCGTGACTCTAGGCTAAGCTTAGGACAGACGGGGCGCGATGGTTAGTGACAGTTGTCATCTAAACCCCTGACGGAAATAATCGCTTGTGAAACATTACACAAATACCCTTAGGTTGCGTACGGTATAACCACAAGCTATGATGTTTCCATGAGTGGCGTCCTCCCAACTTATAATGAGACGGCACTGCACGCCGCACTGAAGCGGTGGGCTGCAGGGCCTGAGGCACACTTTGAGGTTAATGTCGACGGTTACGTCGTGGACGTCGTACAGGGTGATGGCGAGCTTGTCGAAATCCAGACTGGAAATTTCGGGGCAATCGGCGCCAAGCTCTCGGCGCTGGCCCGCAACCACAGACTACGCCTCGTCTATCCCATCGCGGTCACCAAGTGGATCGTCCGCCGCAATCCCGATGGGGATGGCTACCTCAGCCGCCGCCGGTCGCCGCGGAAGGGCGCCGTCTCTGACCTGTTTTATGAGTTGGTGCGCGTTCCCTACCTGCTCGCCGATCCGAACGTCACGCTGGAAGTCGTGTTGACCGAGGAGGAGGAGTTCCGCCATTACGGTCAGACACGGCGCCGTCGCCGGTGGCGTTGGATAACCGACGAGCGGCGTCTACTACAGGTCATTGCATGCCACGAATTCGCCAGCCCGGCGGATCTTGGTACCTTGTTGCCGGCATCGCTACCAGAGCGTTTCACGACCGCCGACCTGGCCTCCGCCCTGAACCAGAAGCGGGCACTTGCCCAAAAGATGGCCTACTGCCTGCGCAAGTTGGCGCTTTTCGAGGAAGCTGGAAAACAGGGCAACGCGCTCGTTTACCGCCGCCTGACCTCCTGAGTCGCCACCCGCAGAACAACCTGGTGGTGACGGTGACTTTTGTCAGATCGTTATGTGCAATCTGTCACTGCCAATCACTTCAGCCGCCGCATACAATGGGGCACGATGGCTTTGCACATTTAGGCTTTCGACGCCGGGAACCAGGCTGGTTGCCGGCGAATATCCCGGCTATTTTCGCTGAGCGTCCTGACTCAACTAACCAATCGGCGAATCACACAAATTGGAGGAATGCTTCATGTCCGATGATTTTCAAGCTGCCGCAGCGACAAGAACACGCAGCGATGCAGATACCGATACGAAGTACGTCTACCTGTTCAACGAGGTAGATAAGGCGGAGGAGCACGCCGGCGACTGGGAGGGCGTGCGTGCCCTGCTAGGTGGTAAGGGAGCCAACCTAGCCGACATGACGCGAATCGGCATCCCCGTTCCGCCTGGATTCACCGTGTCAACCGAGGCCTGTCTGGAGTATCTGGACCGCGGCGGCGAATACCCGCCTGGGATGTGGGAAGAAGAACTGGCAGCGATGACGGCTATGGAAGAGATGACGGGCAAGAAATTCGGCGATCCCGACAAGCCCTTGCTCGTTTCCTGCCGTTCGGGCGCTAAGTTCTCGATGCCCGGCATGATGGACACGATTCTGAACATCGGCCTTAATGACGAGGTCGCCGCAGGCATGATCCGCCTCACGCAGGATCCACGGTTTGTCTATGACTCGTACCGTCGCCTGGTGCAGATGTTTGGCTCGGTAGTCATGGGCATGCCTGACGAGGTCTTCGAGGAGGTCCTGACGCGCCAGCGTGAAAAAGCTGGGGTCAAGAGTGACTCGGAACTGGGCGCGGAGGCGTGGAAAGAGGTAACGGAGGAGTTCAAGGAGATCTTCGAGCGCTACACGCGCCGCGAGTTCTCGTCCGACCCGTACGAACAGCTGAGAATGGCGACAGAGGCTGTGTTCAAGTCGTGGAACGGAAAGCGCGCGGTTGACTATCGCAACGCCGCACGCATCCCACACGATCTGGGCACGGGTGTGAACATCGTGACGATGGTCTTTGGGAACATGGGCGACGACAGTGCAACCGGCGTCGCCATGTCGCGCAACGCGTCGACAGGAGAGCCGCATCTGGAAGGCGACTTCCTGGTCAACGCGCAGGGTGAGGACGTCGTCGCCGGTATTCGTGCCACGCAGCCAATTGAGGAGTTGCAGGATGTGATGCCCGAGCTCTACAAGGAGTTCGAGGATATCTCACGCCGGCTCGAAGAACATTACACCGAGATGCAGGATATGGAGTTTACCATCGAACAAGGTAAGCTCTGGCTGCTGCAGACTCGAAATGGGAAGCGCACGGCGCAGGCGGCGGTGCGTATCGCCGTCGACATGGTGGAAGAGGGGCTGATCAACAAGGAGGAGGCGGTGCGGCGGGTCTCGCCTGACCAGATCGACTTCTTCCTCCACCCGCAGTTTGACAGTGAGGCGATCCGTGACATCGAGCCGCTGGCAACGGGCCTGAACGTCTCGCCGGGAGCGGCGGTCGGCGTCGTTGCCTTCGATGCGGATACAGCCGAGCGCTGGGCGAAGGAGCACGGGCGCAAGGTGATTATGGTTCGCCCAGAAACGAAGCCGGATGACGTGCACGGTATGCTGGCAGCCCAGGGGATTCTAACCAGCCGCGGCGGCCGAACCAGCCATGCGGCCCTCGTCGCGCGCCAGTTCGGGAAGCCCGCTGTCGTGGGCGTCAGCAAGCTGGAGATCGACCTCGACTCGCGCGTGATGCGCATGGACGAAGAGCTGACGATTAAAGAGGGTGACTGGCTGAGCATCGACGGGACGAACGGCTTTGTCTATGTGGGCCAGTTGCCGACAGTCGTGCCTGATATCAAGAACCTGTACCTGCGCAAGCTGCTGAGCTGGGCTGACGAGTTTCGCCAGCTTGGCGTCTGGGCAAACGCCGATTACCCCAAGGACGCGGCGCGCGCCCGTGAATATGGGGCCCAGGGCATCGGCCTGTGCCGTACCGAGCACATGTTCTTTGAGACAGAGCGGCTGCCGATCGTGCAACGCATGATCATGGCCAAGACGAGCGCCGAGCGGAATGAGGCGATCGCCCATCTGCTGCCGATGCAACGCAGTGACTTCGAAGGTCTTTTCCGCGCCATGGACGGGCTGCCGGTAATCATCCGCCTGATCGACCCGCCGCTGCATGAGTTCCTGCCGGCGTACGAGGAGCTTATTCAAGAGCTTGCCGACCACAAGGTCCGGCTGCAGCATTACCACACGATCAGCGAGATCGACGCATCGCTGGAGGAAATCCGCGTGAAGCAGAATTACCTCGAGCGCGTCGAAGCGCTGCGCGAGCAGAACCCAATGCTCGGCACGCGCGGCGTCCGTCTGGGCATCCTCATTCCCGAGCTAACCGAGATGCAGGTTCGCGCCATCTTCGAAGCGGCCTGCAATGTGACGAAAGAAGGTGTTGACGTCCATCCGGAGGTGATGATCCCGCTGACGATGCACGTCAACGAGCTGACGACGCAGCAGACGGCGCTGGAAGCGGAGGCGCGCGCCGTGATGGAAGAGAAGAACTGCCCGGTCGACTACAAGTTCGGCACGATGATCGAGATTCCGCGGGCAGCCATCACCGCCGGCGAGATCGCCGAAATCGCGCAATTCTTCAGCTTCGGCACCAATGACCTGACGCAGACGACGTTTGGCGTCAGCCGCGATGACGCCGAGGCCGGCTTCCTCGTCGATTACATCCAGCGCGGCATCCTGCCGGAAAACCCGTTCGCGAGCATCGACGACCCCGGCGTGGGCAAGCTGATGGAATGGGCTGTTAACGAGGGCCGCGCCACCCGCCCAGACCTGGAAATCGGCATTTGCGGCGAGCATGGTGGGGATCCCGCCAGCATTGCTATTTGCCACAGGCTGGGCCTCAATTACGTTTCCTGCTCCCCGTTCCGGGTGCCCATTGCCCGCCTCGCGGCAGCCCACGCCGCACTGGCTGATCGGGAGTAAGCGCTTTTCAGAGGCGGCGGGCGGCAGGTGAAGAGCCTGCCGCCCGTCGCTAGCTGACGACCGAACACTGGAGAATCACTATGGCTGAACTAGCTGAGAGAAGAGACCTGTACCTGACCATCGACGGCAACGAGGCCACGGCAACCGTCGCCCACATGGTCAACGAAGTTATCGCCATTTATCCAATTACCCCCTCTTCGGCGATGGGCGAACTGGCCGATCAGTGGTCGGCCGAAGGGCGGCGCAACATCTGGGGTTCAGTTCCCCTGGTCGTGGAGATGCAGTCGGAAGGCGGTGCTGCGGGAGCAGTGCACGGCGCGCTACAGACCGGCGCGCTGACGACCACCTTTACCGCCTCCCAGGGGCTGCTATTGATGATCCCGAACATGTACAAGATCGCCGGCGAGCTGACGGCCACCGTCTTTCACGTAGCAGCGCGCTCGGTCGCGACGCAGGCACTGTCCATTTTTGGCGATCACAGCGACGTTATGGCGGCGCGCAACACCGGCTGGGCTTTCCTCGCCTCCAACAACAACCAGGAAGCGATGGATTTCGCGCTCATCGCGCAGGCAGCCACCCTCGCCGCGCGCGTGCCGTTCGTGCACTTCTTCGACGGCTTCCGCACCTCGCACGAGCTAAACAAGCTTAACCCGCTCGACAAGAGCGTGGCACGCGCGATGATCAACGATGAGCTGGTGCGGGCACATCGCGAGCGCGGCCTTACGCCGGACGACCCGGTCGTGCGCGGCACGGCCCATAACCCTGACACCTTCTTCCAGGCGCGGGAGACGGTGAATCCCTATTACCTGCACTGCCCCGGCATCGTGCAGGACGCAATGGACCAGTTCGCGTCGCTCACGGGGCGCCAGTACCACCTATTCGACTACGAAGGCGCGCCCGATGCCGAGCGCGTCATCGTCGTGATGGGCTCTGGCGCAGAGACGGCGCGCGAGACGGTCAACTATCTCAACAGCCAGGGCGAGAAGGTCGGCGTCTTGGTCGTGCGTCTTTACCGCCCGTTTGATAGCGAACGGTTTGTGCAGAGCCTGCCGGCGAGTGCCAGAGCGATCGCCGTGTTGGACCGCACCAAAGAGCCGGGCGCGACGGGCGAGCCCCTCTACCTCGACGTCGTCACGGCGCTTAGTGAACAGGTGAGCGATGGTGCGAGCCAGTTCAACGCTATGCCGCGCGTTGTCGGCGGGCGCTACGGGCTGAGCTCGAAGGAGTTCACGCCGGCGATGGTCAAGGCGGTCTTCGACGAGCTGAAGAAAGAACGGCCGAAGAATCACTTCACTATCGGCATCCACGACGACGTGACCAACACGAGCCTGCCGTGGGACGAAGATTTCGTCATCGAGTCGGAGGACAACGTGCGTGCTGTCTTCTATGGACTGGGCGCCGACGGCACTGTGGGTGCGAACCACAACTCGATCAAGATCATCGGCGAGAACACGGATAAGTTCGCTCAGGGCTATTTCGTGTACGATTCGAAGAAATCTGGCGCGCGTACGGTCAGCCACCTACGCTTCGGCCCGCGGCCGATCCGCTCGACCTATCTGGTGCAGTCGGCCAACTTCGTCGGCGTACACCAGGCGACGTTCGTGGAGCGCTTCGACGTGTTGGAACTTGCTGCGCCGGGGGCAACCCTCCTCCTGAACAGCCCCTTCGGGCCTGATGAGGTATGGGAGACGTTGCCACGCACAATGCAGCAGCAGATGATCGACAAGAACATCAAGTTCTATGTTGTCGATGCGTACTCCGTAGCTGATGAAACCGGCATGGGCCGCCGTATCAACACGATCATGCAGACGTGTTTCTTCGCCCTCTTGGACGAGATAACGGGTGAGCCACTGTTGACACGTGATGAGGCCATTGGCGAGATCAAGAGAGCGATCGAGAAGACGTACGGCAAGCGCGGCGAAACGGTAGTACAGCAGAACTTCGCGGCAGTAGACGCCGCGCTGTCGCATATGTACCGCGTCGACGTGCCGGAAGCCGTGTCGAGCGAGTTCGTGCGCCCGCCGGTGGTACCGGCGGAGGCACCGGAATTTGTGCAATCGGTAACGGCGCGCATCATTGCCGGCGATGGCGACATGCTGCCGGTGAGCGCCCTGCCCGTGGACGGCACGTACCCCACCGGGACGACGCAGTGGGAGAAGCGGAATATTGCCGTTGAAGTACCGGTTTGGGATCCCGACATCTGCATCCAGTGTGGCAAGTGCGTCTTCGTATGTCCGCACGCGGTTATCCGCGAGAAGGTTGTCTCCCCAGAAGCGGTAGCGGATGCTCCAGCGAGCTTTAAGACGGCGCCTGCGCGTTTCCGGGAGTGGAAAGACCAGCTCTATACGTTGCAGGTGGCGGTCGAAGATTGCACCGGCTGTGCGCTATGCGTAGAGGTGTGCCCTGCGAAGAACAAGGCGCAGCCGAAGTTCAAGGCAATCAACATGGCTCCGCAGCTGCCGATCCGCGAACAGGAAGTTGAGAACTGGGCCTTCTTCGAGACACTGCCATACACGGATCGCGCGGAGATTCCGCTCAATCAGGTCAAGTACAACCAGCTGCTCGAGCCACTCTTCGAGTTCTCGGGCGCCTGCGCTGGCTGCGGCGAGACACCCTACCTCAAACTGCTGAGCCAGCTCTTTGGCGACCGCACCTTGATCGCCAACGCCACGGGCTGCTCATCCATCTACGGCGGTAACCTGCCGACGACGCCCTGGGCGAAGAACGACGAAGGGCGCGGGCCAGCCTGGTCAAACTCTCTGTTCGAAGATAACGCCGAGTTCGGCATGGGCATGCGTGTGGCCCTTGACCAGCGCACCGAGGCTGGAATCCATCTTTTGCGCACACTGCGTGAGGCGATTGGGCCGGAGTTGGCCGACGCGATTATCTACGCTGATCAGGTGACGGACGAGGAGATCCGTGCCCAACGGGGCCGCGTGGCCGAGCTGAAGCACCGCATCGAAGAAATGATACAGGGCAGCGACGGCGAGGTAGACGAACAGCGCGCCGAGCTGGAGAATTTGCTCAGCCTGAGCGACGTCTTCGTGAACAAGAGCGTGTGGATCGTCGGCGGCGATGGCTGGGCGTACGACATTGGCTACGGCGGTCTGGACCACGTCCTTGCCTCCGGGCGCAACGTGAACGTTCTCGTTCTCGATACTGAGGTCTACTCCAATACCGGCGGGCAGATGTCGAAAGCGACGCCGCGCGGCGCCGTCGCCAAGTTCGCCGCTGCCGGCAAGCCGCTACCTAAGAAAGACCTAGGCATGCTGGCAATGACCTACGGCAACGTCTATGTGGCCCGGGTGGCGATGGGTGCCAGCGACCGGCAGACCGTCCAGGCGTTTCTCGAAGCGGAAGCGTACGACGGGCCATCGCTGATCATCGCCTACACGCATTGCATCGCCCATGGCTATGACCTGCGCTTCGGGCTCGAACAGCAGGACGCCGCGGTGAAGTCAGGCCACTGGCCTCTCTTCCGGTACAACCCTGACCTGAGCGCGGAAGGCCAGAATCCGTTCCAGCTCGACTCCAAGGCGCCGAGCCTGCCGCTGGAGAAGTATATTTACCGCGAAGGCCGCTATCGCATGCTCACGCAGAGTAATCCGGAAGCAGCCGAACGGCTGCTCCGCCTTGCGCAAGGGGATGTGGAATTCCGCTGGGAAGCCTACGAGCAGTTGGCGCGGGGTAAGAAGAACGGGCAGAACGGCAATCGCTGAGTGAAGCATCTGAGGAGCGGCGGCAGGAACGCTGCCGCTCCTCTTCGTCTGCAATAGGAGAAAGAGCATGGATCTGAGCACCACGTACCTGGGTCTCAACCTCAAGAACCCAATCGTTCCGTCGTCGTCACCCCTTTCCCGTCACATCAGCACCCTGCGCCGCATCGAAGACGCCGGCGCGGCGGCTGTCGTCCTCTACTCGCTCTTCGAAGAAGAGATTCGCATGGAGAGCAAAACTCTGAATGAGTATCTCGTCCAGGGCACGGAAATCTACCCGGAATCAATCACCTTCTTCCCTGAGGCGCCGAGCTACCGTATGGTCGGGCCGGAGGCCTATCTTGAGCACATCGCGCGCGCCAAGGAAGTGCTGGACATTCCGGTCATTGCCAGCTTGAACGGTGTCTCGACTGGGGGTTGGATCGACTACGCACGGCGCATCGAGGAAGCGGGCGCCGACGCGCTCGAGCTGAACATCTATTACATCCCGACCAACCCGGAACTGACGGGCGGAGAGGTGGAGCAGATCTACCTTGACGTGCTGCGCGACGTGAAGGCTGCGGTACAAATTCCGGTGGCGATGAAGCTTAGCCCCTATTTCAGCTCAATGGCCAACATGGCGAAGCGACTCGACGACGCCGGCGCCGATGGTCTTGTGCTTTTCAACCGCTTCTACCAGCCGGACCTGGATCTCGAAGCGTTGGAGGTCGTGCCGAACCTGATCTTAAGCGACTCGGATGAGCTGCGCCTTCCCCTACGTTGGGCCGCCATCCTTTACGGACGCGTGCACGCCGACATCGGTCTCACGACGGGCGTGCACACGGCGACCGACGTGCTCAAGAGCCTGGCGGCTGGAGCGACGGTGGCGATGATGGCCTCCGAACTTCTGGAGAACGGGCTAGGCCGGATTGGGGAGATCCTCGGCGAGGTTGCGATGTGGCTGGTGGAGAACGAGTACAATTCGCTCGACGAGCTGCGTGGGAGTCTGAGCCAGGTTAACGTGGCTGCTCCCGCCGCGTTTGAACGGGCGAACTACATCCAGGTCGTCAGCTCCTACGGACCTGGTTACATCTAAACGGCTACCCTGTCGCCGTCACCCCACCTCCTTTTCTGTGAGAAGTGGCTGCAGCTCACCACTGCAGCCACTTCCGTTTTTGCTGTTTTCCCGAGGATTGCGCTCTCCTAGAGAGCGAATCGGTCAAATTCAGGGTCGGTATAAGCCCATTTGCAGCGGCAGCCCAGCAAATTGCATTCGATATCGGCGGAGCATTTGCGCCCGACTACGCGGTAGGCTTCCATGTCTGGCAGGACGCTGGCCGGATACACCCTTCGCTCCAGTAGCTCGGCTTCGCGCTGGAGCACGTCACACCACTGCTTCTTGACGACTACCCATGTCTCACTGGCCATCTATCGCCTCCATGTCCGTGTCATGCGTCCCCCGGAGATATTGGTTGTAGGATAGCCGAGACGACTGCTTGCGGGCAGTGCCGGTTGTCATCGCCTTCCCCTGACAAATGTAACGAATGCATCCAGGTATTCGTGTATGCGACTAGGTAACGCTAATGCGCGAAGGTGCCCGGCCGGTTCGCGTGCCTGCTCCCCGGGAGTATAATGGAGACACAGGCCGGAACACCGTACTATGCGCAAAAAAACCATTCTTGTCGTCGAAGACGAAGTGAGCATCCAACGTGTGGTGCGCACGTATCTCGAGAGCGCGGGCTTTCACGTTCTCAGCAGCGATGATGGCCCAGATGCGCTGCGGCAGGCGCAGAGTTACCAGCCCGACCTAGTGATTCTGGATCTTAATCTCCCGGGCATGGACGGTATGGAAGTAGCCACGCGCCTGCGGGAGCGTTCAGACGTCTACATCTTGATGCTCACGGCGCGCACCGAAGAGATGGATCGCGTGGCCGGGTTGAAGCTGGGCGCGGATGATTACTTGACGAAACCATTCAGCCCGCGCGAGCTCGTGGCACGGGTCGAGGCAATCCTGCGGCGCCAGCGGGGGGACCGGCGAGGCGGTAATAGCCGCCACTTCCGCCTCTTTAGCATTGATGCAGATCGCTACGAAGCCCGCACGCCAGGCGGGCCAATCGAACTCACGCCGACGGAGTTCAAGCTGCTCTGGGAGCTGGCGCTACATGCGGGTTTCGTACTCACGCGCGAGCAGCTCCTCGACCGTGTCTGGGGCATTGACTTCTACGGCAACGAACGTGTGGTAGACGTGTATGTCGGCCAGGTGCGGCGCAAGCTGGAAGAGGCGACAGGCGAGCGTGTGATCGAAACGATCCGCGGGGTCGGCTACAAACTGGTGGATAACCCGGCATGAGCCGGCATCCCCTCTTCAGCCGGCTGCGCTGGCGAATCGTCGCTGCGCACATGCTCGTGGTGATTGTCGGCGTTATCGTGGTGTTAGCGATGAGCCGCATCCTGCTTGACTACGTCGTCCCCTCGGCGCTGGCGGGCGATTTCGCTGCGCTGGCGTCAGCGGAGAGTGAGGCAGAGCTGGCGGAAGGAACGTCTGCGCTCCTGGCAGCGTTCCGTTCCGCGGTGCTAGCGTCAGTCGCCGTGGCAGCGACGGGCGCGATCGTCGCGGCGCTCATTACTGGACTCGTCCTGGCACGGCAGATCCTCCACCCACTCGACCAGCTTGCAGGCAGTGCACGGCGGGTGGCTGCTGGCCGCTATAGCGAACGCGTCTCGGTTCCGGATAGTGAGGAACTCGCCCTAGTCGCGTCCAGCTTCAACCAGATGGCCAAAGCCCTGCAGGGCGTCGAAGAACAGCGTGTCACGCTCATCGGCGACGTGGCCCACGAGTTGCGCACGCCGCTGACAGCACTTGCCGGCTATCTGGAGGGGCTGGTAGACGGCCTGTTTGAGCCGGAAGAAGAGACGTTTGACGCCATGCACCAGGAGGTACGCCGGCTGCAGCGCCTCATCGACGACCTTCAGGCGCTGTCAAGGGTGGAAGCGGGCCAGATTAGCCTGCAGATGGAAAGTCAGCCGCTGCTACCATTGGTCGAGCTAGCTGCGGCATCGCTGTTGTCGCAGGCCGCGGGTAAAGGGGTTACACTGTCGGTGAGCCGGCTGGCCGATTCGCCATTGGTTCACGTTGACGCCGACCGCGTGCTGCAGATTCTGCACAACCTACTGGGCAATGCGATCCGTTACACGCCGGAAGGTGGGCGCATCGACGTAAAGGTGTCGTCGCGCGAACGGAACGCCGAGGTAACTGTGACGGACACCGGTATTGGCATTCCGGCAGAGGCGCTACCGTACATTTTCGAACGCTTTTTCCGCGTCGATACGTCCCGTTCGCGCCGCAGCGGCGGCAGCGGCATCGGCCTGACCATCTCGCGCTACCTGGCGTGGGCAATGGGTGGCGAGCTGACGGCAGCGAGCACCGGCGCGGGCAGGGGCAGCACATTCACTCTGCTGCTGCCCCTGGCACCGCCCGAC
>JAVVFG010000051.1:15633-16493 GCA_032260445.1 Anaerolineae bacterium | reverse complement strand
GTCTCTGCCTTTACCGGATGCCCGGCTCGTCTCTGCGCAATCTGGTCGAGTTTAACACAAGGATGAACCGGCTGTCACCCGGCGTTTGCCGTTGCAACCTTGCTGCGGCAACTGCGTAATGAAAGATGAACAGACAGATGGAGGTATTAGAGATGGACAACAAACGACTGATGCGTTCACGAAGCGACCGTATGTTCCTCGGCGTGGCCGGTGGTCTGGGCGCCTATCTGAACGTCGATCCGGTTCTTATTCGCCTGTTCTTCGTGCTGATGGCATTCGCCACGCATGGTCAGGCACTCCTCGTGTACCTGGTGCTCGCCGTGCTGATGCCTGAAACAGCCCGGCCGGCGGCAAAGGCGCATGATCCGGTCGAAGAAGAAATCGTCATCAAGAACGGATAAGCGCGCTCGGCACACGCAGTATCTGTTTCTTCCAGTTTGCTACAAGGCTCCGGGCATTCTCCTGACTGACCTGCCTGGCCGTGGCCGGACCCGGAGTTTGTAGAAAGAGCGACCGCCAATGGTGGTCGCTCTTTTGTTTGCCGACCTGTATAATCTACTGGTTAATACCACCTAAGTATGCCTGGGGAAGATTCTGACCATGGCCACTCTGTTTCAGAAGCTGCGCACGTTGTTCCGGGCGAACCTGCACGAGCTTGCCGATCGCGCCATCGAGAAGAGCGATCTTGCCGTTTATGATGAGTTCATCCGGCAGGCCGAGCGCGCCTTAGAAACGTTTAAGAAGACGATCAATCCGATGATCGCCCAGGTTGCGACCACACGCCGCCGCCGCGAAGCCTTAGCCGATCATGCTGCGCGACTCGACGCCGCCGTCGACCAGTTTCTCATGCAGAACAAACG
>JAVVFG010000051.1:0-15623 GCA_032260445.1 Anaerolineae bacterium | reverse complement strand
AACAAACGCACCGAGGCGATGGTTACCCAGAAACGTCTCAGCTCTACGCTCGAGCTGATCAAGACGTATGACAGCTCGTTGCAGCGGCAGATCGCTGCCGCCGAGGAGCTGCGCGACGTCGAAACGAAGCTGGAAGGGCGGCTGGCGATCGCCCGGCAGGAGCGCGAAGAACTCGGCTTTCTGCTCGACCTCGCTAAGGCAAAGGAGGTCACTACGCAGGCGATGCGCTCTCTGGATTCGCTAATGGGCCAGGGTGACAGTGACGTGGCGCGCGCCGCCGAGAATATTCGCCGGCGGCTGGACCATGCTGACGCCGCCTGGGAAGTACAGTCGAGCCGCCTCGACAGCCAGCTTGACGATGCCATGCACAGCCTGGAAGTTGAAGCTGAGTTGGCGGCACGCATGGAACGGTTGGGGATCGAATAGACCAGATGCCATGAGAGTAGCCCTGGTACATGACTGGCTCAACCAAGTAGGAGGTGCAGAGGACGTTCTCGAATCGCTCGTGTCTATCTTTCCAGACGCGCCCGTCTATACCTCGATCTACTGGCGGGATCGCATGCCGGCGTATTGGCAGGAGTGGGACATCCGCACGACGTTCCTCGATGGCTTTCCCCGCATCTACAAGCGCCAGCAGTTATACCTCCCGCTCTTTCCACTAGCTTTTGAGCAGTTCGATTTTAGCGACTACGATCTTGTGATCAGCAACAAGAGTGGCTTTGCCCACGGAATTATCACGCCCCCGCACACGCTGCACATCTGTTACTGCCTGACGCCAACGCGCTACCTGTGGCGCTACCAGCAGTATGCTGCCCAGGAGCGGCTTAGTCGTACCGCCCGGCTGATCCTCGCGCCGTTCCTCAACTATCTCCGCCTGTGGGACCGGTTGGCAGCGGACCGCGTCGATCATTTCATAGCGATCTCGCGCGAAATCCGTAGGCGGATCGCCAAGTATTACCGGCGTGATTCGGCCATCATTTACCCACCGGTCGATTTAGATCGCTTTGACGTGTGCCGCGAGCTGGGTGACTATTATCTGTTCGTCGGGCGCCTGTTACCCTACCGCCGCCTTGACGTGTTGATCGAAGCCTTCAACGCGCTCGACCGACCGCTGATGATCGCCGGTAGCGGGCGCGACCGGGAGCGGCTGGAAAGGCTCGCCGGCCCGAGCGTGACCTTTCTTGGTTACGTAGATGGTAGCGACCTGCCCGACCTAATGGCCCGCAGCCGGGCCTTCGTCTGGCCAGGCGACGAGGATTTTGGCATCGCGCCCATACAGGCAATGGCTGCTGGGCGCCCGGTGATTGCCTACGCCGCCGGTGGCGCCCTTGACACTGTGGTTCCCGGCACCGGGGCGATGTTTGCCGCGCAGACGCCAGAGGCTATTATCAAAGCGGTAGAAGCGTTTGACGATGCGGCTGTCGATCCGGCTTTCATCCGCGCCCATGCGGCCCAGTTCGATAATGCCGTCTTTCGCCAGCGCATCTTAGGCTTTATCGAGAAACAGATGGAAAGTCACCAGCGCGGTTAAGCACGGCTGGGCGCTGGTGAGGGTGTGGGTAACCTGTACCCGGACAGAGCTGGACACTATGGAATTGCGTGAGTATTGGAGGGTATTGCGGCGGCGCTGGCTGCTGGCACTCATACCGGCAGTGATTGTTCTTGCCCTTGGCCTCGCCACCTATCGAGCGCCGGCTCCCCTGTACAACGTGGGCGTTCGTTTCATTGCCAGCCAGACGCCTGCGCCGCAGGCTGCCGCTTCTGATGAGGAAGGCTACCATACCTGGCTAGAGTCCGAGTATATTGTCAATGGGCTCGCTGCGTGGGTGCGTGGCAATCGCTTCGGGGTTGCCGTCAGCGACGAGCTGGCTCAGCGTAATGTTAGCGTGGCCCCTGGCGAAGTGAGCGGCGGTGTCGTCGTCGATACATCCCGTAGCATGTTAACCTTGTCACTTATGCACAGTGACCCTGATGTCCTGGCGGCAATGATGGATGCCGCAATCACTGTTTTGCAGGAACAAAACGCCCAGGCGCTTCCGCAGTTAGGCGGGCAAGCGGCAGAGGTAATCGTGCTTGACGATGCTATCGTTAACCAGCTGCCGCCCGGCTTAGGTAGCCGGCTCAACCTGTTGCTGCGTGTTGGCCTGGCCATTGCCGCCGGGCTCGGCCTGGCGTTTTTTGTGGACTATATCGACCCGACCGTTCGCGCGCGCGATGACGTGGAAGCACTCGGTCTGACTGTATTGGGCGAGATACCGCCCCGCTAGAGATGCGCGCCGGCGCCGGAGCGTTTCCCGCGGCGCCAGGGGCGAATCCTAGCTTGAGGAGATGAGATTGTGGAGCTAAGAGATTACATTCGCATTCTGCGGCGGCGCGGCTGGCTGATTATTCTGCTTGCCGTGCTGACCGCTGCCGCCGCCTTCGGCTTTAGCAAGGCACAAACTACCGTGTGGCAGGCGTCATCGCGCTTGCTGATTACCTCGCGTCCTGACTTTGGCCAGACGCAGGCGGTGCGCGAGCTGCGCCGCGATTTCGCTCTCTGGTTGACGAGCACCAAGCGCGCCGCCGCGGTTATCGACACGCTTCGACTGGACATGACGCCCGGCGAACTAATGGGTGATGTGACGATCGCACCCAGCACGTCCGAGTCCGTGATCCAGATAGATGTCGAGAACACTAACCCGGACCTAGCCAAAGACATCGCGCGCGTATGGGCCGAACAGCTTATCTTCGAACGCCAGCGCCTGAACGCTGACCTGCGCGCCGAGTACCGTATTCACGCCGAGCTACTCGACGAACCGACCGTAGCCATTGAGAGTCCGAAGCCGCTGATCAACACTGCTGCTGGCGCTGTCTTCGGCGCGTTGCTTGGCATCGTCGCCATCCTCGTCCTTGAAGGGATTGAATCCGGTGTCATGCGCCGTCCAGAAGACGTCGAGCGCTACCTGGAGATTCCCGTCATTGGCGCTATCCCCACAACAAAATCATGAAAGATCTCATTACTCTCACCGATCCCCGTTCGCCGGCCAGCGAAGCGTACCGCACCCTGCGCACGAATCTCAGTTTTTATAGCCTCGACGATCCGATTCGCACGCTGGTCGTCACCTCGCCGACGCCGAACGATGGCAAGAGCGTGACCATTGCCAACCTGGCGATTACGATGGCACAAAGTGGGCGCCGCACAATTCTTGTCGATTGTGATCTACGGCGCCCGAGCCTGCACACGCTGTTTGGCGTCGAAAATGAAGCCGGGTTGACGACCATGATTCTGAACGAAGAGCAGGAGGCCCCACTCGTACAGACCGGGGTGGATAATCTGTGGCTGCTGCCGAGCGGGTCGCTGCCTCCGAATCCAGCCGATCTGCTGGGTTCGCGACAGGTGGATCGCGTCCTCGAGAGCCTGCTGGAAAAAGCCGACATTGTGCTGCTCGACGCGCCGCCGGTTGTTGGTTTCACTGACGCGGCCGTGCTCGGGGCCCGCGTTGACGGCGTTCTCTTGGTTCTACGTTCAGGTAGGACCCGGCGCGAGCACGCCGAACGGGCCAAGGCACAGCTTGAACGCGCCAATGTCCGCGTCATTGGCGCCACCCTTACCGATGCCCCGCTGGAAAGCGGCCCTGGCGAGTACTACGAGAAATGAGACGCCGGCGTGAGTCCAGTTAAATTCGCGCTCTTGTCAGAGTAGGCGTGTATAAAAGGTGGAATCAGATGAACCGGATCGGCGTTGCCGATCCGGTTTTCACGAGAAGGAAAGAACGTTAGCTTGAAGCGTTGGCAACTGTGGCTGGGGCTCCTCATCAGCGCCTTTTTTCTCTGGTTGGCGCTACGCGGGCTGCAATTAGGAGATGTCTGGCAGGAGATGCTGGCGGCCGATTACGTGTGGCTCGTGCCTGGTATCGCCACCTACTTTGTCGCCGTCTGGGCGCGTACGTGGCGTTGGGACTATATGCTACGGCCACTCAAGCGTATTCCGGTGCGTCGCCTCTTCCCCATCGTCGTCATTGGCTATATGGGGAACAATGTTTACCCGTTGCGTGCAGGCGAGGTGTTACGCTCGTATGTGCTCCAGCGCCAGGAAGAGGTTCCGATGAGTGCAAGCCTGGCGACTGTCATTGTCGAACGCGTCTTTGACGGCCTCGTCATGCTCTTGTTTGTCTTTGTGGCGTTGCCGTTCGCACCAACCCCCGGTAGCACCGAACGCTGGCTGGTCATTATTGCGAGCGCAGCCTTCTTCGCGGCTTTACTCCTCTTTTTCATGCTCGCCGCGATGCCGGAGCGGGCGCTCCGCCTCGTCGCGTTTCTAACGACATGGCCGTTTGATCTGCCGCAACAGTATAGCGAGCGAATCGTCGAGATCGCGGAGCGTTTCCTCTTCGGCCTGGAGTCGCTGCGCCAGTTCCGCAACGTACTCATGATCTTTCTGACCTCCGTCGTCATCTGGCTCCTGGAGACTGTCAAGTACTGGTTCGTCATGCACGCTTTTCCCTTTGAAGTCTCCTTCTTTGCCCTGATGTTGATGAACGGTATCGTAAATCTGTTTACTACTTTACCCTCGGCGCCTGGCTACATCGGCACCTTCGACAAGCCCGGCATTGACGTTCTCGTACGCTACGGCGTCGTGCCCAAAGTCGCCACGGCCTACACATTGGTGCTTCACGCTGCACTTTGGCTTCCTGTTACGCTTCTGGGTGTATTCTACATGGTCCGCGGCGGGCTCGGCTGGTCCGTCTTTAGCCAGGCACGGCGCGTCGCCGAGCGGGAGGCGCCGGCTTAATGTCCAGGCATGTGATCATCGTGGGTGCGGGCGTCGCCGGGCTCTCGGCAGCCTACGACCTGCTGCAGACAGGGCACCGTGTCACCCTGCTGGAGGCGGCTGATCACACTGGCGGCCTGGCAGCCGGCTTTCGCGACGAAAGCTGGGAATGGCCCCTGGAGAAATTCTACCACCACCTCTTCACCAGCGATAAAGCCATCATTCGGCTCGTCGACGAGCTCGGCATTGCTGACCGCCTTTTCTTCCCGCGGCCGATCACCTCAGTCATGTACAACGGGGGGATCGTCCCGTTTGACTCGCCGATGGCATGGATCCGTTATCCGGGCTTCAATCTTCTCGACGTCGCACGCTTCGGCCTCGTCAGCGCCTACCTTCGTTTCAGTAACCCGTGGCGGCGGCTGGAAAAGGAGACTGCCGACGCCTGGATGCGCCGTTGGTATGGCAAAAAGATCTACGAGCAGACGTGGCGCCCGCTGCTCATTGGGAAATTCGGGCCTTATTACCAGGAGGCGAACATGGCCTGGATGTGGGCGCGGCTGAAGGTGCGCAGCCCGCGGCTTGGTTACTTCCAGGGCGGTTTCCAGTTGTTTGTTGATAGGCTGACCGATGCTGTGCGCAGCCGCGGCGGGGAAATCTGCCTGAACCACCCAGTGCAGCATATCAGGCGCGACGAGACAGAGGGGCACCACCTTGTGGAGAGTAAGGGGAAGAGCTTCGCAGCTGACAGCGTGCTCGTCACGACTTCTCCTGGCCTGCTGCGGCGGATAGCCCCCTCGCTACCCCCAGCGTACCTCGCCCAGCTGGGCGCGCTCAAAAGCATGGGTGCCGTGGTCATGACCCTGGCCCTCAGAGAACAGTTGATGGAGAAGACGTATTGGCTAAACATTCCCGCTTCTGCTCCCGACAAGCAGCAAAACGAGATTCCGTTTCTGGCACTGGTTGAACACACCAACTACATTGACCGCCGCCATTACGGAGGTGATCACCTTGTCTACTGTGGCGACTACGTCACGCCTGACCATCCGTACATGCAGATGGACGAAGGAGAACTCGAGACGCTCTTCGCCAGCCATTTACATAAAGTCAACCCGGACTTCCGCGCGGACTGGGTGCGTAAGCGCTGGCTCTTTCGTGCTCGCTATGCGCAGCCGGTGCCGGAAATCAACCATTCCCACCGTATTCCCCCTTTACGGACCCCGCTTCCCGGCCTATACTTTGCCAGTATGAGCCAGGTTTATCCCTGGGATCGAGGTACGAATTACGCCGTCGCCATCGGCCGGGAGGCGGGCCAGTTAATCAAAGATGATCTGGCGGGCGGCGCGACAAGAAATCAAAGGAGTTCAACATGAAAATCATCGTCGTGGGTACCGGCTTCGTCGGATTGCCACATGCCGCCGTTCTTGCCGAGGCTGGTCACGAAGTCTACGCATACGATATTGACGAAACGAAGATGGAGGCGTATCGCTCAGGCGATCGCGACCGTATTGAGGAGATCGTCAACGAGCCTGGTTTGTTCGAAGCGGTCGAGGAGACCAAGGATCGTTATCTCTTCTTCACCAGCGACATTGCCCCGGTCATCGAGGGCACTGACATCGTTTTTATGTGCCTGAACACGCCACCGAATCGTGACGGTTCGACGGACCTCAGCTACTACGTAAATGCGGCGCGCACGCTTGGCGAGCTGCTCGCGAAACGTGAGGACAAGCGCCGGATTGTATTCGTCAACAAGAGCACCGTACCGATTGGCACGGCGCGGTTGCTGCAGAAGATCCTGGAAGAGTATGATGTCGAGAACTTTGGAGTTGCCTCCAATCCAGAGTTTCTCGCGCAGGGCGGGGCCATCGAAGGATCGCGCCGGCCGGATCGGGTCGTCGTTGGCGCCGACACAGATGAAGATTTCGAGCTGCTGCGGCGCGTTTACTCGCAGTTCGTCAACCACGTGCGTATCCGCTACCTGGAAACGACGCCGGAAACAGCCGAAGCGATCAAGTACGTCGCCAATACCTTGCTCCTCACCTATATCTCGTTCTGGAACGGCGTTGGCGCCCGCCTCGGCGAGGCATACCCCAATCTGAATATGGAGGATCTCAAGATCGGCGTCACTTCCGATGCCCGCATCAGCACCTGGGGCTCCTACGTCAGCAACGGCGCTGGCGGCAGCTGCTTTGGCAAGGACATCCAGAGCCTGATCTACCAGCTCAACCGCGCGGGGCGTTCGACAGACCTTCTGCAGGCCGTTTACAACATTAACGAGTACCAGAAGACTTATCTGATCGACCGCGCCGTTTACGAAGCCGGGTTCAACTTCAACAACAAGAAGGTGGCCCTACTCGGCCTTGCCTTCAAGAAACGAACCAACGACATGCGCGACTCTTCTGCTCTCAAGGCGGTGGAGGCGCTCCTGGCACGCGGCGTTAGCGAGATCCGGGCTTACGATCCGCTCGCCATGGGCGAAGCACAGCGAACCTGGTTCAATCCTGAAAAGAACCATCTATTCGATCGCATCACGTACCATGAGTCGCCTCGCAAGGCGATTGAAGGTAGCGATGCCCTCTACATTTCGACGGATTGGGAGGAGTTTCGCGGGTTAGCAACGACGATTGAAAGTGCCGTCGCACCTCCGTACCTGATTATCGACGGGCGACGCATGATTCCCGACTACTCCCAGCTCGTGACCCGTGGATACGAGTATCTGTCGGTGGGCGACGTTTTTCGGAAGCCGGCGGCTGCACCACAAGAGGAACGCACAAACGGCCGCAAACCAGTCGCGGAAGCAACTACGTCCTGAGACACGACTTTACCGGCCCCAGTTATGAGACCCGTGCCCGCAAGCGCGGGTCTTTCTCTTTCTCAGTAGTGAGCCAAGCTTCCATCGCGCCGCGCCCACTCCACCGCACGGGCAAAGACGAAGAGCGAAAGCGGGAAGAGCACAACGGCAAAGGCAGTCAGGGCGAGGAGGTCTGGCAGGATCTCCGCCCAGGTGGCGTCGCCGAGAAGGGCTAAGCGCATCGCATTGAGCGCATAGGTGATCGGGAGTAAATGCGCTACGGCCTGCAGCCAGTCGGGCATCACGGCGATGGGATAGTAGACGCCGCCTACGAGTGCCGCGACGCTGTTGAATAAAGCGGTCACAGGGTCACCGCGTTTGATCACCATGATGATCCCAGCGGCAATAATACCCAGGCTGGCAAACGCGACGATAGCGACGAGCAAGGTGACCAAGGCTGCCAGATAATTCGCGCCGCGCAGATCCAGCCCGAGCAAGATCCCCAATAGAAGATAAACGAGAACCCGCAGTGTCGTGAAGGCGTAGCTCCACGCGGCCGATCCGAGCACGATCGTCGACACCGGGGCCGGCGTCATCATCATCGCCTCAAGCGTCCCCGTCGTCTGTGCTTCGCGCAGGGCTCGTGCAAAGCCATTCAGGCCCAGCCCGAAGTAGCTCGCGAAGGCAACGCCAATGATGGCGAAGGCGAAATAGTCGCCCCCATACTCTCCCAAGAAGGGCGCGACATTGTCGCCGAACAATCTTGACAGGAAATAGTAGGTGACGGAGGTAAAGATGACACCGCTGAAGCTGAGCAAGAAGCTGATACGGTAGCTTACCTCGGTCTGTAGATCGCGAACCAGGAAGGCTCTTAGGTGTCGCAGCACGCCCTACGCTTCCCCCGTGAAGTAACTGAACACCTCTTCCAGTGTCGGCGGGGCGCCCTCTATACTCTCAATACCAACACCTGAAGTCCTCAGGTAGTCAAGGATTCGGTCGAGGACACCATCACCCTCAGCCGCCTCAAAGCGCAGCCAGGTGTGGCCGGTTCCCGCCTCCACAGCCAATCCGGGCAACCATTGCCGCAGTTGTGCCTCGAACGCTGGCTGCCAGCGGTGTACCCGAACCCGGTACGATAAGTGCCGCACGATCTGACGGCGCAGCGCGGCTGGCGAACCGACAACCTTAACTTGGCCTTCGTGCATCACCGCCACCCGCTCACAGAGCTTCTCCGCCTCGGCGAGATCATGCGTGATCAGAAAGATGGTCACCCCGCGTTCGCTGGCCAGCTGCTGCAGAAGGCGGTGCAAGCGGGCCTGCGCCACCGGGTCGAGGCTGCGTGTCGGCTCGTCGAGAAACAGGAGCTGCGGCCGGTGCAGCAAGCTGCGGGCCATTGAGAGACGTTGTCTCATCCCTGTTGAATAGTGGCTGAAAGGGGCATCGGCCCGGTCTTCCAGCTCCACAGCTGCGAGCACTTCGACCATGCGCTCTTTTGCCTCAGCCCCTTGCAGGCCGTGCATGGCGGCGAAGAAGGCCAGGTTCTGCCGCCCAGTGAGCCGCCAGTAGAAGCTGCGTTCGTCGGTCACAACGAGCCCAACGCCAGCCCGGATGCCGGCCGGCTGGCCAAGCGAATAGCCGGCAACTTGCGCGGACCCCGAGGTCGGCAGGATGAGTGTGCAGAGCATTTTGACAAGGGTTGTCTTGCCAGCCCCATTTGGCCCGAGCAGCCCAAACGTCTCCCCGGCGGCAATCTGTAAGCTCACATTTTGCACGGCGCTGACCGGCCGCGGCCGTGACAACCGGCGCCAGCCCCGACGTGGCGCGAACGCTTTGCTAAGGTTAAAGGTCTCTACAGCGTATGGCATGATGGCGCAATTATACGGCCCGCCAGACGCAAGCGCCCACATATGGTGGAATCTGATTGCACGCGGGCCATCATTTGACGTATAATCTGCTCAGCTTATGTTTAGCAAGTGCGGAGCGCATCGCCCTGTCGAGCACTGCGTCGCAGTTATGGAGGGTGACATTGGCCGAAAACGGTGAGCGGCGTGAATTCGCCCATCCGGCCGAGGCCCAGTTTGCTCGAATTCTCGACTTCTATCAAATGGAATGGGAGTACGAGCCGCGCACCTTCCCCCTCGAATGGGATGAAGAAGGCAATATCGTCACCGCTTTTACTCCTGACTTTTACCTCCCCGAGCAGAAGCTGTACATCGAGCTTACCACCATCCGACCCGGGCTGGGCAACGTCAAGAACCGCAAGTTACGTCTGCTCCAAAAGCTGTACCCTGAGATTAACGTGAAGCTTTTTAAGCGGCGCGACATCCGCCGCTTGCTCGTCAAGTATGGCCTCGACGAGCCGGCGGCGCGCTATCGCGGTACAGAAGCCCAGGAGAATGGTGGGTGATTGGCTACGAACTAGAGGCATACGGGGAATTAGCGGCGGGCATCGAACGCGTGCTCATTACCCAGGAACAGATAGAAGCGAAGACTCGGGAGCTCGGCGAGGTAATTTCGCGCGACTACAGAGGCAAGAACCCCTTGCTCGTCGGCGTGCTCAAAGGGGTCGTGCCCTTCATGGCCGATCTGTTGCGCGCGATAACCATTCCGGTGGAGGTAGACTTCATCGATATCACGCGTTTCCAGCCCAGTAGTGCACAACATGGCGCCGTCCGCCTCGAAAAGGACCTGAACGAACCGATCGAGGGCCGCCACGTCCTGTTCGTTGAAGATGTCATTGACACCGGGATGACCTTGAACTATCTGTTGGCACAGTTGCACGTACGCGAGCCGGCGAGCCTCGAAGTCTGTACCTGCTTCAACAAACTGACGCACCGCCTGGTCGACATCCCCGTCCGCTACAAAGGCTTCGACCTGCCGGATATGTTTGTCGTCGGCTACGGGCTGGACTACCGGGAGCAGTACCGCAACCTGCCGTTCGTCGGCCTTCTACGCGTCGAAGTCTTCCAGAAATAAAAAAGGCTCGCATCGTGACGCGAGCCTGAGCATACAAGAAAAGGGGCCCCAAGTAACCTTCTAGTCATTCTCGCCTTTGTGGCTTCACCTCTCCACACGAATGTAGAGGGGTGCTTCCACTTTACAAAGGCTCCATCCGTCGCTCTGTTTTACCAGTTTGATGGACTTCACTGCCCTTGTCTTGAGTTGTCAACTTTCTGGTTTCTAGCCAAGCCAAACCGCTAGCCCTGGCCCGGTATCATCGAAATCCAGATGTTAACTCTCCAGCGAGACGCTTTCCGATTTCTTGGAGCGCCCTTCCCCTATTTCCACGACCTCTCTGAAAGTCTAGCTTTCAGCTAGATCGCTTCCATAAGGTGTTCTTATGATAGCAAATAGGACCGACGAATGTCAATATTGCCCGGCAACTTTTAAGGTGGGTCGTAACATCGCTGGTAGCCGGGAGGTTTTTAACACTCGCTATACCCGCAGGCATAACATTTGCGGCAGCCCTCTTCGTTCACGACAGCGGCTTCGCCGCATTCCGGGCAAAGATCGCCAATCAAGCGTGGCTGGTTGAGCGGCTGCTGCACAACCGGTGTGCCGTTAGCCTTGTCGGCCACCGCCGGACCGCCGCGTTCCAGGTAATCGAGGAGCACCTGGCCGACGCCGTCAGGTAAGGAGAGCACGCGATTCGCACCGAAACCAAGCGGGCGGCCGCCGCCGATGCCCGTCAACTGGCGAACGACTTCGCGCATCCGGTCACGCGGCTCCACCGGCGAGGAAAGGCGCAGCACGTAGCTAATGAGCCGGCCGATCGCCTCGGATACGGCCATCGTCTCGCTGCCTGCCTTCGACGTGTGGATGAAGACCTCGAAGGGCTGCTCGGCGCCGTTGGCGTTTATTGTCACATAAGTGGTGCCCAACGGTGTCGTAATGCGGTGGGTTTCTCCTGGCAGAACCTTATGGCGCGGCTTCTTCTTCTCATGCCACAGTGTCGGCTGTTCAACCATTTCTTCTTTCGCTTCTTTCGTCGCCTTTGTCTCCAATACGACCTTCTCGCGGGAGCCGGTCACGTAAACGGTGAGCCCTTTGCAGCCAAGCTCCCAGGCCAGCTTATAAGCGCGGGCCACATCTTCTACGGTTGCCGTGGCCGGAAAGTTACAGGTCTTGCTGATGCTATTGTCGACAAACGCCTGGATTGCCGCCTGCATGCGGATATGCTCTTCAGGGGTAATATCGGAGGCCACGACGAAGGTGTTGCGTAACTCTTCCGGCACACTCGCCAGGTGCTGGCAGGAGCCAAGCTGGATTACTTCTTCGACAATCGCCTCGCGCGCATCGGCATCAATCCCGGCCTCAATCAGGGCCTGCTCAAACAACGGGCTCGTGTAATTCAGCTCGAGATCCTTACCCTTGTCATCCATGTGGCGTACGTACGCCAAGGCGAATACCGGCTCGCAGCCGTAACCTTCGCATCCGGAAACGGTGGCAATCGTCCCTGTCGGCGCCACTGTAGTTTGCGCCGCGTTGCGAATCCCAAAGCGCTTCATCTCGACGACAAGCCCTTCCCAATCGACTTCTGGGCGACCCCACGTCTTCCCCGAATCGACAAGGGGTTGTGGAATCTGCCACTGGAGATTGTCCGGGTCGTAAATGCTGCCCTTAATCGCGGTGAAGGGGCCGCGCTGCCGCGCGAGTTCGACACTGACGCGCATACAGTGATAGCGAACGAATTCCATGACCTTACCAGCGAGTTCCTGCCCCTCTTCGCTACCATAGCGTACACGCTGGTGGTACATGAGGTCGCCCAGGCCCATAATGCCCAACCCGATGCGCCGCGCCCGCAGCGCCGCCCGCTCGAGTTCTGGTACGGCCGGTACATAGGCATTCGCCGAGACGACGTTATCAAGAAAACGTGTTGCCTCCTCAACTGTTCGCTGTAAGAGCTCCCAATCGATGGTGCCATCGTCCTTGATGTGGCGTGCGAGGTTCACCGAACCGAGACAGCAGTTTTCGTACGGGCCCAGGAATTGCTCGCCGCAGGGATTGGTTGCCTCCAGCTCGTATAAGTGCGGCACCGGGTTATCCTGGTTAGCCGTGTCCAGAAAGAGCAGACCCGGCTCGCCGTTGCGATGCGCGTACTTGACAATCTGATCGAACAGGTCGCGCGCCCGCACCGTGTTCCACACTTCACCGTCCTGGGGGTTCATAAGTCGGAAGGGCTCGTCTGCCGCGACGGCTTCCATGAATTCATTCGTGATGCCGACAGAAATGTTGAAGTTCTCAATGGCCCCTTCAGTCGACTTGCAGCTAATGAACTCTTCGATATCGGGATGGTCGACGCGGAGCACGGCCATGTTGGCACCGCGGCGCGTCCCGCCCTGGGCGATCTCGCCAAAGGCCTGGTCGTAGACACGAAGGAAACCGACCGGTCCGGTCGCTTCTCCAGCTGAGCTGCGTACGAGCGCTCCCTTCGGACGTAACCGGGAGAAGGAAAACCCGTTGCCGCCGCCCGTTTGCTGGATCAGAGCCGCATCGCGTAGGGTCTGGAAAATGCCGGCCGGGTCTCGGCCCATGTCATCCTCGATGGGCAAAACGAAGCAGGCCGCTAGCTGGCCGAGCGGAGTACCGGCCCCGGTAAAGGTGGGGCTGTTGGGAAGAAAGCGTAGCTCGGTCAGCAGTTTGTAAAACGTCTCCTCGGTGGCATCCACGTCTCCACCATAGTCTGCGTCTGGCAGAGCGATATAGTGGGCAACACGGCGGAACATACCTTCGACGGTCTCCACCGGCTGGCCGTCCTCTCCCTTGCGCAGGTAGCGCCGCTCGAGGACGGCGCGACCATTGTCGCTGAGGGCGATTCTGTCACTGTCGTCAGTTGGTTTCCTATTTGTGATCATCCTATCCTCCGTCTCGCACCACTCTTGCTCGCGGACCCGATCGCCAAAGACGCAGAGCCACAGGCCTCAGCATGCCTAGAAGCGGTCCCTCTCTGATTATTTGCCTAACAGGCTGTCGATCTCTTCCTGAATCGACTCTAGATCATCAAGGCGCAAGTAGACGATCGCGTAACGGATATACGCCACCTCGTCCAGCTCTTTCAGTTTCTTGATGACCCGATCCCCCACCAGCCGGCTGGGCACTTCCGCCTTACCCATCTGCTGCAGCTCCGCCTCTATTTCGCCGACCAGCCTTTCGATATCGACTGCTGCTACCGGCCGTTTCGCACAAGCGACGCGAATGCCGCCCTTCAACTTCTCGCGCGAGAACTCCTCGCGTGTGCCATCGCGTTTGACCAGAAGCGGCGTGGCCAGGATCGGCCGCTCGTAGGTACTAAAACGCTCATCGCAGTTGACGCAGACACGCCGCCGCCGGATGCCACCACGGGTATCATGACTGGTGTCGATAACGCGTGTCTTTTCGTGATGGCAATACGGGCATCTCACAGGTCAACTCCGGCAGGGACAGATATTCCCAAAAGCAGCAGAATAGAGTGGGATTGCACCAGATATTGGGTTATGGACCATTCTGTCCCCCACATCTAGTGCATCGATGGCTGGCATTATAGCATACGGCCTAGCATGCGACAAGGGTCGCAGAGTACCACTTTCCTTAAAAGTTGGCGCTTCCCCGATGCTCCCTTTGGCCCAGAGTGACTGGCTGCCGGCGGCTGGAATTAGCCGCCGGCAGCCAGCTCAGGGGGGGTAACTCTACAGGATACAGGCTGGCCATCATGAGGCATGCATGCTCAAGGTACAGCAATCACCGCAGGCGATGACGCAGATAGCCAGACTTCGTTTCAGTGTCTGTCGAGCCTACCGCCGTTTGCGCAGGAAGGCCGGAATATCGAGATCGTCAATGCGGAAAGACGAGTTCGGCCGTTGCGGGTCGGCTGGGCGCGGGCGCGGTGCTTCCGACCGCGTCGCCGCCACGCTTTCCGGTTCACGGGCCGGGCGCGGAGAAGGGCGTCTCTCCACCTGCCGCGGCGTCATACGGTGGACAGCCGGGATCGTGCGGTCAAATCCAGTGGCGATCACCGTTATGCGGATCTGGTCGTCCATATCCTCGTCGATGACAGCGCCGAAGATCAGGTTAACATCAGGATGTGCTGTCTCGCGAATCACCGCCGCAGCCTGGTTGATCTCGTACAGGCTCAGGTCTGCGCCGCCGGTCACATTGAACAGAATGCCGCGTGCACCATCAATCGTCACATCCAGCAGCCTGTTTGAAAGCGCCTGCTCGGCCGCGTGTTGGGCCCGGTCATCGCCGCTACCGTGACCGATGGCCATCAGTGCCGCACCACCCAGCGACATGATCGTGCGCACGTCGGCGAAGTCAAGGTTGATCAGACCGGGTACGGTGATCAGCTCGCTGATCCCCTGGATGCCCTGGCGCAAAACGTCGTCAGCCAGGCGGAAGCTGTCCACAAGAGACAGCCGCTTATCGGCCGTCTCCAGCAGGCGGTCGTTGGGAATAACGATCAGGGTATCGACGTGCTCTTTCAGCATCTCGATACCTGTCGCTGCTGCCTGAGCACGGCGCGAGCCTTCAAAGGAGAACGGTCGGGTGACGACCCCGATGGTCAGGGCCCCTTCGTCACGCGCGACTTGAGCGACCAGTGGGGTAGCGCCAGTGCCGGTGCCGCCCCCCATCCCGGCGGTGACAAATACCATGTCGGAGCCGCGCAGGGAAGTGCGAATCTCCTCTGCAGACTCCTCAGCGGCACGCGTACCCATCTCCGGATCGCCGCCGGCGCCCAGGCCCCGCGTAGCCCGTTCGCCGATGTGCAGCCGTTTGCGTGCCCGGCTCGCCATCAATGCCTGGTTGTCCGTATTGACGGCGACGAAGTCGACGCCGGCGATGCCCGCCTCGATCATACGGTTAACAGCATTGCTGCCGCCACCACCAACGCCGACAACGCGGATGAGGGCCGCTCCTTCGACGTCGGGCATCCTTTGTACTTCTCGGTGGAAACTTTCTGTACCCATCATTACCCCTCTCTTTATCACTCAACACTTCGTCTCAATTCGTGCGCTCTGGCTTTCTGCACCTTGCGCCTATTCAGGTAGCAGTGCCCGCAGGAAGGAGCCAATGCGCCTTCCCCACTGCGTCTGCCGTTGGCGTGGC
>JAVVFG010000050.1:0-16772 GCA_032260445.1 Anaerolineae bacterium | reverse complement strand
AAAGGCTGACAGCTCGTCACGGCGGTCGCGCGCCTGTGCATCAGCGCGGTCGAGGGTAGCCGTCACCGCTGTGCGAGCGGGCGCAGTGCGGCGCGCACGGGACTACCGTCACCACCCGCGATTTTCAGAGGCAACGCCACCAACTCATAGACGCCGTCATCCGCCTGGCTCAGATCGAGCCCTTCGAGGATGGCGATGCCTTGAGCCGCCAAGGCATGGTGACCCGGCAGCTCCTTGCTACCCTCGGCGTCCATCGACGGTGCGTCCGTGCCAAAGAGGATAATGCCCTGCTCCCGCAGGAACGCGGCGAGCTCGGGGGTGGGATGGACAAAAGCGGGGGGAAAAACGCGCGGATCGAGCGCGCTGGCTGGCGAGTGCACCAGCAGCCGCGGTGCGCGCCCCAGATCGTAAGCGGCGAACGCCTCTGGCAAAAGGCCACCCTCTTCCTGCCTGACCGTTACAACCTGCGCCGGACCCCAGAATGGGGCAAGCGGCAGCGCATCCATGGCCGTGCCTTCTTCCAGGAAGTGATACGGCGCGTCGGCGTGGCTGCCGGTGTGTGCGCTGAGCCTGAGCGTCGTCAGGTTGACACTGGCGCCCTCAGCCAGCGAAAGATTCGTGGTGATCGAGAAGGGAGTATCCCCGGGCCAGACGGCAATCTCCGGCGACAACGTGCGGCTAATGTCGATGATCACGGCGTTCCTCCTATTCGCGCAGCCGAGCGCCCAGGCGCTGTTCCAGCCGCTGCAGGATACGTTCGCGCTGGCGCCGGATCTCGCGGTCCGCCAGCGTCTTGTCCGGCGCCTGGAAGATGAGGTGATAGGCCAGGCTCTTCTTGCCGGCCGGTATTTGTTTGCCTTCGTAAATGTCGAACAGCTCCACCTGCTGCAGCAGGAAGCCGCCAGCATCGCGAATAGCGGCGGCAACCTCTGCGGCGGGCAGTTCGCGGTCAACGATGAGGGCGAGATCCTCGTGGACGGCAGGAAATGCCGGGACGGGCACCACCGTTCGTTCCGAGCGAGCACGGCGGTAGATGGCCTCGAGATCCAGATCGGCAGCGAGCACCGCGAAGTCGTTGCGAAAGCCAAGTGTCTCGACGACCAGCGGATGCAGCTCGCCGACATGGCCTAGCGGCTGCTCGCCGGCAAACAGCCGTGCGGTGCGCCCTGGCCGGAAGCTCGGATGGCGCGCCGGTGCGACGTGCCAGTTGTCTATCTGCAGGGCTGCAAGCATCTCTTCGACGAGCCCCTTGGCGTCGAAGAAATCGTACGTCGGCGCCTGGTCTTCCTTCCAGTGATCCGGCCGGCGCGGTCCGGTCAGAACGAAAGCCAGCCGGGTCCGTTCGTCTGGCAGGATTCCTTCTTCGCTGGTGAGGAAGACGGTGCCGATCTCGAAGATGCCGATGCGCTCGCGGAAGCGGCTGTTCTCAGTCGCGATCTCCAGCACAGAAGCCAGCAGGTTATGCCGGAGCGCCATGCGTTCCGCGGTGATCGGGTTGCTCAGGGTCACATACGGGTGGTCATCCGGCCCGGCGCTGCCCGGCGCCAGCAATTTGGCCTCCCGTTGTGGCGTCGTCAGCCGGTAGGTAATCACTTCTTGCAGGCCGAGCGCCACCATGAGGTCCCTGACATTTTCCTCGAACGCCAGCTCCGGATTGTTGCGTTGCGGGGGCAGGGTGTCGCCCATCGTCCGCTCTGGAATGCGGTCGTAACCATAGACGCGTAATACCTCCTCGATCAGGTCGTGGCTACCTTCGATGTCCAGGCGGTGAGGTGGGCTGGTCACCAGCAGGTGATCGCCGCGATCTTTGACCGCGAATTGCAGCGCCTCAAGCATCTCCTTGATCTCTTGCCGGCTGGGGCTAATACCGCCAATGCGCGCTACCTCGTCCGCCGTGAGCGCGATAGGCGGCTGGTCCGGTGGGTTGGGGTAGTTATCGACAATGCCCTGGCGCACCGTACCACCGGCGAGGCGACGCATCAGCTCGGCAGCGCGCTTGGCGCCCAGCAGCGCCTGCTCAGGATGGACGCCGCGGCTGAAACGGAAGCCGGCTTCGCTATTGATCTTCAAGGTATGCATGCTGCGGCGGATATTAATGTAGTTCCACGCCGCTGCCTCCAGCAGCACGTTGGTCGTGTGCTCGGCGATCTCGCTCTCTTCGCCACCCATGATCCCCCCCAGGCTCAGCGCCCCGGCGCGATCAGTGACAAGTATCGTATAGGGCGGCAGCTCGCGGCTGATGCCGTCCAGCGTCGTCAACGTCTCGCCTTCGTGCGGCAGCCGCGTGATGATCTCGATGGGGCCGTCTGGTGCATAGCTGTCGGCTCGCTCCCGCAAGAAGTCGTGGTCAAAGGTGTGGTTTGGCTGGCCCATTTCCAGCATGACGTAGTTGCTGATGTCGACGACGACGTTGATCGGGCGCTGGCCTGCCAGCCGCAGGCGCTGCTGCATCCAGAAGGGGCTCGGCTTTCGCTCGACGCCCTCGATGACCAGCGCGACGAAACGCGGGTTCAGCTCTGGTTCCGTGATAATAATCTCCACGGCGCCTGCCAGCGGCGGACCTTCCTGCACGACCTCGTAGCTGGGCTCGCGCAGCTGGGCGCCGGTCAGCGCGGCTACCTCGCGCGCGACGCCGAGGATGCTGGCGGTACGGGCGATATTGGGAATCACGTCGATCGACAGCACCACGTCGCCCAGCACGTCTTGTACGGGCGTGCCAGCGCTATAGTCGCCTTCGAGGATCATGATCCCCTCGTGCTCGTCGCTCAAGCCGAGCTCTTTCTCTGAACATAGCATGCAGCGGTTGTAGATGCCGCGCAGCTTGCGCCCCTTCAGGGTCATCTTCACGGGCTCGTCCCGGTGCCCGTCGTAGAGAACGGCGCCCTCCAGCGCGAAGGGGGAGTAGAGCTGCCGGTCGCCAATCGGGCCCTCGCCAAGATAGGGAAACAGATTCGGGGCGCCAGTGACGACAACCTCGGTCTCGTCGCCGCCGTAGTCGACAGTGGCGAGGACGAGCCGGTCCGCATCGGGGTGGGGCTGCACCTTGAGGATGTGGCCCATGACCAGCTTGTCGCGCTCCCAGACCAGCCGCTCGCGGTCAGAACCGCCGGGCACGCCGATGTAGTCAATACCCGTGACTTCAAGCCCGCCGATGGTCAGCTTCTCGACCAGGTCGGTCACGGGCATCGTTATGTCAATATATTCTTTTAGCCAGGAAATCGGTACGCGCATTGCTTACTCCGTAGATCGCTCGGTCAGACGTGGTGCCCTTAGAACTGCTCCAAAAAGCGCAGGTCGTTGCCCCAGAAGTAACGGATGTCCTCGATGCCATACTTGAGCATAGCGATTCGCTCCGGTCCCATGCCAAAGGCAAAGCCAGAATAGACTTCTGGATCGTAGCCGCCATTGCGCAGGACGGTGGGATGAACCATGCCACAGCCGAGGATCTCGACCCAGCCGGTGTATTTGCAGACACGGCAGCCGGCGCGCCCGCAGAGGACACACTCGACGTCCATCTCGGCGCTGGGCTCGGTGAAGGGGAAGTAGTTAGCGCGGAAGCGCACCAGACGATCTTCGCCAAACATGCGGCGGGCGAAGTCGACGAGGGTACCCTTGAGGTCGGCCATGGTGATATTCGTGCCCACGGCCAGTCCTTCTACTTGGTTGAACTGCATTTCGGCCCGTGCGGTTACCTGCTCGTAGCGGTATACCATCCCAGGCAGGATCACCCGGATCGGCTCCGGGTAGTAGTCACGCATTGCATGGATTTGTCCGGGGCTGGTGTGGGTACGGAGGACGACGCCGGGTGTGGTTGTGTGGAACGTATCCCACATATCCCGCGCTGGGTGGTGCTCCGGGATATTGAGCAGCTCGAAGTTGTACTCTTCAGTTTCGACATCGCGGCTGCGATAGACCTGGAAGCCCATGTCACCCCAGATGCGGTAGATTTCGCGCAGGGTCTCCGTGGCCGGATGCAGCCGCCCGCGCCACTGGCGGCGCCCGGGCAGCGTGACGTCGAGCGCCTCTGTTTCCAGCTGTGCCTGCAGCTCCGCGGCCCGCAGCTGCGCCAGGCGCTCTTCGTAGGCAGCCTCCAGAGCCTGCTTGATTTCGTTCGCGCGCCGGCCGAAGATGGGCCGCTCTTCCGGTGATAGCTGGCCTACCTTCCGTGTCTGCAACTGTACAGCCCCTTTGCGGCCGAGCGTGGCGCGGTACCATTCTTCCAGCGCCTCGGTCGTAGCGGCAGCCTCCAGGCCGCGCAACGACAGCGCATATAGCTCATCTAGCTCGTCTACAATTGTTGTCATGCTCTCATTCCCTATCGGTTACCAACGTGAAAGAATACCATAGGCGGGGGCGAAAATAAAAAGACGCGGCGCCGGCGCCGCGTCTTTCGCAATCGTTCCGTTGCCTGCTTCTCTCAGGGCAGCAACGAACCGCCTTCGCCCGCGGCGCTGCTCGTGTCCTTAAAAAAGAAGCGAAAAGCAAAAAGATGCTTCATCATGCGGGCATAATAGCACTCCCACAGGAGGCTGTCAAACTATTCGGAGGTGGCTGCCGTGGCCACACCGTTGTGTTGTGCTGCCACCTGGATGGCCTCATAGCCGGCGTGCATTTCCTCTCGCCGCAGCTCGTCCAGCCGCACCCAGGTAGGGCCGGTGCTGTCCTCTGGCGGCAGGGTAACGGTGCTGCCCGGATTGCGCTGGAGCGCATAGTAGATGACGGCAAAGCGCCAGGCCTCGCCGCGTACATCGATGCGGTGCTGTGATTCAAGCAGCAGCCGCTGTTGCGGATCACAGACGAGACCAGTCTGGGCGCGAAACAGACTGCGCACGGCCTGCTCGGGCACTTGCCGGCCGATTAGATGCCCGCCCGGCGGTTCCCAGAGACCGGTTTCCAGGTTACGACGCAACAACACACGCTGGTTCTCGATGAGAATGCCGTAGACGACAACGCCATCATGGAGGTCACTGGTGGGCACGACGACGAGCTGCCCTTCGCTGTTCAGGCAGGCGACGGTTTCCATCAGGTCAGGCGACCGCCATGCTGCGCTGGAACTGGCGCTCACCCACAATCGCCAGCAGGATGCTGAGCAGGTAGAGCACCACCAGCGGCGCCATGGTAAGCAGCATCGTCACCGGATCGATCGAAGGGGTAATCACAGCCGCCAGGATGGCAATGGCGACCACGGCGACGCGCCAGTGCTCGCGCAGCGCTTTTGCCGTCACAATGCCCACGCGCGCCAGCAGGTAGACGATCAGCGGCATCTCAAAACTGACCCCAATCCAAAACAGGAAGCTAGTGGTAAAGCCGATATATTCGGGCGCCGTCCACTCGACGGTGAAAATCTCGGGCATAAAGTCGGCAAGGAAGCGAATGGCGGCGGGCAGCAAGACGACCCAGGAGAAGACGATACCAGTGAGAAAGAGGCCGAACGCCGCCGGGACGAAAACGTAGACAAGGCGCCGCTCCCGCGGTTCCAGTCCTGGACTGACGAACATCCAGAGCTGGTAGAGGATGATGGGCATCGTGAGGATGGCGCCAGAGACGATGGCGACCTTGAAATAGGTCTCGATCGTGTCGGTCGGGCTTATCGCCTGCACGCGCGCGCCATAAGGTTCGATGAGGAAAGCGAGGAGCTGCTCGGCGAAGATAAAGCTGAGGAGCGTTCCCACCAACAACGCGGCGACGGCCCACGTCAAGCGGCGACGCAGCTCGTGGATGTGTTCAAGAATGGGCTGTTTGTCGGCTGGACTGCTCATTCTTCGGGATCGTCAGGGACGTCAAGCGGTTGCGGCAAGGGAACAGGTGCTTCTCGCGGCAGGGCCGCGTCAGATTCGCCGGGCGGCTCCGCTGGTGAATCCGCCTCCTCCGGTGCAGCTGCCTCCGCCGGTGGTACAGCCTCCGCCGTTTGCACGGCCTCCGCCGCTTCCGGCGGTACTTCTGAGCGTGGCTTGAAGCCCTGTTCGACCTCCGCGGCGGCGCGCCGGCTTTCGTTAATCAGCTCCTGGGGCAGGTAGTTGACCTGCCGCCTCAGTTCGTCCACCTGGCGCTGTAACTGGCGCAGGTCGGCGATCGCTTCCTTCATCTCGGCATCGTCCAGGGCGTCGAGCTCGGCGTTGATCTGGCGGCGGAAGTCAAACATTATTCCCTGCATCTGGGCGATGAATTTGCCCACCATGCGCGCGATCCCGCGGATCTGCTGTGGCTCTAGAAAGAGGCCGGCAATGATCAAGATGAGAACTAATTCAGGGAGCCCTATCCCCAGAAAATCATCCATAATTCTAATTCAGACGATTGGTGGCGGGCTAGGTAGCAGGGGGTTGTTCCGGTTCGACGGGTGACAGCAGTTCCGCATGGAGAGCTTCGGCGCGGTCGGCCAACGTGCCCAGCACGCCGTTGACAAAGCGCGGCGCACTGTCTGAACCGTAGGTCTTGGCCAACTCTACTGCCTCGTTAATCGCTACTTTGACCGGTGTCTCATCGCCGATCAGGAATTCGTAGATGGCAATGCGCAGGATGTTGCGATCGATGACGGCCATCTGATCGAGAGGCCACTCCGGCGCCACCCGGGCGATCAACCGGTCCATTTGATCTTGATAGTCGAGCACCCCCTGGATCAAGCGGCGGGCAAACTCCGCCCCGGCCGTCTCGAGCGGCTGGTCGGCGATCCGGCGAGCGAGCACTTCAAAGATCGGATGATCGACGAGATCGTACTCATACAACGTCTCGAGCGTAATACGGCGCGCACGGCGTCTTGTCTTCATGCTTCAACCCTGCCGGGAATCGTAGCGTCTACCACCTTGTTAAGCAGTCTGTCCTTGCGCGTAAATGACGTCTTCGACGTGAACATTCACGCTATTGACCGGTACCCCTACCATTTTATCAATCGCTTCCAGCACTGCCACCTGGACAGCCTCGCTCGTCTCGCGCAGATTGACGTCGGGGTCCATGTAGACATAAATATCGAAGGAGAGTTGGTTATCGGCGTATTGCAGCACAACGCCTTCATGCCGTGCGGCGCGGCGAAACAGGTGGCCGACCTCGGCGGGAATCGGGGCCATCCGGTTCACGCCGGGAATGCTCAGTACTTCCTGGCGCACAATCGTCAGCAAGACTTCGGGTGCCACCTCGATGCGCCCGATGCTTTCGTGCGGTTCGTTCATAGTCCCTCGTCGGCGACGACCAACGGGAAGGCCCTCGCCTACCTTAGTTGTATTACATCGCCATGCCGCCGTCAACGCGAATGACTTCGCCGGTAATGTACGCGGCGCGCGCCGACGCCAGAAATGTCGCCAGATAAGCCACTTCTTCGACGGCTCCAAGCCGCCCGAGCGGGATGTAGTCAAGTGCCTTTTGCAGCAGGGTATCAGAGAGATCGGCTGTTAGCGCCGTGGGAAAATAGCCCGGGGCAATGGCATTCACCGTGATCTGGCGTGGACCAACCTCTTTCGCCAGCGCCTTGGTGAAGCCGATGATCCCTGCTTTCGACGCGGCGTAGTTCGTCTGCCCCCCCTGACCAGCCAGACCGACCACCGATGAAATGTTGATGATGCGACCCCCTCGTTTGCGTCGGATCATCGGACGCAACGCCGCTTTGCATAGATTAAACATGCTTTTCAGGTTTGTGTCCAGCACGACGTCCCAATCCTCTTCCTTCATCATCAGGATGAGCATATCGCGCGTCGTGCCGGCGTTGTTGACGAGAACGTCAATCTGGCCGAAATGGTCGACCGTCGCCTTCACCAGCTCCTGCGCCGCGCCAAACTGACTGACATCGCCCTGCAGGGCCAGCGCCTCGCCGCCGGCGGCGACGATGCTGGCGACGACTTCGTCCGCTTCGCCGGCGCTGCGCCCATAATTGACAGCGACACGGGCGCCGTTGGCCGCCATATCGGTGGCGATCGCGCGGCCGATGCCGCGTGACGCGCCGGTGACGAGGGTAACTTTTCCGTCAAGCAATGGTTGGGTCACGGTTTCACTCCTCTTCTCGGTCTACTTCCCATCTGCTAGGGCGCTGGCATAAACGCCTCGCGCGCGGCGCCGCGATCAATGCGCTTCATCAAGCCGGTCAGCACGTCGCCCGGCCCAACTTCCACAAAGCGCTCCACCCCCTGGCCGCGCAGGTAGCGTATCGACTCGGTCCAGCGAACGCTGCCCGTCAACTGGGCAATCAGCTCGGCACGGATCGCGGCGACGTCGACGAGCGGCTGGGCCGTCGTGTTGCCGACGACGAGCGCACGCGGCGGGCGCAGCGGGGTATCCGCGACGGCAACTGCAAACTCGGCCGCGGCAGTCGCCATCAGGGGCGAGTGGGCCGCAATCGTGATCGGCAGCGGCACAACCTTGCGCGCCCCAGCTTGCCGGACCATGTCCATGGCTAGCGCCAGCGCCTCGCCATCGCCACTGATCACCAGCTGCCCTGGGCAGTTGTCGTTGGCCAGCTGCACCGGCCGGCCGGTTCGCGCCTGCGCCTCGCGGCAGGCGACGGCGACGGCGTCACCATCCAGCCCCAGCACGGCAGCCATTGCCCCTGGTGCTGTCTCCCCAGCGCCCTTCATGAGCTCGCCACGGCAGCGTACCAGCGCCAGACCATCGGCGAACTCTAGGCTCCCGGCAGCGGTCAGCGCCGTGAACTCGCCGAGACTATGGCCGGCAAAATAAGCGGCTGCTGGCCATTGCGGCTCCCCCTGCTCCTGTATCACGCGCCAGGCGGCGATACCGGTGACATAGAGCGCCGGCTGCTGGTTAACCGTATCCGTTAGCGCCGCTTCCGGTCCCTCAAAACATAGGGCCGACAGGGAAAAGCTGAGCAGCCGGTCGGCCTGATCAAACACAGCACGTGCGGCTGGTTCGCGCTCGTACAACGCGCGACCCATCCCGACGTGCTGTGATCCCTGCCCTGGGAATAAGTAGGCCGTTCTCACCTGTTAAAAGAGAAAAGGCCGCCTAGCGAGCGACCTCTCTGACCGAATCTCGCGATCCGGCCGTGTTTACGATTCGATGCCCGGCAGGACCTTGATACCTTTGTAGGTACCGCAGACGGGGCAAACATAATGCGGTTTCTTCATCTCGCCGCACTCCTCGCACACAACCAGATGAGGCTGCGCGAGCGCATCATGCGCCCGGCGACGGTTGCGGCGCGATTTGGAAATTCTCCTCTTGGGGACAGCACCCATGATCTCACCTCATTCCTTAACTCGTTATCCCGGTGGTGGCAGCCCCGGGCTCTTGCCTGACAAAAAATAAGCGGCATGCTGGCCGCGACCCATAATTATAGCCGGCCTCCGTACCCTGTCAAGCAGGGGACGCGGCGCGCTCCCTTTCTCAGAACGTTGAGGTCTGCCCCGTGCCGGCGGCGCTGCTAGCCGGCCTCAACCTCCGTCTCAGCTGCTGCCGCCTGCTCTGCCTGTACTTTGCGCAGGCCATTGCGGACGACAGACAGCGAACGCAACAGATCCTCCTCCAGTTTGGCCAGCACGTCGAGCACGTACACGTCTGACTCGTGGCGCAAGACATCGGCATCGCGGCGCGCCCGCTCCAGGATGTTGTCGGCGCGCTGCTGGGCCGAGTTGATGATCGCATCGCGGCGCACCAGATCTTCGGCCTCCTCGCGGGCGAGCTGGCGGATGCGCTCGGCTTCCTCTTTCGCCTGGGCCAGGATGCGCTCCTTTTCCGATTCCATGCGATTGGCGCGCTTCACCTCTTCCGGAATCGTCACGCGCAGCTGGTCGATGATGTTAAAGACCTGGTCTTCGTCGACAAGCAGCGTAGTGGTCATGGGAATCCGCCGACTCTGGCTCAAAATCTGTTCAAGACGATCTACCAGGTGTTGTATGTCCATCGTTTTCCCCAATCGACGGCCTCTCCTGAGTTGCCGTCACTTCCCGGCATCAAACTTGCCGGCAATTATAACGACGTCCCGGTCAGTCACGCAAAGAAACTGGCGGCTCGTAACCGTTACGGTCGTGGTTAAAGCGCCGGTAGAGGGCGCGGGCGACGTTGTCGGGGACCATGCTGCTGACGTCGCCGCCGAAGGTGGCGATTTCACGAACGGTGGTGCCGCTGAGGAAAGTATGCTCCTCGCGGGTGATAAAGGTGACCACCTCGATCTCCGGCGCGAGGCGCTGGTTGGCAAGAGCCATACGAAACTCGAACTCAAAGTCTGAGAACACGCGCAGGCCACGCACGATAACCTGGGCGCCCACTTCCTGCGCGAAGTTAACCGTCAGCCCGCCGTACGGCTTGACGATGATGTTGTCCGGCCCGTTGAGCGCCTCGCAGATCATCTCCACCCGTTCCTCAACGGAAAAGAGCAGCGACTTAGACGGCGCGCCGTGATCGTAAACGCCGACGATCAACTCCGAGAATATCGACGAGGCGCGGGTCATCAGGTTCAGATGGCCGTAGTGAACGGGATCAAACGTGCCGGGATAAATGGCGCGCACAAACATATCTTCACTCCTCAACTAACGTCCCCCGCTTCTTCCCAAAAAACGCGCACCTGTTCGCGCAGCGCCGCAAGCTCTTCCGGCTCGAGCTCCGGATCTTCGGCAAACAGCGCCTGCGCCTCGCCGCGGGCCAGCTCGAGAAGCTGCAGATCAAGCAAAGACGCAAGCCGCAGCTCCGGCATGCCGCTCTGGCGCCGCCCGAAGAATTCGCCCGGCCCGCGCAGCTCCAGGTCTTTCTCGGCGAGCTGGAAGCCGTCGTTGGTCTGCTCTAGTGCCTGCAGCCGCTCTTCCGCGTCGAGACTGGCGGCATCGGAGACCAGGAGGCAGTATGACTGGTGCTCGCCCCGCCCCACGCGCCCGCGGAACTGGTGTAGCTGCGCCAGGCCAAAACGATTCGCCCCTTCGATGACCATTACGCTGCTATTGGGGACGTCAACGCCGACCTCGATCACCGAGGTGGAAACGAGGATATCCATCTCACCGCTGTGGAAAGCGCGCATCACCTCTTCTTTCTCGGCGCTGGACATACGCCCATGCACCAGGCCCACCTTAAGGTTGGGGAAGACCTGCTTTTGCAGGCGTGCGTGTTCTTCGACGGCTGCCTTCGCCTCGATTTTGTTCGATTCCTCGACCAGCGGGCAGATAAAATAGGCTTGCCGTCCCTGCTGTACCTGACCGCGCACGAAAGCATAGGCGCGTTCACGCTCGCTGGGCCGGATCCAGCGCGTGCGGATTTCCTGCCGGCCGGGCGGCATCTCGTCGAGGATCGACAGATCCAGATCACCGTACATCGACAGGGCCAGCGAGCGGGGGATCGGCGTGGCGCTCATCACCAACAGGTGCGGGTTGCGCGCCTCACCCTGCCCGTTAACCGCCGGGTTACCCTTGTCACGCAGCGCCGCGCGCTGGTCGACGCCGAAGCGATGCTGTTCGTCGATGATCGCCAATGCCAAGCGGTGGAACTGCACGTTGTCCTGGATGAGCGCGTGGGTGCCAATGGCGATGTCGACGCTGCCATCGGCCAGCCCCGCGTAAATCTGCTCGCGGTCGCCTCCGCTGGTGCTACCCGTCAACAGGGCGACGCGGATTCCCAGCGGCGCGAGCAACCCATGCAGGCCCTGGTAATGCTGTTCTGCGAGAATCTCGGTGGGGGCCATCATCGCCGCCTGGGCGCCACCGGCGACGGCGGTCACCATGGCTGCAGCAGCAACGACCGTCTTGCCGCTGCCCACGTCGCCCTGCAGCAGACGGTTCATCGGTACCGGGCGCGCCATGTCCGCCGTGATCTCCTCGACGACGCGCTGTTGGGCGTCTGTCAGGCTGAATGGCAGGCTGTCTACAAACTGCTGGCGCTGCGGCGGCGCAGCCGGCAGCGGCAGCGCCGGCTCTGCTTGCCACGTGCGGCGTTGCCCGAGCATCCCCAGTTGCAGCAAAAACAGCTCGTCGAAGGCGAGGCGGCGGCGCGCCGCATGTAGCAGCTCGCTGCTTTCTGGAAAGTGAATCTGCAGCAACGCTTGCTGCAACGGCAGTAACTGCTGGCGCGCCCGTATGTCCTCCGGAAGCGTCTCCGGAATGCGCGGCGCCCATTCCTCTACGGCCCGCTTCATCAGGTCGCGCATCTTGTTAGCGTTCAGCCCCTTCGTCAGCGGATAAACCGGCACGATGCGGCCGGTATGCATCAGCTCTTCGGCCAGCTCTTCCCACTCGGGCGAGGTAAAAACCTTACGCCCCAGGTATTGGTCGACCGTACCGCTGATCACGATGCGCTTGCCTGCCGGCAGCTTCTGCGCCAGCCACGGCTGGTTAAACCACGTCGCCTGGATGTTTCCCGTCCCATCGCTGATCACCGACTGCACGATTCTCTGGCTGCTGCGAGTGCGCCGTGCGCGCGTTTCCCAGATCGTGCCGATAATCGTGACCGTTTCGCCAACCTCGAGGCGGTTGATCGGCTTGAGCTGGCTGTAATCGTCGTAGCGGCGCGGGAAAAGGTAGAGAAGGTCCCACAGCGTCTCGACGCCCATCTTGGCCAGCCGGCTGGCGGTCGCCGGACCTGCGCCTGCAAGGGCCGTGACCGGCTGCGTCAGCCCTTCCGGGTCGGGCTCCTGAGCCATCACCGGTTGTGGCACGGGCGCCGGAACCGGCTTGCGCGGCATAGCCGGCTGCCGGGCCGGGCGCGACGGCTCGGGAGGTGGCGGCGGCGCCGCCTGCCCACTGGCGCTCCACTCTTTGCGCTGCCGCAGCTTCTCCCGCAGCGACGCGATCGCCGCGGCGCGGGCCTCTATGCCCGGCAGGCGCGCATACCCTTGCAGCACCTCGGCGACCTGCTCGACGAGCGCGCGATCGTCTTCGTCGAGCGCATCGTCGCGCGCTTTGGTGATCCAAAAAGCGGCAAACTGGCGGATGCCGCCGACTACGGCTGTGTTCTTGTACCCTTGCTTTTCTTCCAGCGAGAGGACACGCTCGAGTTGTGTAAATGCTTTGACCATATGCGTCGTAAAAAAAGCGGGACGGTGACCGTACCCACTCCTGCTATGCTGGCCGTTGCCTGGCAGCGGCCCAAATCCGTTGCCAATTATACCAGTAACTATCCGTGGGAAGTAACCAGCGTCCGTCAGGCGGTGATGCAGGCCAGCCCGAGGGCGCCCGGGCCGACATGGGCGCCAATAGCTGGTGTCACTTCGACGGCGACCGGTTCGTAGTTGTCGGGGAAGAGGGGGCGAGCCAGCGCCCGCCATTCGGCCAGCCCCTCCGGATCGTGAGTGTGGAGCAGAGCGACTTCCTGCAGCGGGCCGAGAGCAGCGATCTCCTGCACCAGGTGCGACAGGGCACGGCCTCGCGTGCGCACCTTGGCCAGTGAATGCACTTCACCCTCATACACGTGAAGGGTAGGTTTGATGCGCAAGAGCGTGCCGATGCTGAACTCGGCCCAGCTTACGCGCCCACTGCGGCGTAGATACTCGAGTGTGTCGAGGGCAGCAAATACATGGGTGCGCGCTATCGTCCCCGCTAACATCTGGAGGATGCCATCGGCCTCTGTCCGGTCAGTGGCTCGCGCCGCCAGAAGCGCCAGGAACCCCAGCCCCATGCTTAACTGCCGCGAGTCGAAGATGTGAACGGGAATCTCCGGGATTTCCTCTGCGCCCAGCCGGGCGGCATTACACATGGCGCTGAGCTCGGCTGAGACGTGGATCGAGATGATCGCCGTCGCTCCTTCCGCGATGAGCTGGCGGTAGGTCTCGGCGAAGACGCCAACCGCCGGTGCCGCCGTAGTCGGCAGGCGCGGATAACGGGGCAGTTGCTCATAGAACTCAGCACGCGACAAATCGACCAGATCGCGGTAGCTTTCATCGCCGATGTTTACATAAGACGGGATAACGGTGATCCCGTATTCGTCGGCCAGAGCCGGAGGCAAATCGCTTGTGCTATCGGTGACGATCCGGATGGCCATGCTGTCTACTCCGCTCCGAGAATATAAAGGTAGTGCGGCTGCCCGCCTGCCAGTAATTCAACGTCAATGTCCGGATAGTCAACCTTAATGCCGCCAACGACATGTTCGGCCTCGGCGACCGTAACGTCCTGCCCGTAGTAAACGCTGAGCAGCTCGCGGTCATCCAATTCCATGGCAATCAGCGTCCGGTCGATCACTTCTTGCAGCGTCGCGCTGGCAGCACAAAGGCGCCCGTCGACAAGGCCAATATACTGGCCCTCTTCGACGTCGACGCCGTCGAGACTGACTGTTCGTGTCGCAACGGTGATCTCGCCGCTGGCAATCTCACTGCTGGCGATCTGCATCGCATCACGGACGCTCTCCAGGTCCCCGGCGGGATCAAGGGCCAGCAGCGCGCTGATGCCTTGCGGCGCTGTCCGCGTGGGAATAACCGCTACCTGTTTATCGCTCAGAGCGCACGCCGCCTCTGCCGCCAGCACGATGTTCTTGTTGTTGGGCAGCACGATAATGTGATCGGTGGGCACACTCTCGATCGCCTCGTAAATCTCTTCCGTGCTCGGGTTGTTCGATTGCCCGCCATTGACAATGCCGGCGGCGCCGAGGCTGAGGAAGATGTCGGCAAGACCGGGACCGGCGGCGACGGCGACCACGGCAATATCACCTGGCTCCACTACCGGCGCCGGCACGGCGAGGAGCTCGGCGGCCCCGCCCCCTCTCATCCCCGGGTTCACGATCTCCTCCATCTGTAGCTGCATGTTTTCGACGACGATGTCCGTTAGCCGCCCGAGGCTGGTGCCGTAGCTGAGCGGCATGCCGGGATCCTTCACGTGGATATGAACCTTGATCGTTTGTTCGTCGCCGACGACGACGGTCGAGTCGCCCATGGCGTCGATATCGCTACGCACCGCTTCGACGTCAAGCTTCTGCCCGGTCAGAATAAACTGCACATCGTAGGGATATTCAAGCTCACCCGTCTCCGGCATGGCTAAGGCCTGGGCCGGGAGCGGAGCCGGCACCTCGAGCGCCGCGGCGGCCTCGCGGATCTCCCCTTCGACGTAGCGCAGCATACCTTCGAGAATGTAGACGAAACCCTGCCCGCCGGAATCGACGACCCCTGCTTGCTTGAGCACCGGCAACAGTTCCGGCGTCCGTTCCAGCGACTGTTCGGCTCGTTCCAGCACCCGTTCGAGAACAAAGCGCAGGTCACGGCTTTTCTGGGCTGCTTCCGTGGCCTCTTGGCTGGCCTCGCGCACAACCGTCAGGATCGTGCCTTCGACGGGACGCATCACCCCCTTGTAGGCCGTTTCCGAGGCGCCGCGGAAGGCAGCGGCAATATCCTCAGCTACAGCAACGTCCTTATCGGCAAGCGAGCGCGCCAGGCCGCGCCAGATCTGGCTCAGAATGACACCGGAGTTACCTCTGGCGCCCATGAGCGCCCCGTGCGCCAGCTCATGGGCCACTTTGCCGACGTGATTCTCTTCATTGTCTTTAATCTGGTTATAAGCCGCGCGCATCGTGAGCAGCATATTTGTCCCCGTATCACCGTCAGGTACCGGGAAGACGTTGAGCTCATTTACCCGGTGGTGATGCTGCTCCAGCCATAACATGCTGGCCCGCATTAACTTGCGAAGCTGCCGCCCGTTGCACTGCAGCCACTTCGCTGGTATCTCCGCACCGTCGGCGGCGTGAGGCTGTGTCACAGTAGCCTGTCCTCCAATCCGTTCCCAAGGAACCAGGTGCCCGGCAACCGGCACGTTTCCTTTTCTTCTCTCTACTCGCTGTTACTGATGCGCAGCCCCTGAACGTACACGTTCACCGCCTTAACCGGCTTGTCAAGGGCTTTTTCGACATGGAATTTCACCGTGTTCTGGATGCTCTGTGCCACAATACGGATGCGTGTGCCGTACTCGACGATAACGTATACGTCAATCACGATGCCATCTTCGTCGAAGGTGACGTCGATCCCGCGCCGGGCATCCCGTGTAAGGACGTTGGCGATACCGTTGACCAGATTCTTACTTGACATCCCGACGACGCCATAACATTGATGGACCGCGCGCGTGGCGATGGTGGCGACCGTGGCCGGCGAAATGTCGATTGAACCTTGGGGGAGGTGGCGGGTCGTCATGCGGTTAGCTCCTGAACATGCTTGTATCCGGCCCCAGCCGCTGGCGCCGGGGCGGACCTCATTGAGCGAGAGACGCATGCAGCTGATCCGGCGTTGCGGTTGTTGCTTATATTTCCCTTTGAGCGCTTGCGCAAAGTGTGCTGTTTACCTATAATAACAAGTCGCGACCCTATGGTCGCTTTTACTTTGTTATGCAGCCTTGAGGTGAGATTATGGCTAAATGTGAGATTTGTGGCAAGGGGCCACAATTTGGACATAACGTCAGCTTCTCGCAAAAGAAGACCAAGCGCCAGTTCCGTCCCAACATCCAGCGAGCGACCTTTTACGAAGGTGGCCGTAAAGTACGCAAGTACATTTGCACGCGTTGTTTGAAGTCGGTGAGTAAGGTCTAATTTGCGGCGACGCACAAATTGATGGTCAGCAGGAAGCCAGCCAGCCGCTGGCTTTTTGTTTTATGCCGCGATGCTTGCCGCCAGGGTGCTGGCAAGCACCCTGACGGCCCCGGCGTCAAGCAGCGCCTGGCGGACCGTCTCGTGTTGCACCGGCCGGACAAGGGCGATCATGTTGCCCCCACGGCCTGCGCCGCTGAGCTTTGCTCCCAGCGCCCCCGCCCCTTTTGCCGCCGCCACCAGACGATCGAGAGCAGGCTCGGAGACCGTCATTTCTTGTAGCCAGCGATGGTTCTCGTCAAGCAAGAAACCTAGCTGCTCCTGATCGCCACGTTCCATCGCGGCGCGCGCCTTACGGG
>JAVVFG010000049.1:0-16886 GCA_032260445.1 Anaerolineae bacterium | reverse complement strand
AGGAGGTTGAAATGCTTTTGAACATTATTCTGTGGATCATCGTCGGCGGGCTCGCTGGCTGGATCGCAAGCATGATCATGGGGACTAACGCGAGTATGGGTCCCATCGCCAACATTATTGTGGGTATCGTCGGTGCTGTCATCGGCGGTTTCCTCGTCGGGCTGTTCGGGATCGAGACGACCACGTTTAGCATCGTCGGGTTGGTTGTGGCGATCTTAGGCGCTATCGTTCTGCTCTTCCTGATCGGGCTCGTGCAGCGTTCGACCTAATCCTTGCTAACAATTAAGACAAGAACCGGTTTCTTGCTCTAGGCAAGCGACTAAAAAAAGAGCGTCCGCACTGGACGCTCTTTTTGATCTATCGTGTCGCGCCACGACCTACTCGCCGGCAGCGTCGCGGGTCGCGTCATCCAGCATTTCACTGATATGCTCCAGCATATCCTCGATGGTTGCCGCAACTTCCTCTTCGATCTCACTGTAACCGCACTGCTCGCAGAGCCACATGGGTACATCTTCCATAGTGATGTCATCTCCTTCGTCAAGAGTGACAACATAGTCCTGCAACGTTCCCTCCATTGGGGCCTTACAGACGGGGCAGGGCTTGGTCTGTGGTTCAGCATTCACGGTTATCCTCCTTGCTCGTCAACGAGCGATCGTGTCGAAATCACACCAGACTGCTCGGTTTTTAGTCCACGAATTGAACATCGCTTCGATAGAAGGCGAGAGCACGGTCGCGTGCCATGCGATGGTCGACGATCGGCCAAGGATAAACCTCGCCGATGATGCAGCCCGCTGCCTGCTGCACCTCAGGCGGCATTTGCCACGGCTCGTGCACAAATTTGGTGGAGACCGTTGCCAGCTCCGGTACCCAGTGGCGCACGTACTGCCCATCGGGATCGTGCTTCTTGCCCTGCGTGATGGGGTTGAAGATGCGGAAATAGGGCGCTGCGTCGGTCCCCGTCCCGGCAACCCACTGCCAGTTGCCATTGTTTGCCGCGAGGTCGCCGTCGAGAAGCTGCCGGCGGAACCAGCGCTCGCCATCACGCCAGTCAAGCAAGAGGTGTTTGCTCAGAAAGGAAGCGGCGATCATTCGCGCACGGTTCGGCAGCCAGCCGGTCTCCTGAAGCTGGCGCATCGCGGCGTCAACGACAGGATAGCCAGTCTGTCCCTGCTGCCAGGCGGTGAGCCCTATCTCGTCGTCGCGCCAACGGAACGAGCGGTACTTCTCCCGGAAGCTCTGGTGCTGAACGTATGGGAAGTGGTGGAGCACATGAGTGAAGAAGTCGCGCCAGATTAACTCGTCAAGCCAGGCCCTCGCGCCGCTCGCGGCGCCGGGGAGTGCTTCCAAGGCGGCGACTACCGCATGGCGCGGCGAGAGCATACCGAAGCGCAAATAGGGGGAGAGGCAGGAGGTGGCGAGCTGATCAAGCCTGTTGCGTTGCTCGCCGTAAGTCGCGAGCCCACCCTGTACGAATTGCTCCAGGCGCTGCAGTGCCGCGGCTTCCCCGGCCGGGAACAACTCGCTCGACGCGGAGTTCTCCTCAGTACCAGGCTCGAGAGGGTCGCCAATCACCGCAGGCGGGCTCTGCAGGTTGTGGGGTGTAGGTATAAGCGAGGCAGTGCCGGGAAGCGGCAAAGAGAGCCACGTGCTGCGAAAGGCAGAGAAGAGAGAATACGGTCCGCCGTCTGCCTTCAGGACGCTGCCGGGTGGATGGACAGTGGTCCCGGCGAAGAGATGCAGCGGCAGCGTGCTGGCAATAGCGCTGTCCCTGCGTCGCGCGTAAGGAGTATGGTCTGCTTTGGCGTAAACAGCGGAAGCGCCTGTCTCCAAAAGGAGCACCTGCAGCACGTCGCCTGGGGCGCCGTGGCGGACGATCAGGCGGCTGCCCCGCAGCCGCAGCTCCTTGTCGAGCGCGCATAATCCTTCACGCAGAAAGGCGAAGCGTTTCCTACCGGTGTTCGGCGAATTGATTAAAGCCGGATCAAAGATCCAGAGTGGGATGACGACCTGACCATCACGCCGCGCTGCGTCGAGGGCCTGATTATCGTGGAGGCGCAGGTCACGCCGGATCCACCAGATGGTACAGCTCATTCCTTCCCGAGAATGTCGCGCAACGCTTCCTCCAGCGTCGGAAACTCGAACTCGAAGCCCAATTCCTGTAGCTGCCTCGGTACAACGCGCTGGCCCTTCAAGACGACATCAGCAACTTCGCCCAGGACGCCACGCAGGGCGAATCCAGGCACAGGGAGATAGTGTGGCCTCTTGAGCACCTTCCCCAGCGTTCGGCCGAACGTCTGGTTCTGAACTGGCTCGGGCGCGACTACGTTGAATGGGCCGTGAGCCTCCGGGTGTTCGATCAGGAAACGAATCGCGCGTACGGTGTCCTGGAGATGAATCCACGACCACCACTGTTTCCCAGAACCGTACGGCCCTCCCACGAAGAGGCGGTAGGGCAGGAGGAGGCGCGGGAAGCTTCCCCCTTCCGTACTGAGGACCATACCCATTCGTGCGATCGCCCGGCGCACGCCGTGCTCCTCGACCGGAGCGGTGCCAGCTTCCCAATCGCGGGCGACGCTTGCGAGAAAATCGTCCCCGGACGGATATTCCTCCGTAATCTCCCCATTTTCGTGGGTGCCATAGTAACCGACCGCCGACGACTGAATCACAACGTCTGGCTTATTTGCCACGCGGCGCACGGCGTCCAAGACTGCGTGCCCCGCTTCCAGCCGGCTTTGCCGGATCCTTTGGCGCTTATTAGCCGTCCACCGGTCGGGGAGAAAATGGTCGCCGGCAAGGTTTTCAGACGCCAGATTGACGATAGCCGTAGCACCATCCGCTAGCTCGGCCCAGCCGTCGGCGCTACGGCTGTCCCAGCCGGCCGCGCGCACATTCTGGGGAAGGTCACTGACGCGGCCGGGTGACCGCGATAAGACGATAACCTCGTACCCATCCGCTGCGAGGTTGCCAGTGAGCGCGCGGCCAATCAAGCCGCTGCCGCCCGTTATGATGACGCGCATAGTGCCTCCTCAGTGGATCAGACCACTTTGCTGGTGTCAGTGTACCACCCATCTATTGTACAGTGCATTTTGGATTTGCCCGTTTCGGGGCCGGTAGTGCACCCGGGCATGCTTCGGGCTGAGCGGCGTTTTGCGCTATACTGGTCGCATGAGCGGAGACATCTACCGCCAGATCGCCCCCTACTATGACCTGATCCACGCCCGGCTGACGCAGGATGTTGGTTTCTCGCTCGCTCTTGCCGCACGTAACCGCGGCTCTGTCCTGGAGCTCGGGTGCGGCACAGGCCGGCTCTTGCTACCGCTCGCGCGCGCCGGGCATCCTGTCACTGGCCTCGACAACTCGATGCCCATGCTCCTGCAGGCGCAACGCGCGCTTGCCGGGGAGCCGGCGGAAGTCCGGCAGCGCGCCCGGCTGGTCGCCGGCGACATGACCACGTTTGCCTTTGCAAAAGAGCACTTCTCGTTGGTCCTTGTGCCATACAATACGTTCATGCATCTCGATGCGACCGCAGCAGCGGCGGCAGTGCGCGCCGTTGCCCGCCATTTGCAGCCACGCGGGCGTCTCTTTCTCGACCTTGCCAATCCCTTTGTCGTGGAGCAGACACCTGGCGATAGGCTACTGTCTCTCGAACAGATCCTGACTGATCCCGATACGGGCGCTATGGTGGTCATCACGGCGTCTAATCAACTGTACCCCGGCGCACAACAGCTAGAGATTACCTGGCTTTATGATGCCAGCCCAGCCGGTGGTGGTCCCGTGGAGCGCTCAGTCGCCCAGGTAAATTACCACTATTATTTCCCCCACCAGATTGAGCTGCTTCTACGGCAAAGTGGGCTACGCCTCGAGGCGCTCTACGGCGATTACAATGAAGAACCGTTTGACGAGGCTGCCGAGCGGCTGCTGGTGCTCGCGCACAAGTCCAGCTAGCCGCGCATGATGCTGCCGTTGGAGATCGTCAGCTGCACTTCCGGTTCCGGCGACGCCTCGGCAAGACGCAGCCAGATAAAGACGGCGGGCGCATAGTACGCCACCCACATACTGGCGAGCCAGTAGCGAATGAAGCGGAGCGGGAGGGCCAGCCATAATGGATCCTCGGGAAGGATGAGGGCCAGCCCGCGCCAGATGGCGATAGTGACGGCAATGCCGAGAAGATAGCGCGCGGCGCGTTTGAGCAGCGAACCGTCGACGACAAAATGAATGCGCGTGGCTTCCAGGATGAAGCCTATGCCCATTCCCAACAGCATTGCCAGCCCGCTGGTGACATCGTCAACAGCCGTTCGCTCGGCAACGGGGATGAACTCACTCCAGGTCACATTCATCGTTGCAGCCCCGGTAAGCAGGCGAATCAGGCCATAGATCAGGGCAAAGACGAGCGGGACGGCAAGCACAACAAGCAAGCGTTGGCCGAGAATGCGGTTGCGAAACGTGTCCTGGAAGAAGTGGAGCCAAATCAGATAGCCGCCGAGCACGACGAGTCCGATGAGCAGGCCGCCGGCAGCGTCATGTGGAAAGTGTACTCCCAGATAGATGCGGCTCAAGGCCATTAGGAGAATCGCGAAGGCGGCAACTAGCCAGACCCACCGGCGCCGCATCCAGTAGACAAGAAACGGATAAAGGGCCGCTGCCGTCTGCACATGATTACTGGGAATGCCATACGAGGTTTCGGTTGCCAGGCCGACGGACTCGTCTAGCCAAAAGGGGCGGGGCTGGCGGAAGGCGTGCTTGAGGACACTATTGGTGAGGTTAGATAATGCCAGCAGATAAGCGAGGTGTTTGCCGAACCGCTTGTGGATGCACCAGTAGATAAGGGGAACGATAGCGAGGAAGAATTCGAAGCGGCCGAACTGGCTTACAACAGCCAGGGCTGTATCGAGCTGTGGGTAATTCTCCTGCAGCCAGCGTATCGCTTCGAGTCCAGCCTCATAAAGCGGGCTCACGCTTAGATTTCCTCCCTCTTCCTGCGCCGCGGTAGTTCTCCAGCCACCGAACCGCTCTGGAGATTGTAGCGAGCATTAGAAGGGCGTCAACCTCTGTAGTGCACCAGACGAGAAAACGTTCCTTTTCTACGCCGCGCACAGGCGTTCTGCGCTCTGTCTACTCGCCTGCCGCGCGCGGCAAGCAGTGGTCTGTTGCGCTAATGGATGGGCCGACTATACTAGTGAGATGGATGAGGACGGGATGAGACAGAGCGCGCGAGACTGGTTCTGCTATGGAGAAGTGACATGTCTGCGAAAATTCTAGCTGTTGACGATGAAGAACGAATCCGCCAATTTCTCCAGAGGGGCCTGACGTTCGAGGGTTACCGTGTCGAAACGGCGGCTGACGGCCAGGAAGCCCTGGAAAAAGCGCGTGATGATCCGCCTGATCTCGTCTTGCTCGATTTGATGTTGCCCGGCATGGATGGTATTGAAGTGTGCCGCCGGATTCGCAGTGCGAGCGACGTCCCCATCCTGATGCTTACTGCCAAAGAGGCAATTGAGGATCGCGTCGCCGGTCTGGATGCGGGGGCGGACGATTATCTCGTCAAGCCGTTTTCGTTTGACGAACTCCTGGCACGTGTGCGGGCCTTGCTGCGGCGGGCACAGCCGGCGCAGCCGCAGGTGTATCGTTTTGCAGACCTCGAGCTGGATACCGGCACGCGACGCGGGCGTCGTGGCGATCACGTCTTCGACCTCACGGCGAAGGAGTATGAGCTACTCGAACTATTCATGCGCCACCCACGGCAGGTCTTGACGCGCGAGGTCATTTTCGACCGCGTGTGGAATTACGACTTCGGCGGCGAGAGCAACATCATCGAGGTCTATGTGCGCTATTTGCGGCAAAAGACGGAGGCTGACGATCGGCCGCGCCTGATTCACACGGTGCGCGGTGTCGGCTACGTTTTGCGCGAAGAATAGCCTGTTCGGCTTATCCGGTAGCCAGCGACGATAGGCTAAGTGCGCTGAGTGCTCAGTGCGTCTACGTGCGTGGCTGGCTCGACCGTAGGGCTGGGCGCTGGCCCGACCTACCCTCCGTCTACACATGATTCGCGATCGCCTGACTGCCATCTACACTGCGATTTTCCTTATCGCCTTCGTAGCTTATACAGCGGTTGTCTACGCGGTTCCCCGCAGCCTGTTGTTGAATGAGATTGACAACAGGCTCGAAGAAACGGCGGAGCTGATCCTGGCGGGGACCCAGGTCTACCAGAATCGCGATATCTATTCGCTTATCATTCCAACCCAGGAAGCAAACACGTTCCGGCGGGCGAATACGTTTGTCATCGTCATCGCGGCCGACGGCGAGATTATCGCCCGTTCAGACAATCTGCGTGACTTTAACCAGCCGCTTGACAGTGGCGCGGTGACCGCGGGCATCGAGGGTGTCCGCACCATCAGCTATGACGAGCAGGCGATCCGTGTCCTCACGGTTGCGGTGCAGGTCGAAGGGGACGATACATCGCAGCTTGTCGGCTACCTCCAGGTCGCACAGGTTATCGAGGAATACGAAACGTTCAATAAACTGGTCATTGCCGCGGCATTCCTCGGCTTGGCGGCGGCTACTGCTTCCGGTTTTGTGGCGACGTTGATCTCCCCGCGGCTCTTCCGGCCCCTAGAGGAAATTGCCCGATTGGCGCGCCAGATCAGTCGCGCTGATGATTTGAGCCGCCGTCTACCGGATACGGGCCGCGACGATGAGATCGGACAGCTTACCCTGGCCCTTAACCAGACGCTTTCCCGGCTCGAGGAGTTGTTCCGCGCCCAGCAGCGGTTTCTCGCCGACGTCTCCCACGAGTTACGGACGCCGCTCACCACGATTCGCGGCAACGTCGACCTGATGCGGCGGATGGGTGGTGCCGACGGCGTCTCGCTGAATGATATCGAGGCTGAGCTGGAGCGGATGACCCGTCTGGTGAACGACCTATTGCTGCTCGCGCGCGCGGATGTTGGCAGCCTACCGATCGCCCAGGAAGTGGTGGCTCTCGATACGGTCCTGCTCGACGTTTACCGGCAAGTGAAGACGCTGGATCCCAAGGTAAACGTGCACCTCCAGGAGGTGGACCAAGTGCAGGTCTTGGGGGACGCTGACCGGCTCAAGCAGCTCGTCCTGAACCTTGTGGACAATGCCGTGAAGTACACCCCCGCTGGTGGCGAGGTATCCATCGATTTGACGAAGGACGGGGGGTACGCACAGCTCAAGGTCCGGGACACAGGCATCGGGATCGCCGAAGAGGATATCCCCTTCATTTTCGATCGCTTCTACCGTGTGGACAAGGCGCGCACACGTGCGCACGGGGGTTCCGGTCTTGGTCTGTCAATCGCGCGCTGGATCGTCGACGTGCACGGCGGCGATATTGACGTGTCGAGCCAGGTCGGGGCGGGCACGACCTTCACGGTGCGGCTCCCTCTACTGCGCCAGCCGAACAACGGACCGTTCCCCGGTGCAGCGCCAGCCCATGGCGAGGGCGCAGCGGGCCGGCGCTGAGGAACAGCGGTCGCGGCGAGGCTTTAGCGATTACGGCGAACGAGTAGGAACACGCCGAGCAAGATGAGCGCCATGGGCCAGAAGAGACTACCGCTGAAGAATCCTAGATTCTCCAGTAAGAAGTAAATGCCCATGAGAATCAGCAGGAAGGCGGCGATACGCGGGCCATCGGGGTGCTGGCGCGCGCGCTCCACACTCGAGGTGACCGTGTCGCCAAACTCATTGATGTTCTTCTCGACAATCTCTGACTGTGACAGCTCGACGTCGCTCTCGCTTGGCATGACAATCGACAGGATGATGTAGAGCGGCACGCCAATTCCCCCTGCAGGAATCAGCAGCAGAAAGGCAAGGCGTACCAACACGGGATCGACGCCCAGGTATATCGCCAGACCACCGCACACGCCGGCGATCATACGTTCATCCGTGCTTCGCATCAGTCGTGGTTCCATCACTGTCTCTCCTTCGTCGGTTCAATCTGTTTCCCTATACGCGGATGCGCGATTGTCAGTTGCGGGGCACGGCAACATAAGAACGATCTGAAGCCGTCTAGTTGGCGGATCGGAGCTATGTTATACTGTCCGGCTTGAGGAGCTCTGCGGCGGCGGCCAGAGGGGCCGCAACGGAGCGACGGGAGATGTTGTTTGAACGGAAGAGGAACGGCCGGGAAGAAGTGGCTGGCACGGTTGATGCGGCTGGCGCCAATGCGCCAGGGTCTGCGATTCGGCCTGTATCTACTGGTGCCCCGCCATCGAATCGGCGTCAACCTGGTCGGCTTCGATCCTGCCGGCCGTGTGCTGCTACTGAAACACGTTTTTCACCCTTTTGTGCCGTGGGGTCTCCCAGGTGGCTGGCTCGCTCGAGGCGAAGAGCCAGAAGCCTGTCTGCTGCGCGAACTGGCGGAAGAGACGGGGCAAACGGCACGGCTTGGCCCGCTCCTGTTAACGGCCACCAAGCCCGATCCGCACCACGTCGTGCTGGTTTATGCCGGGCAGATCGATCCAGCTCCGCTGAGGATCAGCAAGGAAATCCTGGGGGCCGATTGGTTCTTACGTGATACGTTGCCCGGCCCGTTGCTTGCGGTGACGACACAGGCCATCGAGGAGGCTTACCGCTTGGCGGACCTGGGGATGCTGGAATACCGATGAACAGCCGCTCGACGCCAGGAATGGGACAGTGGCTGGTGATGACAGTCATTGTCGCCAGCGCGATCTTCCTCCTCTACAAGATCTACCAGTATGGCACGTTCCGCCAGTATCTTCCGGCCGGGCTGACCGTCGCCGGTGTCGACGTGGGAGGGCTCACACGCGAAGAGGCGGGCTCGCTCTTGACCAGTCGCTACCTCGATGCAGAAGTGGTTCTGTATCATGGCGAGCAGACGATCTCCATCGACCCGTCCGATGATGCAGACTTCAAGCTCGATCTCGAGACGATGCTGAACCAGGCAGATTTCCAACGCGATCAGCAGGATTTCTGGGCCGGATTCTGGGGATTTTTGTGGCAAAGGCCGATCGAGGTGGAGATGGTGGAGCTGCGCGCCACACACAATCCGGCGACGCTCCAGCGTACCCTCGAAACTATTGCCACCAGCTTTGACAACCCCGCGCAGCGCCCGCAGCCAGTTCCGGCCACGCTTAGTTTCCAATATGGTGAGCCTGGCGTGCGTACGGACGTTACGGCGAGTATGGATGAAGTCATTGCCGCGTTGTACCGGCCGACGCGCCGAGAAGCTCACCTGACCCTGCGGGCCAGCGAGGCGAATCGCCCCGAGATCGCCCTTCTGGGTAACCTGCTGGTGAATCACCTGCAGAATGCACGCTTCCAGGGTGTCACGAGTATCTTCATCCTCGACCTGGGAACAGGCGAAGAGGTACGCATTAAGGCGGGGCAGGCGATGTCTGGGATCGACCTCCTCAAGCTGCCGATCGTGATCGAAGCGTATCGTTTCCTGGATAACGAGCCGACTCCGGCGCAGCTGCGGGTGATCACTGAGACGCTGACGACGACCGAGCCAGATGGGGCGATCGCGCTGCTGAACATGATCGCGGGACAAGAAAACCCGCACCGTGGGGCGCAATTGACGACAGAGTCTCTGTGGCGGCTCGGGTTGAAGAACAGTTTCATCGCCACGCCGTACGGGCAGCCGGAGCGTGGTGCAGTGACCTATGATACCCCGGCCAACAACAGCCCGGAAATGGAAACCAGCCCCGATCCGGCAATCCAGACGACCGCCGAGGATATCGGCACCCTGCTGGCGATGCTCTATTACTGCGCAGAGACGGGGGGCGGCGCGTTGCGCGCGGCGCACCCGGCCGAACTAGTACAGGCTGAATGCCAGCAGATCGTCGAGCTCATGCAGCGGAACCGGATCGGCAGCCTGATCGAGCAGGGCGTGCCCTCTGAAACGCCGGTCGCCCATCGCCATGGTTGGTCGGGGGACACCCATGCTGACGCCGGCATTGTCTTTTCGCCGGGAGGCGATTACGTTCTGGTAGAAATCTTTCACCAGCCAGACTGGCTTCCGTGGGATCAGAGCTCGCCGCTGATGGCCGACATTTCGCGTGCCACCTACAATTACTTCAATTTTGACAGCCCCTATCTGGGAAGCTCGAGGATCAATTGACCCGCAGACCCTCGCTGGCGAAGCGCATTCGCGGACTCGTGCTGACGCTACTGGTGTTGGGCAGCGCGCTCTTTCTGCTGTACCGGCTGTTCGGGTATCACCAGTCGCGCGCGGGCTTCCCCTTTGACACGACGATTGCCGGTCTGGAGGTGGGCGGGTTAACAGCCGAAGAAGCTCGGGAGCTACTGCACGAGCATTACCTGAGTCCGGTGGCTATCTACCACCACGAGGAGCGAATCGAGCTGGATCCGGTTGATGTTGGTTTCAACCTTGAGGTCGACAAAATGGTGGGTAGCGCGCAGGAAGCTTACACCAATCGCAATTATTGGCTGGGCTTTGCGACCGACCTGACAGGATTCAGTTGGCGCCCTATCCGGGTGCCATTGCAGGCCGGTTACGACCGGGCGCTGCTGGAGGAGATGCTGGAGACAATAGCCGGCTTCCTCGACGACCCGCCGCAGCTACCCCAGATCTTGTCGGAAACGGCCGTGTTCGAAGAGGGACGGCCGGGCTATGTGACGGATATCGAGGCGAGTCTGCCGCTCGTCGAAGAGGCGCTCTACCGGCCGGTGGACCGCATCGCGCATCTTGTCATCGAAGATCAAGAAGCGCCTACCCTGAATTTTGAATTGCTAGAAACGGTGATCCGGAGCAAAGTAGCTTCCTTTGATGGGATTGCCAGCATCTTCATCATGGATCTGCAGACTGGCGAGGAGATCCGGATTAACAGCGACCTTGCGCTGTCCGGCATGAGCATCCTCAAGATTCCGATTTTTGTAGAGGCGTTCCGCCACATCACGTTGCCGCTTACAGATTACCAGCAGCAGATTTTCTACGATACAGCCGTGCGCTCCAGCAACTATGGGGCCAACCTTCTCTTGTATCTCATTGCCGGAGAAGAAAATGCCTATACTGGCGCCGATATCATGACGGAGTCAATGTGGCAGTTAGGCCTGGAGAACACGTTCATGGCCATACCATACGATCCATTGAACATCCCTGCCTACCGCCGCACGACCTACGAAACACCTGCCAATTCACGACCGGACTTGCCTACAGCGCCTGACCCAACACGGCAGACGACTGCCGAAGAGATGGGTGCGCTGCTCGCCATGATTTATCACTGCGCCTTCAATGGCGGAGGCACACTGATGGCGGTTTATCCCGGCGACTACACGCCCGAAGAGTGCCAGTACATCATTGACTTAATGGTGCTCAATGAGGAAGGCAATCTCATCCGCTTCGGTGTCCCCGACGACGTGCTCGTGAGTCACAAGCACGGGTGGATTCTGGACACACACGGCGATGCCGGGATTGTGCTAACCCCTGGTGGTGATTACGTCATTGTCGAGTACCTGCATTATCCGGGTAGCTGGCTGCAGTCTGACTTCAGTTTTCCAATCCTGCGCGAGATATCGCGTGCTGCCTACAACTACTTTAACTTCGAAGCGCCCTATCTCGGCGATCGTCTCGCCGAAGAAGAGGATGAGAGCGGTGAGGCAGCCGATGAGGCGGCGCTCGATGAAGCCGTCGAGGATGAAGAAGCGGAAGAAGAAACCGATTTTGATCCGGCCGACCAGGCCTCGGGGGCGGGGATGGACGTGGTACCGGCGGCGACCGCCGAGAGTGTGGCTGGCGATGCGGTCGAGCCTGCTGCGACACCAGCACCCTGACTTTGTCTCACAAAGCGGGCCAACCGGCCCAACAATACCAACAATGGAATAGGAGGAAATATGGAATACCGGCAACTCGGCCGCACTGGCCTGAAAGTATCGACGATCTGCCTCGGAACGATGCAGTTCGGATGGAGCACGGACGAGCCTGAGGCGCACGAGATCATCTCCCGGGCAGTGGAGCTCGGCTGTAATTTCCTGGATACGGCTGACGTTTACTCGCGTTGGGTAGAAGGCAACCCCGGTGGCGTTGCCGAGACAATTATCGGGAACTGGCTGCAGGAGACCGGTGTTCGCCGCGAGGATCTGATCATTGCCACCAAAGTTCGCGGCAAGATGAGCGATGACATTAATGATCAGGGCCTGTCGCGCCATCACATTATGAACGCCGTCGAGAATAGCCTTCGCCGACTGCAGACCGATTACATCGATCTCTATCAGCTGCACGCGTTCGACCGGGAAACGCCGCAAGAGGAGACGTTACGGGCACTCGACGATCTGGTGCACCAGGGCAAGGTTCGCTATGTCGGCGTCTCGAACTATCCCGCGTGGCGGTTGGCGAAAGCACTGTGGATCAGCGACGTCAGAAACCTGGTGCGCTTTGAGAGCCTCCAGCCACACTACAACTTGATGCACCGCGCCGAATTCGAGCGCGAGCTGCAGCCGTTATGCCTAGACCAGGGCATCGGCGTCATTCCCTACAGCCCGCTAGGTGGCGGGTTCCTGACGGGAAAGTACCGTCGCGATGCACCACTACCGGAGAGCGATCGCGCTGACACGGTCCAGCGGCGCTATATGAATGAGCAGGGATTTGATGCGGTCGATAAGCTAGAAGAGATCGGCCAAGCGTATGGCGCCACGGTCGCCCAGACAGCGATAGCGTGGGTGCTGGCGAATCCCGCCGTCGATTCGGCGATCATCGGGGCGAATAGCATTTCGCAGCTGGAAGACACGATGAAGGGCGCCGGCGTCGCGCTCAGCGCAGAGGAGAAGGAAGCGCTGGACGCTATTACAGCGTGGGAGGAGAGCCGCTAACGGGAGTAGGCGCCGCCCGACAAGATAGCGTGCAGGGTACTGATAGCGTCGCGCTCGTAGAGCAGCCAGCGCGCCAACTCGTCGTTGGGTAACGTGCGGCGCCACTGCCGGTAGGTCGTCGCCGGCAAGTCGTGGAAGAAAAGGGCAACGACCACCGGGCGCGCCCGATCCCATGGCTGCGCATAGTACGCGGCGGTTAGCACGCCGGGTAGTGAACCGCCCTTGTAGCCCAGCCAGGCCAGCGTTTGCTGGTTGGCAGAAAAGGCCGTGGGCCACTCCAGATAGCTGCGGATGCGAACATTCTGCTCCCATGGCCCAAACTGGTTTTCGGCAATCATGCCCATGAGGCGAGCGTAATCGCCGGCACTGGCGCGGGAATTGAACAGCTCGCTGTAAACGGCCTGGGTCTCGATCTCCGGTCGCTGCGCCCGCCCGCGCCAGGCGCGGGAAGTGCCGGCTGCGTCGCCGCCGCTATAGGCCAGTGTCGCGGCCATCACATCGGCAGCGTAACGCTCCGGATTCTCGAAATAGTCGAGCGCTGCGGCGTGGCCTTCTGTCATCAGCAGAAACTGACCCAGGAAAGGGCAGGGCGCTGTGTGGCTGGACATGCCCAATGCAAGGATGGTCGCTTCCAGCCGTTCCTGGCCCAGCAGCACATGTAGATAGTCGGTCGCCGCGTTAGAGCTGTACTGCATCATCATCCGCGGCACGTCGGCGAGGCGAACCGCCGGCGGATCACCATACACACGCCCTTCAGCACGGAGATCGGCGAGGGCGTCCGGGTGTGCGCGCAGATCAGAGTTTGCAAGGTAAAAGCGGTCCAGCTCGTCGAGAAGAATCGGCTGTTCCGGATCGAGCTCGCCGTTCTGAACCGCCTCCGCGTAGGTGATGAGGTGGACGAGCTTGACGACAGAAGCGAGCGGAAAGGGGTGGTCCGGGTTGAGGTACACGCCTTCTTCCTCGCGTCCTAGCTCGTAGGCAACCAGGCCAACGTTGCCAGGCTCGTCCAACATATGCAGGACGGCGGGCCGTGCCGCTTCCGGTATGGCCTCGAGTGTGACCGAACCAACCACCGGCAGCTGCGTGGTCTCGGGTAGGGTATCCGGAGCGCGGATGGGGAGACGGATACCACACCGGAGCTCCCCGCTGGGCAGGGGCGGAAGCGGGGTTGGCGTTGTCGTGGGTGCCGGCGTCTGCGATGCGCCGCCCTGTTCCCTCGCCATTTCTGCCGTTGCTCCCGGCGCCACGGCTCCTGCCGTGCGAGCTACTGTTGGGCTTGGCGCCAGAGCCGCATGCGCAGGCCTCGCTGCCGGGGTAGCAGGGACGGCGGGCATCTCGACACAGGCGGCGAGAAGGGCGAACACGAGAAGCCACAGTAGCCGGCGGCTCATTCTTCGGTGGCTCCGGCTGCCGCGCTGACTCCCCAGAGGCGAACGGTTCCATCGCCGCCAGCGGAGACGAGCAAGGAGCTGTCCGGCGACCACCTTACATCCCATACGCCATAACGGTGACCCTGAAGTACGGCAGATGACGAAGCATCACGAACATCCCACAGGCGCACACTACCATCGAAACCGGCCGAGGCAAGCAGGCTCCCGTCTGCGTTCCACGCGAGCGCCTCCACCTGCCCGGTGTGGCCCGTCAGGGTGGCAATGGCAGTCTGATCCGCGACTTGCCAGAGGACGACGATCCCACTTTCTTCGCCGCCTGCCAGCAGCTGGCCGTCTGGAGACCACGCAAGCGCCAGTACCCCAGATTCCGTCTTTATGGACGCGTAAGACTCGCGCGAGACGACATCCCAGAGAGTGATGGGCCCACTGGCGGCAGCGGCGGCTAGCTGCCTGCCATCAGCTGACCAGGCAACGGCACTGAGCGGTTCGTCGTGGGCCAGCGTGGCTACAGCAGTGCCGACGGCATCCCAGAGCCGGATCGCACCGTCGTTGCCGGCTGTTGCCAGCCACCTGCTATCTGGCGACCAGGCAAGGTCATTGACGATGGCCCCATGGCGTGCCTGCGCGCGGACTTGTCCGCCGCCTGGTGGCCACCACCACAGCCAACCGTTAAAGTCAGCAGCCGCGATGGTGGCGCCGTCAGGTGCCCAGCCAACCCTGCTTACCCAGACTGACGGTCCGTGCAGTGTCTCGACGACCTCACGCCTGGCAATATCCCACAACTGGACAGTCTGGTCGCTACTGCCGGCGGCTATCATCTCGCCGCCTGGTGACCAGCTGACGCTATTCGCCGGGGCCGTGTGCCAGGAATAAACTGCTGTCTCTTGCCCGGTGGCAACATCCCAGAGGCGGACGGTCCCATCCTCGCCCGCGGAAATCAGCCGCCGGCCGGCCTCGCTCCACAACCCGGCGAGCACCATTCCGCTGTGCCCTTCGAGCCGCCGCAGCTCGTTGCCTGTGGCTACTTCCCAGACGCGGACGCTGCCGTCCTGCCCGGTGGAGGCGAGTCTTGCGCCATCAGGTGACCACACAACGTCGAGGACGAGCCCCTGGTGGCCACGCAGCGCCTGTAGTTCGAGGCCACGCTCGCCGTCCCATATGCGCACAACACCATCGGCGCCGGACGAGGCGAGCAAGGGCCGGTTCGGCGCCCAGGAGACGGAGAAAGCAATGCCGCGATGCGCTTCCAGGCGCTGGAGCCTCGTCCCGCTGCTCGCATCCCAGATGTGGACGACGCCACTGTTATCACTTGCGGCGAGCCGGGCGCCGTCGGCCGACCACGCGACGGCGCGCACCGACGCTCGCGGGCCGTCAAGAAGCTGCGTCTGCCTGCCGCTCGACCGCTCCCACAGGCGTACCGTTTGGTCACTACTGCCGGAGGCAAGTACCGTATTGTCGGGCGACCAATCGAGCGCCCGCACCCAGTCTTCGTGGCCCTCCAGCCGGCGCTGGACCTCTCCAGAGCCGAGATCCCAGAGGATGATACGACCGTCGCCGGCGCCAGACGCCAGGTGCTGGCCGTCGGCGGTGGCAGCCAGCGCGCGGACCACTCGCGTATGACCGTCAAGGTGGCGATGCGGCTCGCCGCTTTCGAGGTCAAAGAGCCATACGCCGCTTCCACCCCCGGTCGCCAGCCGTTGCCCGTCCGCTAGTAGCGCAATGGCATTGAGACTGCCGCGACCGAACTGCGCGACCTGCGCCATCTGGCCAGCATTGTCGGCCGTCACGGGCAGCGCCAGCAACGGCGCTGCCGTTGTCGGGGACGACGGCGGGGGAGACACTGTCGCCGTTGCCCCAGAGGGCGTTGCCGCTCGCGTTGTACCCGCCGCCGCAGCACCGGACACGCTCGTCGGGACGGCAACTTTCACATCTTCACCTGGTTGCGCGGCGGCAAATGGACCCCGGCCGGCGAGCATCAGGGCCCCGCCGGCGCAGAGGAGCAATAGAGCAACGGCAGCACCAACCGCCGGCAGAACCCAGCGCGAGCTGCCTGGTTCCGGCATCGGAGCGGATGCTGGTGCCGGTTGCGACTGTTGCGCAGCGACGACCGCTGCGGCAAGCTCCCCAGCAGTGGCGTAACGGTTGGCCGGATTCTTCGCCAAGGCTCGCCGTAGCACGTGCTCAAGCGCAGCGGGAAGCTCTGGACGCTGGCGCAGCAGGCTGGGCACAGGTTCTGTGACATGTTTGACGGCGTAGCCGACCGCTGTGTCGGCCTCGAAAGGGGGGCGGCCTGTCAGCATGGTGAAGAGCAGGGCTCCGAGCGCATAGACGTCGCTACGCCGATCAAGATGAGCCTGTCCCCGTGCCTGTTCCGGGCTCATGAAAGCAGGTGTGCCGACGATGAAGTCGCCGGTGATGCCCGTGGTCGCCTCTGTCGCCAGCTTGACAATGCCGAAATCGGTAAGGTAGGCAGCACCGGCCCTATCAAAAAGTACGTTGTCGGGTTTCAAATCACGATGGACGATACCCCGCTCGTGCGCGCGGTCGAGGGCGGCTGCCAGCCGTTGTAGAATCGCGGTCGCCTGGGCCAGGCTGAGAGGCCCGCTGCGCTGAAGTCGCTCGCTGAGGGAACCCCCGTCCATGTAACGCAGCACCAGATAGGGAGATCCGCCTTCTTCGCCAAAG
>JAVVFG010000048.1:0-16944 GCA_032260445.1 Anaerolineae bacterium | reverse complement strand
GGCCCTTGCCACTGGCGTACCGACTCCACAGCTTCGGCCACCAGCGGCGCCGTCTCCGCCGGCTCGGTGCCGCTCCCATCCCAGATAGTGAGATTAGTAAAGCAAGCTAGGTTGCGGGCGATATCGCCACCCGGCGTCTGCAACCACTTTTGCACGCTAATCGCATAATCGTTGTCTTCGACGACAAACAGCAGGGGTAATTGCAAGGTTGTGGCGATCGTCAAAGCCGACCAGAAGCCATTGGTCGCGACGGCGCCGTCGCCGCCGAAGACGACGGCGATACTCCCTTCCAGCGCCTCCTCGCCGAGCTCGTGCCGGCGGTAACACAGCGCCTGCGCCCAGCCGGCAGCGGGCGTGAACTGCGAGCCAACGTCGCCGGCCATCGGCAGCACCGTTGCGCCTGCGCGCCGCGGCAGGTTAAAGACGACGCCGACGTCGCGCCCTTCACTGGAGCTTCCCGCGCGCCCCATACCGGCGGCGAACGCCTCTTCCACCGTCAGGCCGGTGCCGAGCATGAACGGCCGGGAGCGGTAATAGACACTGGCGGCGTCGCCAGGGTGAGTGAGAAGCTGGCTCAAGAGGATCTGTCCCAGCTCGTGGCCACGCGCGGAAAACTGGTAGGGCACGTGCCCGCTGGGGTAGAGGCTGCCCTCTTCCATTTCATCCATGGCGCGCGAGGTTAGCAACAGCCGCGCGACTTCACGCCATTTAAAGGCAGGATGCCATTTGGTCACGAATCCCTCTCGTCTTGTCTGCAGCGAAAAACAGCTGACGTGCGCCCGGCGCGCGAGCGGCCAGATAGGCGGCACGGCGTCCGGATACCGGATAAATGCGAGGCAATAGTACCCGAGTCGTGGCGTCGGGCGCAACCGCTGTTTTGAGACGGCGCTCCCTAACCGAACGAGCCGCAGAATCGCCTCCCACCCCCTTGTTTCCCGTTCTGAGCGGCCACTTACCTCCTGATCTATAGGACAGTTAGCCTACTTATTTGATCAGGGCCCCATGCTATAATCCAGTTTAGCGCCTTCGGAGTAATTCATTCTTTCATGCAGTAGGTAATTCTATGAAAACGCGCGCGTTTCGAAGCGGACACGGACAGGCACTCGTCGAGTTCGCGCTGGTAATCGTCGTTCTGCTGTTCATCATCTTTGTCTTGATTGAGTCCGCGAGGCTTTTCCAGGCGAACCTGACCGTGCAGAACGCGGCCAGGGCGGCGGGGCGTTATGCAATTACCGGCCAGTTTGAGACAGACTGTCTGCTCGAAGATCCACCGTGCGGCGATCCGCGGGTGGAATCGGTGCGCCGCGTCGCCGAGGAGGCGCTCGCCGGCCTGCCGGTTAATCCTGAGGGCGATGCCAGGCTGCGTGAGCCCAATGCCTACCTCATCGAAGTCCTCACGCCGGCAACCGATGGGAGCAGTGGCTGGATTGAAGGCGTTGGTGACCCCGGAGCGGCGGTGCTGGTTCGCGTCCTCTACGAAGCCAATATGATTACCCCGCTGGTCCGGCCGATCGCTGAGGTCGTCCGTGTCACCGGACAGGTGGTGATGAACAACGAGCAGATGGCCCAGGTCAGCGGGACGAGCGGGGATACCCTGGCACCGAATCTGCCACCACCCCCACCACCGCCGCCGCCACCCCCGCCGCCAGATGTGGAAGTGACCAAATCTGGCCCGCCACGCGCGTTGACCGGCTCCACCTTCGATTACACGGTCGTTGTCAGAAATCGCAGCCTTGAGCTTGAGGCAACCGGTGTGGAGGTGAGTGATGAGTTGCCTGGCGGCGTTTCGTTTGTTCCCACCGCCGGGTCCGGGTGCCAAGCAAGTGGCAACGAAGTGACCTGCCACGTCGGCCTGCTGCAGCCAGAGGCGGAGGTCACCTTCGTGATCACCGTCCTAGCCGGAGAGGAGGAAGGAACGGTCTCCAACACAGCTACGGTTACGCTCTTCGAGCAAGACCCGAATCTCGCCAATAATACGTCTGATCCGCCGGTCGTAACGATTCTGGAAAGTGACCCGGAGGAGACCGACGTGCTAGTGGTCAAGTCCGGTCCAGAAATCGTCCAGGCAGGTGAGCCCTTCGCCTACCAGCTACGGGTTGCCAACGACAGCCTGGTAGACGCAGCCGGCGTCACGGTCATCGACGAGCTTCCTGACGGGGTTTCGTTTGGCTCAGCGCCTGGCTGTGATTGGCAGCCAAGTGACAGGACCGTATCTTGCTATATCGCCGAGCTCCCCGCGCTGAACGAGACGACTTTCACCTTGAACGTCACTGCACCCGAAACGCCCGGCGCGATCAGAAACGATGCTAGCGTCAGCGCCGCGTCACCATCGGACGGAGCACCGGAAAACAACACCAGCTCGTGGCCTACTGAAGTGGTCTGGCTGCCCGACCTGCAGGTGACGATCGTCGACCGGCCGGATCCTGTCTACGTCGGCGCGGACCTGACGTACAACATCACGATCGACAACGTCGGCCTGGGGACAGCAACGAACGTCGTTCTCGACAACATTCTGCCGACGAGCGTTGAGTTCCGCTCCGCGACGCCCGCAGGCGCGTGCCAGCTCCGCGGCATCGTCGTCAACTGCAGCTTGGGCACGCTCGCACCGGCGGATGCACCGCTAGTAGTCACGCTCGTCGTCAGGCCAGCGGAAAGCGCTACGATCGTCAACACGGCGACTGCGCGCAGTAGTGAGGACGACCGCAACCCGGTAGACAATACCTTTTCTGTTGCCACGTCAGTCCTCGCGGAGACAGATCTGGCGATCAGCAAGACAAGCCCTTCACCAGTCGAACAGGGCGTAGAGTTTGACTACCTGATCACGGTACGCAACAACGGCCCTTCGGCCGCGACGGGTGTGACAGTACGCGACACCCTACCCAGCAGCATGACGGTGGTCTCGGCTACACCTTCGCAGGGCTATTGCGACGCCAGCACGAATCCAGTCATCTGTGCTTTAGGGCGGATGAGCGTCGATGCCGTGGCGACAATTACGTTGCGCGTTGTATCACTTGCGGAAGGGACGCTGATCAACCGCGCGACGGTGACCGGCGGCGAGTTTGACCCGAATCTGGGCAACAACTCGACCAGCGCGGCAACGGTGGTCGAAGCTGGCGATCAGTTCATGATCGGCAGCCCACTGTGCGGTGAGATCGGCACGCAGATAAACCTGGAGGGCTACAACTGGAAGCGGAACCAGGCTGTCACACTTAGCTGGGACGGGACGGCCTTCGCCACGCTACCCATGCGCGGTGGAGTGGATTGGACCTACCAGTATACTGTACCATCCTCGGCGACCACGGATCGCTCGTATACCATCAGAGCGGTTGACGTGCAGGGCCGAGAAGCGTCTGTGGTCTTCACCATTCCGTGCCCAGCGCCAAATCTGGTCATCGACCGGCCGGAGATCGTGAGCCCAACAGGGACGATTCATGAAGGGGAACCGGTCACGATCCGCGCCGATGTGCGCAACATTGGTAATCTCGCCGCCGTCAGCCAGTTCTTTGTCGGCCTCTATGCGAATCCCAATCCGCCACCGACGGACGCGACCACGCATCTACCTGAAGCGCAGCGCAACGCGATCGTTGCCGTCAGTGGCCTGCAGATCGGGGCATCGAAGACCGTCACCTTCACCCTAGAGGATGGTCTGAGCGGCGGCACAAACGCTATCTACGGCGTCGTCGACTCCGATCCAGGACCAACCGGCGCCATCCAGGAACGGCGCGAAACAGACAACATCTCCTTGCCGTTGTCGGTCGAGGTGGTCGAAGGTGGCGGTCAAGACCCGACGCCAACGCCAACGGCGACGCCCGTGAACCCTGGTAGTATCGTTGGTCGGGTGCGCAACGAAGCCGGCAATCCACAAGCTAACGTGGCCATCTGGCTCTACGATGAGGATGATGGCTCCGAAGCCGGTACGGCCTATTCCAGTTTCGACGGCACCTACTTCTTTGCCAGCCTCGATCCGGGCAGTTATGCGATGACGGCCTGCATCCGCATTGAAGATCCTTCGAACCCAGGGATCTACCATGATTACTGGGCTTCGGTGGCGGGTGTAAGCGTGGTCAGCGGGCGGACAACCACGCAGAACTTGTTCCTGCAGCTGGCGCCTGAAGGCTGTACAGGGCCTTAGGGAGGGGGAGATAAATGTTGCAGCCACGACAGCTCGCCGGTCGCGGAAACAAGTTCCCACGAACGACGCAGCAGCTTCCGCATTACCTGCTTCTTGCGGGGATCCTGCTGTTTGCCCTCGCACAACTACAGGCGCCGGCCCACGCGGAGGAAGCTAGCCCGATTGCGACCAGCACTGTTTTCTGGGAAACGTTCCAGCTCGTTGCCTCCACAAACGCCGTTAGCGACTTCGCGCCGAGGCCAACCCTGCGGCAGGCTCCTAATGGGCAGCTGATGCTTAGCTTTAACAAGGCTCTCGACGTAAGCCAGGGAATTCAGAAGCCGTATTACAGCGTCTACAATCGTGCCAACCGCAGTTGGAGCAATGCCCAGCCAATCTACAGCGGGGGAACCAGCCAGCGCTACGTCACGTTTGCGTTCGACAACGCGAGCATGGCTCATGCTGTCTGGCTGGAAAGAGAAGATGTCTACTACGCAGCGAGAAGCGGTTGGCCCACAACGGCACGAAAACTTTCCACCGTCTCGGAGACGCTGGTTGATCCACCCGCGATCGCCATTGGAGCGAACGGCGTGATTCACGTTGTGTGGGCACAGGGGGTAAACTCACAAACCGTTTTCTATACCTTCTCTGCCGACGGCGGTGCAAACTGGAGCAGTCCAGATCCGCTGACTCCGGCTGCTGACGACACCTATTCTCCTGCCGTGGCAGCGACCGATGACGGCAGCGTGCACGTCGTTTGGGGAAAAGCGACGTTAGACCCGCCGCCCTCACGTTACGAGCTATATTACGCCAAGGGGACTGCTCAAGGGACAGGCTACAACTGGACCACGGCTCTCAACATCTCCGCAGACCGAACCACCGCGGTGCGTCCAGCTCTTATGGCCTCCGGTAACGCTCTTCATCTTGCCTTTGCGAGCTATGCATTTGAAGATGAGCGCTTTATCCACTACGCTCATTATCGTCGCTACTCCTCCGGCAACTGGACGCCGCTCGTCACGATTAATTCGGACCGCGGCGTTAGCGTCAATACCAGTTATCCCACGTACCTGACAACCGCACTCACTGTCTGTGGCGGAGATGTCCACCTCTATTACCATGGGGCGCCTCCTGGACAGACGAGTGAACAGATATGGGCTGCGTCGAGCAGCGATGCGTGGCAGAGCCTTTCGCCGGTTACCGCGCTCGGCACCCGCTATATCGATCCCACGCTGGCCTGCAACAACGGCAACCTTGCCATTGCCGTGGATAGGGTCACGCTTGATAACAACGTTCACGACATTTATTGGGGCAGCCAGGAGAATCGCGTGCTCCTGCCCCTGATCAGTAGTCGCTAGTCCCTGGCAACAGATGGAGTTCACTTAAGTGCGGCGTAATCGTTTTCGTTTTTTCATCCTGATGCTCATGCTGGCTGTCAACGTCGCCCTCGTGGCCGTTGCCTGGCAGGTACTCTCCACGCGGCGTGCCGGCACCGGCAGCAGGTCCGTGGACGCGGCACACAGTGCTCAGGCGGCGGGCACCGCGCGCGGGGCTTATGCCCTGGCGGAACCAGTCGCCGTGGAATGGGCAGGCGACGCACGCCTCGTGCGCGCACGCGGCGACTGGCCGGAAGGCACTTTCAACCGGCAGCTGGCGAGCTGGGTCTTCGTCTTCTATTCGGCTGAGCGTGGTGAGACGGCCCAGATCACCGTGCAAAGCGGTAAGGTGCAGGTGGTTGATTCGGGCCCGACGACGGCGCAGTTGGCACTGCAACCGCCGTCCGAATGGCAAGTTGACAGCGATGCGATTGTCGAGTCCTTCCTCGACAGTGCTGGGGGCGAGCTGTTCCTGGACGAGCGTAGCAATGTTTCCATGGTTCTCAGCCTGTCGCTTGACGGCAGCGCGACCTGGACGGCGACCTTAATTGATTGGGACACTGGCGAGCTTATGCGGCGGGACTTTAATGCGAAAGACGGTTATCTGGCGACTGGCGTGTAGAGATTCTGTTCGCGACACGGCCGGAATCATGTGGAGGATATCATGATCCGAAGATTCATCAGTTTGTTACAGCGGTACGGGCGTTACGGGCAGAGCATGACGGAAACGGCCCTGTTTCTGCCGATCATCATCCTCTTGTTGGCCGGTGCCGTCGAGGTCAGCAATCTCCTCGTCACGCAGAATCGCGTCACCACCGCCTCGCGGGTAGCGACAGGCTTTGCCGCCGCCAACGTGCACGAGGAGGACTGGCTAATCGTCGATCCCCCGAGTGGATGGCCGGCACAGGTGGCCCAGGTAGCGCGCAATAACGTGACCGAGACGCTGGATCTGGATCCCGTCCGCTGGGATATCTATACCGTCAAGGCGCGTCTGGGCGAGAACGCCGACTTTGACGGCGCGACCGGCGGCGAGTGGGATTCCTATCATGCCTGGGGCGTCGAGCAGACCTTCAGCCAATCTGCCTGGGACGCAGCCGAGGCGGTCATCCAGCACGACATCATCGAGGCGCTTAACGACACGGAGACGGTGCCGGCAGAGGGACTCGAGCTGGTAGCGACAGTGGCCTACCACGATCGCCATTCGCTCTTGGGACTCGACGCGTTTAACCTGGGCCCCTTCACCCGGATCCGCGGGCTGACGGTGATGCGCGTGGATGAACCCGCCGAGTTCGTCGGCTGTCCTCTGGTCCCCATCGGCGTCCGTGTGAACCAGTTTTCGATGTATCCTTCGAACTGGCCGACCGGGGATCCCGTCTGCCGCAATCCGGCGGCGAACTACCCAGAAGATCCGGTCGGCGACACGCAGATCTTTCCGGAGGAAAGAGAGATTGAGTACCCCTCGGGACTGACGTATATCAATCGGGTCCTCGGCGACCCTGAGAATGGGGTGTGCCCACAGACGGTGGACAGTGATACGTTTGTCAACAACGTACCTGGGGTACCACTCAGGGACGCGCAGCCCGGCTATATTTACCGCGCACGTGATAGCAACAACCTCGATACGGCGGGCGGGTTCGGCTGGTTTAGCTGGGACGGTGCCACGAGCGAACCTGCACTGGCAGCCAGCCTCTGGCCCCCGCCGGGCAACTTCATCCAGGCGTATCCTGGAAGCCGTGCCGACACAAATACTATCCCCCATTTCGATTCCTACGCGCCTGGAGAGGTCTCTGGCGACGGCAATGGTTTTCTCGAGATTGGCGAGTGGGTCGAGAATTCAACGGGCAATATCCACTCCGTAGCACCGCTCATCGCCAACTATTTCAGCGACGAGGTGCCGGCCACACTAATAGTCTATGACGAATATACGCTCAGCGGTAGCAACGCCGTCTACCGGGTGGCCGGTTTCGTGAAGGTCAACATGCTCGCGTACAAGTTTGGCGAGCGTAGGGCAAATGATAAGTGGATCATCTTCGAGTTCTTGAACTGGGCTGATGCGTGTCGCTGGGAATGACAGGCAGGCCGCTCCAATACGAACACAGGTAGGAAGAGACAGGAGCGCTCGGATACCCAGCCCTCCTCTCCTTTTGTGAGGGAAAGCGTTTATGGACCAGCATCTTCAACAAAGGCGTAACCGAGTCGTTCGCCCGCAATCAGACACCGGGCAGACGCTTGCCCTGTTTATCTTCCTTATCGTCGGCATTCTCGCGTTCGTCGGGATTGCAGTCGATGTGGGTTTCATGTTTGCCCGCAGCTCGCAGTTTAGCTCGGCGGTAGACGCTGCGGCGCTTGCCGGCGTGATCGAAATGAAACCGGCAGCACTGACCCTCACCGAGGCGGACGCGCGCGCGCAACAGTTCCTCGATGCTAACGGCTGGGCGACCCCAGGAATGACGTTCGTCAGCACAAGCACACTCACGCTACAGGGTTTCCCGCAGTACAGTATCACGGTGACGTGGCCGGTCGAAACCTTCTTCCTGCGCATCCTGGGCTTTACTAACGTCGATGTCACCAGATCGGCGACCGCCGTCTACATGGCCCAGGCCGAAGTATTCACGCCAACCTTCTACGAACGGGGCCAGATGCGCAAAGCAGCGCAGTTTATCATGGGACCGGACTCGTGCACCGTTCAGGGCGACCCGATCTCCTCGAAGTTCGGCCTGAATGCCAGCCAGCCGAACACCGATCCGGCGCACTTCAACGAAACCATTCGCTACCGGATCAGAGTGCCGGTTGCCACGTACACTATGACCAACCGGCTGACCGTGCAGCTGTTTGATCCCGACAGTGGCAACTACAACCAGACGGACGGGGCGGCCATCGACTACTCGCAGTGGTATTCGACAACGTATCACCTCGCCGGAGAAACGAAGAATTGCGGCACGCAGAGCATCAGCGGCGGTGGGCTGGGCCAACAATGTGTCTTCCGTATCGAGGACACCACCACGCTTGAGCGAACGATCCAGAACCCGCTGTGGTTTGTGCGTGTCGACGAGAATTATAGCGCTGACTGCGCGCCCATCCCCGACAGTGCCAGCGGAAACACGACGACGGTTTACCGGCTTTACTATCTGGACCAGGAAGCGGAAGAAGTAAACATCGCCAGCTACACCGGCAACAATCCACAACTGACCGATCTCAAGTGGTACACGCCGCCGGGCTTCGAAGTGGTGCTCGACCCGATTCCCATCGTCGACGGTTCGCGCTATATCTATCTGGAGGTTGAAGCGACCGGAGGCTCAGCCAAAAACGTCTGGGATTTGTGGGCAGGACCACCAGCCGTCGCCGCGTCGCTGCCTGAAAACGTCAATTTCCGCAATCTCATGATTGCGAACCATCCTCTATCTGTTGACACAGGCGGCGTCCAGATCTTTGCGCTGGGCCGCATGCCGCTGCAGCATTTCACCAGCGAAGACGTCACCATCCCCCTCGTGCCGGTTCCTTCTTCACTTGGTGGCGGGACTGTCTATGTGTCTGTCTTCGATTATGAGGCGAATTTCCCGCTCAATTTCACCATCGACACCGTTTCGAGGAACACGTTCTTCGAAGACGTCATCGCCGTCAGCGGCGAAGCGGATCCGCTGGCAATTCCGCGGCAGGTGAGTTGCGGCGGGGATACCGACTGCGAGGCTGAGTGGACGATGCCGCAGGTGCGCCTGGGCATCCCGCAGACTTACTTCTTCGGCGGCACGCTCTTTGCCACTACAGGCGATGCTCGCTCCGACGCGCACACCTGGATGCTGACCGCCACGGCGGGGCGCCCCTTCTTGACGCGCTAACTCTCTGTGCGGGGACGGCTAACCGCCGTCCCCGCTTTCTCCATTGAGGGCGAGCACCAGTTCCCCGCGTACATGCTCGTCTGTCTCGCGTGCCAGCGCCTGAGCAAGCGCTCCTCTGCCGTTCTCCGTTCCGATCTGACCAATCGCCCAGGCCGCGTGCCCGCGCACCAGGGGCGAGGCATCGGCGAGTAGGGGCAGCAGAGCAGGGAGCGCCTGTGGGCTGCCCCAATTGCCGGCGGCGACGCAGGCGTTGCGCACCAGGCGTTCCCGCTTGATGCGTTTGAGCGGGCTGCCGGCGTAGCGGGCGTTGAAAGTGTCGTCGTCGAGCCGGAGGAGCTCGGCCAGCGGCGGCAGCACCGCGTCCCAGCTTTCGGGATAGAACGCGGGCTCGGGGCTCGGGCGGGCAAAGCGGTTGAAGGGACAGACGACCTGGCAAACGTCGCAACCGTAAACCCAGTTACCCATGAGCGGGCGTAGCTCGCGCGGGATCCATCCCTTGAGCTCGATCGTCAGATAACTGATGCAGCGGCGGGCATCAAGCACGTAGGGGCGCGGGAAGGCAGCCGTCGGGCAGGCATCGAGGCAGCGACGGCAGGTACCGCAGCCGGGCATTGCCGCCGGGGCGGGATCTGGCTCCAACGGCAGCGTCGTCAAGAGCTCGCCGAGAAAGAACCAGGAGCCACGGCGCGGCCCGATGAGCATCGTGTTCTTGCCGACGAAGCCCAACCCCGCCGCGGCGGCATGGTCCCGTTCGAGAATGGCGCCCGTGTCGACGTAGACGCGGCTGTGCACCTCGCCGCCCGCCTGTGCTGCGAGCCACGCCGCCAGCTCTTGCAGCCGTGGGGTCATCACGTCGTGGTAGTCAGCGCCCCAGGCGTAGTTCGACATACGCCCCCGGCTGGGATCCTCTGCAATGTGTGGCGGTGGCGCCAGAGTCGCGTAGTCGAGACCGACCGAGATCAGCGACCGGACGCCGGGCAGAATCACGTTCAAGTCCTGGCGCCGTGCCAGGCGATCCGGCCGAGCCATGTAGCCCATCTGGCCGTGGTATTCCTGCGCAACCCAATCGAGGTAGGCGTCGAGCCTACGCCCCCGCTGCGCGGTGACAATGCCAGCCATACTGAAACCCAGTTCGCGCGCTTTGCCTTTCACTTGTTCTGCCAGGTTGGCAGCCATCAGCGACTCCTGTGCAAGCGGACCTGCTGGAGAAGAATGCAGAAACGCTCACGACGTCTTGGTTATGGTCTCTCCTATTTTATGATATAATCGCGCGGATAGAAGAACGTCAAGTGGAGGCGTGAATATGGAAATCTCAATCACCCCGATGAAACGAGTGGACTTGCTGGCGATCAGCGGCCGTGTCGACAGCAGCACCAGCACGGAATTGGACGAGGTCTTGCAGAGCCGGCTCGACGAAGGGCGCCACAATCTCGTACTGGATCTTTCGGACGTGAACTACATGAGTAGTTCTGGGCTGCGTTCCCTCGTTTCGGCGCTGCGCGCGAGCAAGAAGAAAGGCGGCGACGTGCGTATTGCAGCCCCTTCGGAGCGCGTTCGGGAAGTATTGGGTCTTGCCGGGCTCGACTCCTTGTTTGAAAGTTACGACGACGTCACCGCTGCCGTCGGCAGCTTCTGAGACGAGCGGACCTACCCCCTACCAGCAGGTAGGGCTCTACCTACCGGTAGGGGTCCTATTGTCCTGACTCATGGGCGCTCAGAAAAGCCTCTCCGTACCCGGCCGTTACGACCAGATCAGGCGCCTGTGCGCGTTCGTCGGCGAAGGCGCACGCCAGGCCGGCTTTGACGACGACACGATTTTCCACGTGGAGCTCGCCTGTGACGAAGCGTGTACCAATATCATCGAACATACTTATGAAGGTGAGGGGATCGGTGAGATCGAGGTTAGCTGGAAGCTGAGTGCCGACAAGTTTACCGTCATCATTCGCGATCATGGCCCTCGCTTCGATCCCTCTGACGTTCCAGATCCGCCCGTTCCACCCGATCTAGACGAGGTCGAAGAATTGCGGGTTGGCGGTCTTGGCATCTTCTTTATGCGCCGCCTCATGGACGACGTCACCTTTTCCTATTTGCATGGCAAGGGAAACATACTCACGATGGTCAAGCACCGTTCGCAAAACGAGGACTCATGACGATTCGGCAACAGTCGCTGCCCGGTAGTCTCTGGCTCGTCACTGTCAATGGACGCCTCGACCAGAATGCTACGCCAGCGCTTGAAGAAACCTTAAACGAGCTGCTCAGTGCCGGTCATGACCGGCTCATCGTCGATCTCTCGGAAGCAACTTACATCAACAGTGGTGGGCTGCGCTGTCTGGTCGCCGCCTGGCGAAAGGCGCGGCAACAGGGCGGTGACGTCTATCTGTGCGGCCTCCGCGCACGCGTGAACGAAGTATTCTCGATGGTCGGTTTTGACAAAGTATTCAGCATCTATCCGACGCAACGCGAGGCAGCAGCTGCGTGGCGAGAAGCTGCCTGACGTTGTGCCGCGCCGGTCACGGGCGCAACGTTGTTTCCTAATCCTCAACTCAGTGTCACCTTGCTAGCCATGCTACTGGCGCCGGGGACCTTCCTCCAACTTGACGGCCAGGACCCGATGCCGTATCTGGTCATTGGGCTCCTGCTTGGGGCGCTACTCCTCGCCGGGCTCCTGCTTCTCCTCGTCCGCCGCCGCTACCGGCTGCGGCAGGCAGAGATGGTGCGCCGCGTTAACGAGATGGAAGCGCTACGCGAAGCGGGACGCGCTATCGTCGCCTCGCAGCAGCAACTTGAGGATCTCTGCGAGCTCATTGCTGCGGAAGCCGCGAAGGTCATCGATACCCGTACATTCCAGATCGGGCTCTTTCGCAACAGCTACTACCAGATCATTTATTGGTGTGTCGATGGAGAGCGGCGCCTGCCGCAGACCTTTGACCTCGGTGATGACGGCGGCCTCATTGGCTGGGTGCGCACACGGCGCGAGCCCCTGCTCATTCACGACTTTGAACGGGAGCTCGATGCACTGCCGGCTCGCCCCCGCTACATCAGCGATAACCCACCTCGCTCCGGTCTCTTCGTCCCGTTGGTGAGCGGGGACGAAACACTTGGCGTGATTGCCGCGCAGAGCAGCGAGCCGGAACATTTCTCTAACGACGATTTGCGCCGCCTGACGATACTTGCCAACCAGGCAGCTGCCGGGATCGCTAACGCACGCCTGTTCGAACAAGAACGGACACGCGCGGCGCAGCTCGAGCTCGTGGGCCAGATCGCACAGAAGGTGAATGCCATCCAGGAGCTGGATGAGCTGTTCAGCGAGGTCGTCCAGTTAACCGTCGACATTTTTGGCTTTCATCCCGTCAGCATCTTCGGCATTGATAGCCAGACTGGAGACGTGGTTATCCTCGCCAGCAGCATTGAAACGGTTGAGCCAGGACAGGCGCATCTCCCGGCCGGGCTTGGTCTTATTGGCACGGCGGTCTCCACGAGGCAGACGATTGTCTCGAACTACACGCTTGAGGATGAACGCTTCGTGCACATGCTCGAGGGCGGGCCTGAAGCTGCGACGCGTGCCGAGATCGTCGTCCCGCTCATCGTCGATGACCGGCTGCTCGGCGTGCTTGACGTGCAGAGTCCGGAAGCGGGTGTCTTTCATGCCGGCGAGCAGACCGTTCTCGAAGCGCTGGCGGCCCAGGTCGCCATTGCCATTCACAAGACGCAGCAAATGGCCGCACAAAGGGAGCAGGCCTGGGTCACGACGGCGCAGCTGCAGGTGGCCGATGCCATCCGCCAGAGCGGCAATATGGAGGAGCTGCTGGCGGCGGTGACGCGGCTAACGCCAATGCTCGTCGGCGTGGATCACTGCGCCGTCCTCTTGTGGAACGAGGATCTGCAGCAGTACGAGGGCGCCGCCGTCTACGGGTTGGCGGACGAACAAGCCGAGACGTTCCTGAACAGTGGGCTGCCCATTGGAGCCTGGCCCCCGTTGGACGCTGTGCACGTCGGTATGGTGCGGCTGAACACGGAGCGGCTCCCACCCTGGTTGCGCGGCTACGCCGAGAGCTGTCGCCTGCTCCTCTACCCGCTCATTGCCAAAGGCCATATCCTCGGCGTGATGGTCGTCGACGAGCCGGCCAAGCCTGATGTCGTCCTGAGGGGCTTCATTGGAGAGGAGACGCTCACTCGCCAGGACGAACTGCTCCGCAGCATTGCCAACCAGACCGCGCAGGCAATTGAGAGTGAGCAGCTCCACCTGGCGCAGCAAGAAGAAGCGTGGGTAAACACCGCGCTGTTGCAGGTCGCTGAGGCGGTGAACAGCCTCATCGACCTCAACGAGATCCTGAACACCATCGTCCGCTTCATTCCCATGCTCGTCGGCGTTGAGTCGTGCCTCATCCTCACGTGGGATGAGGAGAACGACGTCTTCCACGCAGGGCCGAGCTACGGGCTGGACGAGATGGGTCAGGGTTTGCTGGAATCGTTCGAAATCACGCCGGCCGAGCTGCCGCAACTCGAGCTCGAGCGCCACCATCCATTGACCCCCAGCGCTGTCGTCTACCGTGTGACCTTGCCCGCGTGGCTGTCCGATCTCCTCAACACACGCACGGCCCACGCCTTGCCTCTTTATGCGAGAAACCGGCTCGTCGGTGCCCTGGTTGTCGGCCCATCGACCAGCAAGCGCCCTCTGATCGGGCGGCGCCTCAACATCCTCACGGGTATCGCCCAGCAGGCGGCGATTGCCGTGGTGAACGACCAATTGTACCGTGAGGCGGCAGAACGGAGCCGGCTCGAACAGGAGCTGGACGTCGCTCGCCAGATCCAGGCCAGTTTTATCCCGCCCGGCAGTCCTGCGATTCCCGGTTGCAGCGTCGCCAGTTTCTGGCAGGCGGCGCGGCAGGTGAGCGGTGATTTTTACGACTTTCTGGAGCTGGCACCTGACAGGTGGGGTATCGTCGTCGCTGACGTCGCCGACAAAGGTGTGCCCGCGGCGTTGTTCATGGCCCTCAGCCGCACCGTGTTGCGCACGATTGCCTTCAACCGGCGCGACCCAGGCACAACCCTCGAGCGAGCCAACAGCATCATCTGGAACGATACGACCTCCGACCTGTTCGTGACGGCGTTTTACGCAAACTGGGAACCGCACAAAGCCCGGCTCAGTTACGCGAATGCCGGTCATAATCCGCCGCTCGTCATGCGGCGTTCGGGCGAAACACTTCTTCTGCGGGGCGACGGAATCGCCCTCGGTGTTCTGGACCGGGTGAAGATCGAACAGCGCGAGCTAATTCTGGAACCTGGCGATACAGTCATCTTCTATACTGACGGGGTGACAGAGGCAACGAACGAGGACTATGACGAATTCGGACTGGAGCGGCTGCGCATGGCCGCGGCAACAGCTCAGGATCATGACGCCGCCGGCATTGTGCGCGCTATCACTGCTGCCATCAGCGATTTCGCCGGCGATACGCCGCAATTTGATGACGTAACGCTCGTGGTCATGAAACGCCACTCTTGATCGTCGCTTATTGCATCCACCAAGGAGTAAAGGATGAGCAACAAAGAAACAATCCCGGGCAACGAACTGCCGACGCGGGGCCCGACACCGCCCCCGGGCAAACCAACACAGGACGCCAAGCTGCTTAGCAAAGAGGAGTCGCGCTCGTTCACCGATACGGACACGTGGCGCGTCTTTCGCATCATGGGCGAATTCGTCGAAGGGTTCGAGACGCTCGCCGATACTGGCGAGGCAGTGTCGATTTTCGGCTCCGCCCGTGCAAGACCCGACAATCCGCAGTATCAGCAGGCTGTCGAGGTGGCACGCTTGTTAGGAGAGGCTGGCTTTGCCATCATCACTGGGGGTGGACCTGGCATCATGGAAGCCGGGAACCGGGGGGCCAGACTCGCCGGCGCACCGTCGATTGGCCTGAACATCGAGCTGCCGTTCGAACAAGGCAGCAACCGTTTCGTGGATATTCCCATCGACCACCACTATTTCTTCGTGCGCAAGACGATGTTTGTCAAATACTCCCAGGCTTTCATCATCTTCCCCGGCGGCTTCGGTACGATGGACGAGCTCTTCGAGGCCCTTACCCTGATCCAGACCGGCAAGATCGACAACTTTCCGGTGGTGCTCTTCGACTCTAACTATTGGAAAGGATTGCTGGACTGGTTGCGTGGGACCATGCTCGCCGGAGGAAAAATCGCTGCCGAAGATCTTGACCTCATATTGGTCACCGATTCACCCGAGGAGGTGCGCGATTTTATCGTTAGGGCTCGGGTGGATAGCGCGGAGCAACGGGCAAGAGAGGCACGCGCGCGCGAAGTGGCGCGCCAGGCTTACGGCGAAGGCTACTCGGCCGAATAACCTCGGCGCGCGTCTACGCCGGCAGTATAATTCTGGCAGACGCACCGGCCTAGATAAGGGCCAGCTATCGACCATGACCCAACTGACCTTAACTGCAGATGCCCGTTCCGACCCGGGCCAGGCTCACCGCCTGAACCAGGACTCGGTGCTTGCCGTGCTGCGTCCGCCGCAGAACGCGAGTACAACCGGTCTTTTCGTGGTTGCCGACGGCATGGGCGGCCACCAGGCGGGGGAGATTGCCAGCCAGCTCGCCGTCGAGACGCTGCATGAGCAGCTGGCCTGGCTGCTGGAACAGCCCGAGACCGAGGCAACAATTATGGGCGCTGCCGCCCCCGCCAGCGAGGAAGAGGCAGCGGTTCAGCTGGCGCGGCGGTTGGAGGCCGCCGTTGCCGAGGCGAATCGCCGCATCTTCAGCTACGCTCAGGAGAACCCGGCCCACGCCGGCAATCTCGGCACCACACTCACCGGCCTGCTCATCGCCGATGGGCTTGCCGCGGTCGCCAATGTTGGAGACAGCCGCACGTATGTCTGCCGCAATGGCACGCTCGTCCAGATCACCGACGATCATTCCTATATCGCCAGCCTCGTGCGCCAGGGCCAGATTGAGCCCGAAGCCGTTTACACCCATCCCCGCCGCAATGTCATTACCCGTTCCCTCGGCAACGGCGAGCGTGTAGCTGTTGACACCTGGGTCCTGTCGGTAGAAGCTGGCGACCGCTTTCTCCTGTGTAGTGATGGCTTGTGGGAGATGGTGCACGGGACAGAAACACTCACTCGATTTCTCACACTTGAGGAAGCGCCGGCAGAGACTGTGACGAAGCTAATTGAAGCCGCCAATGCTGCTGGTGGGCGGGACAACATTGGCGCGGTTGTCGTCGATGTCAAGGGCCGTAAGTGAACTCCGGACATGGCAGCTTCTACGATCGGCCGCTACGAAATCGAACGCGAGCTGGGTCAGGGCGGTATGGCTACCGTCTACCTGGCTTTCGATCCTCGCTTCCGCCGCCACGTAGCCATTAAGGTTCTTCCCCCGTCAGTTCAAAACGACCCCATGTTTCGTGCGAGATTCGAGCGCGAGGCGCAGACAATTGCCGCTCTGGAACATCCGGCAATCGTTCCCGTCTACGACTTTGGCGAAGAAGGCGGATCTCCCTATCTGGTGCTGCGTTACATGGACGGGGGCTCGCTCAGCGAGCGACTTCAGCGCAGCGGGCCTCTCAGCCTGGCCCAGGCGACGGCGATTCTACAACGGCTGGCAGCCGCCCTCGACCG
>JAVVFG010000047.1:0-17011 GCA_032260445.1 Anaerolineae bacterium | reverse complement strand
CACGACAATGATCAGCTCCTGTGGCGGCAGGTCGTCCAGCACGAGCGACCAGCCGCCGTCGTCCTGGCTCTCGATTGTCGCCAGCGGCGCTTCCTCGCCCGGGGCGTAAGCCGCAACCTCGGCGCCCGGAACTGGCTGCTCCTGGGCGTCGACGAGTTGGCCAGTGACGACGAAATTCTCCAGGGTCACACCCTGGGCCCGCGCCCGCTGCGCCCGGCTGAACGTCCCCACCAGCACGACGACGGCGACCAGCAGGGTGAGTGCCGTCGCCGGCCAGCGCAAGGTTCGCATCGTAGTTTGGTCCATAAGGTCGATTCTCCTTTGGTGCGCCGACGATAATACGGGCGAGGCGGAGCTGCCGCAACAACGCGCCGGAGACGCACCTGCGCTACCATGCAACCTCTGGCCGGATGTGCCGTATAGCCTCACGCCGGCTCGCGCACCCGAGCAGGCAGCTCGATGATCGCCCCCTCCCAATAGACGGCTCGGGCACGCTGCCTGACCCCGCCGGAATTAACAACGCCCCGGCAAGTGTGCTACGATATCATGTGGGCTGGCGCGTCAGGAGACAAATAATGTGGCTCGCCCTAAGGAGTAGAAATCGACAATGTCCAGGATGCTATTCGTCGTTCCCTTGTTATTGCTGGCTACGGCCCTTTCCGCCTGCCAGCTCATGGCTGTCACCACCGGCGAGATGCAGGAGATCAGCGAAGTCGTCGAGCGGCAGGATGCACGCGAGGCGCGTGTCACGGTCCAGATCGGTGCCGGGGAGCTGAACGTCAGCAGCGGCGCCCGTGACCTGATGGAGGGCACCTTCACATTTAATGTCGCGGAGTGGCGCCCGGAGATCGCCTACACGGTCACCGGGACCACCGGCGATCTTCGCGTCCAGCAACCCAATGTCGAAGCCGGCCTCGGCTTTTCAGATCGCAACGTCACCAATCGCTGGGATTTGCGCTTCAGCGACGCCTTACCCCTGGAGATGACCGTGCGGCTTGGCGCCGGCGAAAATCGCTTGAACCTTGCCGACCTCAACGTACGCCGCTTGTCCCTGGAAACAGGCGCGGGCGAAACCACGTTGCTCGCGGGCGGCAACCTTCGCGATCTCGACGTGCAAGGCGGCGTCGGCGAGCTTGAGGTCAACCTGGCAACGGGCACATGGGCAGAAGATCTCACCGCACACATCCGCGGCGGCGTCGGCAGCACCCTCCTCATTCTGCCCGCTGACGTCGGCGTGCGTGTTGAAGTGCAGCAAGGGTTGGGCAGCGTCAACGCATCCGGCCTCGCCAAGGATGGCAATGTCTACACCAATGCCGCTTACGGCCAGAGCGATGCCACCCTCTCGTTGCGTGTGGAGTCGGGCGTTGGCGAAGTGACATTGCAGGGCCTGACTGAATGAGTTGCCTTTATTGCCGCCAGAGCCGGCCGGGGCGAGCGCGTGTGTCGCTCGCCCCTTTTTTGTTCCCGCCTGGGTCATCGCTGCTGGCAACCCGGTGGCCCCATGCTACAATCTGGTCGGCAGATCCTCTAAGAAGGAGCAGACATGGAAGCGAAGTTAAACGAACTGAAGCAGAAGCTGCAGGAGGTAAGTGACCTCCAGCACGTTGCTGCTCTCTTACACTGGGACCAGGCCACCTATATGCCCCCAGGCGGCGCCCCGGCCCGCGGGCGCCAGATCGCGATTGTCGCCCAACTGGCTCAAGAGAAGTTCACCGACGCCGGCATCGGCCGGCTCCTCGACGATCTCGAGCCCTGGGGCGGACAGCTCCCTTACGACTCCGACGAAGCAAGCCTGCTGCGCGTGACACGGCGCGAGTATGAGCGGGCACTCAAAGTCCCGCCCGCCTTCCTTGCCGAGTTCTACGCGCACGGTGCCGCCTCCTACAGCACCTGGGCCGAGGCGAGACCGGGCAGTGATTTCGCCGCGGTGCGCAGCTATCTAGAGAAGACAGTTGACATGAGCCGGCAGCTCGCCGATTTCTTCCCCGGCTACGCCAATATCGCCGATCCCCTCATCGATTTCTCCGACTACGGTATGTCCGTAGAGACCGTGCGCCCGCTCTTCGCCGAGTTGCGCGAGCAGCTCGTTCCCCTTGTCGAGCAGATTGCCGCCCAGGAGCCGGTGGACGCCAGTTGTCTCTACCGCACCTATCCCGAGGCGGCCCAGAAAGAGTTCGGTGAGATGGTTATCCGCCGCTACGGCTACGACTTCAACCGCGGTCGCCAGGACAAGACCCACCATCCCTTCATGACCAAGTTCTCGCTGGGTGACGTGCGGATCACCACCCGCTTTAACGAAAACGACATCGGCGACGGCCTCTTCAGTACGCTGCACGAAGCAGGCCATGCCATGTACGAGCAAGGGATCAACCCGGCCTACGAAGGATCGCACCTCGCCAGCGGCGCCAGCTCCGGCGTCCACGAGAGCCAGTCGCGCCTTTGGGAGAACCTCGTCGGCCGCAGCCGCCCCTTCTGGGAACACTTCTACCCGCAGCTACAGGCACAGTTCCCGGGCCAGCTCGACGACGTATCCCTGGACAACTTCTATCGCGCCGTCAATCACGTGCAGCGCTCTCTCATCCGCGTCGACGCCGACGAGGTCACCTATAACTTGCACGTCATGATCCGCTTTGACCTGGAAACCCAACTCCTCGAAGGCGATCTGGCCGTCGCTGACCTGCCCGAGGCGTGGCATGCCCGCTACGAATCCGATCTCGGCGTGCGCGCGCCCAGCGATCGCGATGGCGTCCTGCAAGACGTACACTGGTTTAGCGGAGCGGTAGGCGGCGCCTTCCAGGGTTATACCCTGGGCAACGTCATGGGCGCTCTCTTCTACGACAAAGCGCTGGCCGCCCATCCCGAGATCGAATCGGAAATCGCCCGCGGCGAGTTTGGCACCTTGCATAGCTGGCTCCGCAACAATATTTACCAGCACGGCAGCAAATTCACCGCTGACGAGCTCGTAGAACGCATTACCGGCGGGCCGCTAACCATCGAGCCATATGTGAACTATCTCCGCCATAAGTTCGGCGAGATCTACGGGCTGTAAACTGAAGCAGCGGCAGATGCCTGGGGAGAGGCATCTGCCGTTTTCCCACAATAGATAGGGCAACGATAGAAGATGGACGAGCAAGATCTACGCGAGGAAATCATCCGCATCACGCGGATTATCACGAGCCAGGGTCTGGCCCGCTCAAGTGATGGCAATATCTCCGTACGCTTAGCCCCGGACCGCTTCCTGGTCACGCCGAGCGGCCTGTACAAGATGAGCATGTCGCCTGACGATCTCGTGATCGTCGACGCAGAAGGGTGCCTCGTTGCCGGGAAGGCAGGGCGCCGCCCCACAGGCGAGCTTGCTCTCCACCTCGAAGCCTACCGCCAGCGCCCGGACATCGGCGCCGTGCTCCATGCCCACCCACCCTACACCACGGCGCTGACGATTGTCGAGCTGCCTTTCCCAACGGATTACATGCCGGAAGTGATGGTCCTACTCGGCCGCGTCCCCACCGCGCCTTACGCTCGCCCGCTGACCCCCGCTCTGGCCACCAGCATCCGCGAGCTGATCCGTACGCACGACAATATCCTGCTGAGCCACCACGGCACGATCTCGGTTGCCAGAACTCTGCAACAGGCACTGATCGCCCTGGAGCGCATGGAAGCCGTCGCCTACACCTATTATCTAGCGCGGGGGTTGGGCGAGCCAGTGCCGCTGCCTCAGACAGAGCTTGAAGGGCTGGCGGCGCTGGGCCGGCAGATCAGTTAAGCGAAAACGGCTCTGGGCCGGCCGGGACTTCTTCGCGAAACTGGAGCATCGCGCGCAGGAGGGGGAGCTCGCGGCGGTAAATGCCGCGCATGTCGTTCAGTAGGTTCGTCGCCGCCGGTTCCGCCAGAAGCGCCTGTTTCTCCAGCACCGGCACCTGCAGCACGGTAGCGGCGAGATAGGCCAGCATTTCTGGCTCGCTGGGCAGACGCGTCGCATCAAATTCCAGCTCGCCGGCCTCGCTCAGCAACAACAGATACTCCTCTACCCACGGCCGTAGGGCAGCCACGGCAGCGTGATTTTCAGGCCCACCATCCTGCAGCGGGAAATCCTCGACGGTGCCGGTCAGGTAAGGCTGGTCGTGGTGTAGTTGCAGGATACGAAAACGCTCCCGCCCGATCACCAGGAGCTGCATCCGCCCATCTTCCAGCGGCTGCATCTGGGCAATCTCCGCGGTACAGCCAATCGGAAACGGCTCGACCAGGACATCACCAACCTCGTCTCCCTCGCGAATCAGCACCACACCGAACGGCTGGCGCTCCCGCAGGCATTCCCCCACCATCTGCCGGTAGCGCGGCTCAAAAATGTGCAGCGCCAGCGGCATGCCCGGAAAGAGCACCGTCTGGAGTGGGAAGAGTGGTAGTTCGAAAGTCATGCTTTCATCCTAGATCCGATGTGCCCCGCTGTCTATAGGAGACAGGTAAAATCCCTTCAAACATCCGACTTTTGACTGGTTACAGGCACCGCGGGACTTGCTACACTGGTTCTGATATAGAGCTGTTCTTGCCGGTCACGGAGGGCCACGAGCATGGATGAAAGCAGCAAGGCACAACCAGAAAAGAGAGCCGGAGCAACCGTTGGCGGGCTGATCCTGATCATCATCGGGGTTCTCGCCCTCATCGGCCAGTTTGTAGATTTCGGGGAAACCCTGGGACTGATGGTGCTTCCCCTGATGAGTCTCGTCTTCATCATCGCCGGCATCGCCACCCGGCAATCCGGCTTTTTCATCCCCGGCGGGATCCTTGCCGGGCTGGGCCTGGGCACCCTGTTGATCGTCGGCCCGTACGCTGGCGTGGGCGGGCAAGATGAAGGCGGCATCTTCATGCTCGCGTTTGCCGCTGGCTGGGTTCTGATCCCGGTGCTGTCGATCATCTTCAGCCGCGGCGAGCGCCATTTGTGGGCGTTATTTGTCGCCGCGATCTTCGCCCTCGTTGGGGCAGCCGTCAGTTATGGCGGCGCTGCCCTTACTGCCCTGGAGATGCTGGGTAAGTGGTGGCCCCTGTTCCTGATTGCCGGCGGCATTGCCCTGCTCTGGAGACGAGGGATACGCGGCTAAACGTCAACGACAGCAGGGTACCCTCCATGTCGCCACAGGAAGGCCGTGGTCTGTCGGCCTATCTTTGCTTTCCTGGTTGAGATCGAGTTTCAGACATGTTACTATGTGCCCCATCGGCTTCGGACGCTGTTCCAGCGCGCCCGGCCTTGGAGAGGTAGATGGATCCACGGATAGCTCTCATTACCATTCTGACCGGCGATGTGCCGCGGCTGGTTCGCTTCTATCGCGACGTGCTCGGCTTCGTCGTGGCCCAGGCCATGCACAGCTACGTCGAGTTTCAGAGTGAAGGGGTGCGTTTCTCCATTTGTGCCCGCGAAGTGATGCATGAGGCGACCGGGCATGACTCCTTCACGTTTCCGGCGAGCGGGCAGCGCTTCGAGCTTGCTTTTCCCCTTCCGGATGCTGAGGCCGTGGATAAGACCTATGAAGAACTGGTGGCGCGCGGAGCGACGGGCATTAAAGAACCGGCCAACATGCCCTGGAACCAGCGTGCCGCCTTTTTTGCCGATCCGGATGGCAATATCCACGAGATCTTCGCTGATCTATAGCGAGAAGAGGTTTCAAGCGGGTCCGCGCTTGTCCCTCTAGCGGATTGACCGAGTGTTTATTACGTGACCAGGTAAGGACGACCGCTTGGCGCGTTACGTTCCTAGAGAAGAGGTCTAGTCGTCGAAGAGGTCTGAGTCATGTCTGCACAATCGAAGACAATGGTCCACCAGTGCGGCCGCCGTGTCGAGGTGGAGCTTATCCCCAGTGACCCGCTGCCGCGCTTCATTGTCGGCCTGCTCCAGCGGGAGATCTGCCCACGCTGTTCACGCAATCTGGTCAATGATTGGCTGGACGAGCCCTGGCGCTTCTGGACAACGCGCGCATGGGTGAAACTGAGCACCTGGCGCAATGCTATCCGCGGGCTAGGCGACAACCCCGCCTGAGGGCCACAGGCATCAGGCGCTGCCGGACGCAGCCTCAGCCTGCTTGAGCCAGTAGCGCATCAGGCCGTCGACGGACATAAACAACGGGTTCGCCGCCTCGTAGCGGGCAAAATCCTCCGGCTCCATCCCCCTGCCGAGCGCCCGTTCACGGTTCCAGCCGGTGTAGGCGTTAATTAGATCATCCCGCTCCATCCCTTCTTCCATGCGCGCACGGACGAAGGTGCTGGCATCTTCCAGGATGCTGCGTATCTCGGCGAACTGGTAGTCAACATCCTCCACCCGGCCGAAATGCGTCGGATACAGCGCGCTGAAGCCTTCCGCTTCCAGGCGATTGAGCGTCTCCCACCACAACTCACGGTTGAATTCCGGCGGAGGGGCAGGCAGCGAAACCCAATCGCTGCCGGCGATACGCACGCCCGTGGCATCGCCAGTGAAGGCGACGTCGCCCAGCCGGTACGTATGGTGGTGCCCGGCGTGCCCGGGCGTATCAATCGCGATCAGGCTTAACCCGCCGGCCTCAATCTGCTCGCCGTCATGGACGGTGATCACCTGCTCCGCCGGCGCAGGCAGGACGCTCCCCCACAGCGGCTCCATCGAATCGCCGTAAATGCGGCTGGCACTTTGCCACAGGCGGCGCGGGTCGACGAGGTGCGCCGCCCCGGCCTGGTGAACGTAGATCCGCGCCCCCTGTTGCGCCCACCAACCGGCGGCCCCCGCATGGTCCAGATGAATGTGCGTGACCGCGATATCGTGAATGTCCGCCGGCGATAGACCGTGTTCTGCGAGCCGTTCCTGCAGCGCCCGCAGTGTGCTCATCGGCCCTGTCTCGATGAGCAGATACCCCTCCGGCCCCTCTACCAGATAGGCGGCAATTGCATGGCTCACATCCTGGAAGTGGAGATCAAGGGCATGTATCTTCATCGTGACAATCCTTCTGCCAATGCACTGGGCCGGTATCCAGAATCGCGGCAGCCGGCCGGTTTGTTCGTGGCGCTATCTTACCTGCCTGCCGGCCCGCCGTCACGCCTGTGACTCATCCTGTATCCGGGATGTATCCCGGCACCATTGACAAGGCGCAGACCCACTGTTAGGTTTGAGTCAATTACTGTCACAACATACGGTGTGGTTCAGGCGTTCCCTTCTGGGGGCCGGGCCGCTCACACCCGCGCCAACTTGACCCAGAGCAAGGGTTCCCCCAAAACCACAGAGGAGAATGATATGCAGGGTGATTTCATCAGCCAGGAAGACCTGGAAGAATTACTGCGTGAGCGCCACGAACCGGCGATTTCTGTCTACTTACCGATGGAGCAGCGCGGGCCCGACGTGCGCGGCAATCCGATCCGGCTCAAGAATGCCCTCGCCGAGATAGAGAGCGAGCTAAAGGAAGAGGGGTGGCGTGCTCCTGATGTCGAAGCGCTGCTTGCAGCGCCGCGCAAGATGCTTCAGGACACCCCCTATTGGCAGCACCAGCGCGAAGGGTTGGCCCTCTTCCTCGCTCCCGATTTCCTCCACCACTACCGCCTGGCGCTTTCGTTCGAGCCGCAGACGATCATCAACACTCGCTTCTTTGTTAAGCCTATCCTGCCCTACTTCAGCGCCGGTGGTCATTACTACGTCGTGGCCGTTAGCCAGCAGCAGGTCCGGCTTCTGCGCGCCACTCGCCACACAGTCGAAGAGGTGCCCCTAGGCGACGAGATCCCCGCAAGCCTGGCCGAGGCCCTCGAATATGACGATCCCGAGGAGCATCTCAATGCGCACACCGTCACCGCAGGCGGGCCGGGCCGCCAGGGTGGCCGGCCAGAAGTTACCCATCATGGCCACGGCAGCATCGATGATGCCGCAGACGAGCGCCTGCGCCGCTTTCTGCGCAAAGTGAGCGCCGGGTTGCAGAAACGTCTGCCAGGCGAGCGCGCCCCGCTCGTCCTCGCCGCCGTAGACTACCTGCACCCCCTCTTTGCAGAAGCCCACCACTCCAATGAGCTTTACCTGCTGCAACAGGGCATCCACGGCAACCCCGAGCACGATGAGTCTGCCCAGCTTCACAAGCAAAGCTGGGAGCTCGTCGCCCCGGTCTTCGCGACCCAGGAAGAACAGGCCCGCAGCCGTTACCACAACATGGCCGGGACAGAGCAGGCTTCGGCGGACCTCGAAGAGATCGTCCTCGGCGCCGTCCAGGGCCGTGTCGACAGCCTCTTTGTCGCTACCGACCAACAGCGCTGGGGCCACTACGACGAAGCCAATCATCGCATTGCCCTGCATGATGAGCAGCAAACGGGTGACGACGAGCTGCTCGACTTTGCTGCCGTCCACACCCTGGTAAACGGGGGCACCGTCTATGCCGTGTCTCACGAGGCTGTGCCCGCCGACGCCGTCGCTGCAGCCATCTTCAGATACTGAGGGCCGCAAAAGGAGGGATCATGACTGAACCAGCCGGAACACAGACGCTATTTGTCCTTGGCCTCTTCGATAGCGAGCGCGCCGCCGACGCCGTCTTAAGCCACCTTGCCGCTCAGGGCATGAGCCAGGACGCCATCAAAGTCATCAACAGACCCGATCTGGACACGGCCGAACCGGCAATCCCCTACCCGGCCTTCAAGGCAGGCGCCTCTCTCGGTCCCCTACGCCCTGAGCCGGAAACCCTGCCCGGCGCAGAACTGGCAGAGGAAGCCCTCCCCAATCCGCAGCAGGAGCTACGACAACTCCTGGAGCAGTTCGATCTGGATGCGGAAGAAGCAACCTATTACGCCGGCGGCGTCTACGAGGGGGGAACCCTCGTCGTCGTTCGGGCTCCCGGCGACACGGAAGCCGCTCAATTACGGCAGTTACTGGCAGATGCCGGTGCCACCAACTTTCGTCCCTAACCCTTTCCGCCCGCAGGCGCCTTCACCTGGCACCCCAGGCGACGCCTGCGGGCCCCAATCCCCGCTCCCAAAACATATCGCTCTTTATATCCAGCGCTTATACCGATGTATATGGTTGAACAACCGGCCCTTATTTTATGCTATGCTAAGAGTGGTCGTTGAGCCGTGACCGCTGCATGTCACGCGCCTACGTCTATCGCGTGAAAGAAACGTGAATAGGCCGGCTTCATCCGGCTCATCGCAGCTCATCATGGAGGATAGAGAAGCCATGGAATCAACACCCCGTAGAGAAATGGAACAGCTCGTCGACTGGAGGGCCGCCGTGATTGCCGGCGTCGTCGCGGGCCTCGTCTTCTTGCTCGTGCAAATGATTGGCCAGGCAATGATCGTTGGCGGCAGCATATGGGTCTTCCCCCGTTACGTCGCCGCCATAGTAATGGGCGAGAATGTCCTCATCGGGGATATCGGCGCCGCCGTCATCCTTGTTGGACTCCTGGTACATTTCGTGCTCGCCCTCATCTTCGGCCTCATCCTCGCGGCAATCATCCACGAGTGGGAATTGCTCGTCGGCATCGTCGTCGGAGCCCTCTTTGGTCTCGCCCTCTATGCCATCAACTACTACACGCTAAACCGTTTCTTCCCCTGGTTCTACCCCATCCGCAATTGGCTTGATATCACAGCTCATGTCCTCTTCGGCCTTACCGCTGGAGCCGTCTACGAGCTCCTGGAGATCGAACGCTTTGTCGCCGTTGAGAGAGCGGACACCATCGAAGACTAAAAGGAGACACCATGTATCGCAGACGCAGGTCCAGTGGAGGAGGGGGCTTAAGCAAGGGTCGCATCTTAATTGCGTTGGTCATCGCCGCTTTTTCGGTGCTTTCCTATTGCGCCTCCAAGTCGTACAACCCCTATACGGACGAAGAACAGTATGTGGCGATTAACAAAGAACAGGAGATCGCGCTAGGGCTGCAGGCTGCGCCAGAGATGGAACAACAGTTTGGCGGCGAAGATCCTGACCAGCAGGCTCAAGCTTTAGTTGACGAAGTGTGTAACGATCTAATCCAAGCGAACGATCTTCAGGAAACCGAGTACCCATTCGAATGCACCCTCCTAGGCGATGACCAGACGATCAACGCCTTCGCCCTTCCCGGCGGACAGGTCTATATCACCGCGGCCCTCTTCGATCAGCTAGAGAACGTCGATCAGCTCGCCGGCGTGATGGGCCATGAGATCGGCCACGCCGTGGCGCGCCACTCCGCGCAGCAGATGGCCAAAGCACAGCTAACCCAGGGGCTCACCGGCGCTGCGGTCATTGCCGCCTACGATCCGGATAACCCTTCCACCCAGCAGACGGCCGCTGTCGCCGCGCTCATCGGGCAGGTTATCAACATGAAGTTTGGCCGCGATGACGAGATCCAATCGGACATCCTCGGCGTGCGTTACATGGACGAGGCGGGCTACAACCCGTGCGAAATGCTCACCGTGATGGAGATTCTCGCACAGGCCGGCGGCCCCAACCGTCCTCCGGAGTTCTTCAGCACCCATCCCAACCCGGAGAATCGCATGGAGAATATCCGCGAAGCAATTGCTGAGACGGGTAATAGCTGTCCGTAGAGGGCTCCCATGACGGCACGTGATCTGATCACTCTGGTCAAGGCAACCTTCATAGAGTGGGGTGAGGATAAAGCAACACGCCTGGCGGCTGCGCTCGCCTACTACGCCGTATTTTCCGTCCCGCCGCTGATCCTCCTGCTCTTGGTGGTCCTCGGACGTCTCCTCGGCACCGAGTTCACCGAAAACCAGATCCAGAGCCGGCTCCTTACCCAGTTCTCCGGCTTAATTGGCGCAGAGGGCGCTGACGTGCTGGCCACCGTGATTGAGAATGCCAGCCGGCCGGGAGAAGGTTTCATCGCCGGGATCGTTGGGATCGTCACTCTGACCTTCGGCGCTGCCGGGTTCTTTTCCCAGTTGCAGGATGCGATGAACACGATCTGGGAGGTCGCGCCGGCTCCTGACACCGGGATCGTGACAAAAATCAAGGAGCGCCTCTTCAGCTTTTCGCTGGTGGCGGCGCTCGCCCTGTTGTTACTTGTCTCCTTGGTAATCAGTGCTGGTCTCAGCGCCCTTAACGAGTTCATTACCGGTCTCCTGCCCGAGGCGCAGCTCCTGATGCAGATCGTCAACTTCGCCGTTTCGCTGGCGATCGTCATCCTCCTCTTCGCCGCCATCTATAAAGTGATTCCCGACGTACACATTGCCTGGAGGGACGTCTGGGTCGGGGCTATCGTCACCGGCATTCTCTTCACGCTTGGTAAGCAGGCGATTGGCTTCTATCTGGGACAGAGCTCAACGGCCTCCACCTACGGCGCCGCCGGGTCACTAGTGGTCTTCCTGCTGTGGATCTACTACTCCGCAGCGATTTTCTTCCTTGGCGCTGAATTCACCCAGGTGTATGCCAACCGCTTCGGCACACGTCTCGTTCCGGAGGAAGGAACGGTTCCGGTGACCGAGGAAGCTCGCGCCGAGCAGGGAATGCCGGCACGCCAACCGGCAGCCGCATCAGCTGCTACCGCCCCGGGCCCAGCTCCCCGCCAGCGGACGTATGACCCTAACATTTTATCTGAACAGCACGCTGCGGAGGAAGATGGAGCCCTCCAATACTACCTCATCGCCATCCTTGCCGTGGCCGTGGGGTTCTGGCGCTGGCTTCGAGGGTAGCGCTAACACACCAGGAGGCTTGATATGCCGCCATTTGTACCCAGCCCTGTAACCCGTGCACATGGCAAAGACGACCGCGACCGTTACGCTAAACTCATCGTCGTGCCTGCCTGTGGATAGTTTATGTCTAGCTTGAAGAGCACGGACTCCAGCCAAGCGGCCAGCGCAGAGCAATTACCGAATGGCCTGATCGTCTCACTGAATGAGCTAATCGCCATGTGCCACAACGGCGAGCGCGGTTATGCCCTCGCTTGCGATCGGGTGGATTCAGAGGTATTGCGCGGCCTATTCGAGGCCTATGCGCGCCAGCGCGGTGAGTTTGCCGAACTGCTACGGCAGGAAGTATTGCAGCTGGGTGGCACGCCCGAGACGGGCGGCGACCTCGCTGGCACGCTCCACCGTCTGTGGATCCGCTGGCGGCGGGCGCTCGCCGCCAGTGATGCGACGATTGTGGCCGAGTGTCTGACCGGCGATGCGGCCGCGCTGGAGGTTTACGAAGAGGCGCGGCAAGGAATAGCTGCCAGCCCGCTTGAAGAGCTTATCGACCAGCAATATGAGGCGATCCGCGCCGCACACGGAAGACTGCACTCCCTGTTAGCAGGTGGGCAGCTACGTGCTGGCACACGCGATGAGCGCCGTGAATCTAAGTAGAGGTGGATCCAATGATGAACCTGAGGACCTTGAAGGCTGACGAAGTGAATGTTCGTGAAGGGGAGCGCTGGCTTTCGTTGATTGCTGGAGCCGTCCTGACAATCGCTGGGATTGCCCAGAAATCGCTGGGCGGGTCACTCCTCGCGCTCGCCGGCGGCTACCTGCTCTATCGCGGCGCCCGTGGGCATTGCTATATTTACGACCTGCTTGGCATTGACCAGGAACCGTATGCAACGATGCTGCCCGCTGACACGCCACCCCCGCCGAGTGTTGACCAGGGCGATGAGGTTTTGGAATCGTCTTGGGAATCCTTCCCCACCAGCGATGCACCGTCCTGGACGATGGGTCGCGAGAGCTCAGAGGATGGCGGCTAATGGGTGCGCCTGCAAAGGCACTGGCGCCGGTAACTGATAAGGAGAGACCGACATGGCACAAAAAATAACGAGAAGCATCATCGTGAAAGCAAGTCTGGATGAGGTGTTCAACCTATGGTCGAGCTTCGAAAACTTCCCCCACTTCATGAAGAACCTGAAGTCCGTCAAAAAGGTCACCAACAAGATAAGTGAATGGACGCTGACCGGACCTCTGGGCGTTTCCATCAAGTGGACCGCGGAAATGACTCGTAATGAGCAGAACAAGCGGATTAGTTGGAACACTAAGGATAACGCGGGGCTGCTGACAACCAGCGGCCAGGTGACCTTCAATAGCCTTCCCCACGATGAGACCGAAATCACCATCGTCATGCAATACCAGCCGGCCGCGGGGAAGGCGGGCGAGGCGGCTGCGCAGCTGCTCGCTGATCCCGAAGGCATTCTCGAAGAGGATTTACGCAACTTTAAAGCATTTGCTGAGGGAATGTACGACCGGACCGAAATGTAGCCGGTCAGCAGGACACGTATTGCCTTGTTTGCCAGGACGAGACTGGTAAAGACGCTAACCCACGGCGAGTACACCCCCAGCAAGGATAGCCGGGCAAGCCGGAGTCCCGTTCCAGGCTTGCCCATTTTTAGGATCTTGCTTTTAGGCCCTTTGTACGGGTGCAACTTTCTTCCGGCGTTGGCAGTGTGCGGTGATGAAGTCATCTTGCCCCCTCGCCGGCTGGTAAGAGATGCCAGATCCGGTATTGTCGTTCTGTTTGCGGCGTAAGCCAATAGACATCCTCGCGTAGTCCCCGATTCAAGGCGCGCGCGGCGGCCTGGCCATTGTCGTAGAAGCGCGACGTCGGAAGCGCCGCTGCAACGTCCTGCCTGTCGTTCCCCGTCATCCCTTTACTGTACAGGTCTACAAGCTGTTCGTTGAGCGCTTTCTGTGGACTCCGGCCTTGCACCTGGTGCGGGCCCTGATAACTGTTTGGTAATTGCCACGCGAGATAGCGTTGACCGGCCGGCCCGTAGCTACCGTTCCGGTCTGTGAAGGTGAAGAGCGCCTGCCCGTGCTGCCAGGCGAGCTCCTGCCCGTTGCCCTCCTCACGAGCCGGGCCAATAACCCAGTTTGGGGAACAGCGCACGCCGGCGACGCGCTCATAGGTGCGCTGGCTGCGGGCGCTGACCGCGGTCAGTTGAGCGATGGTCGCCCGCGCAATGGGGCGCTGATGGTTACTGCGGCTCGAGTGGAAGCTCGCGTAAAAATGGGCACGCACCGTGCCTATTCCCTCTAGCAGCGTGGCCAACGGGATGCTTACCGGTTCGAGGCGAGCGTGTGTCACCCCCAGCCGGAGGGCCACACGTGCGTGGCCTGCCAGCCAGATACGTGGCTCGCCGGCGCCACCATCGCGCTGCCAGAAGAGGCCTTCCCCTTGCGCCAGAAGACTGCGCAGCTGCCGCCAGCCGCAGAGCCGCAGCGGCGCCCCCTTGTCGCTCAGCAACCCGCGGGCGTCCGCTTCCCTCACCCATCCCTTCCCCGCTTCGTCGAGATGCTGGAGCAGGAGCCAAAGTCTGCCTGTCGCCGCAACCCCTTCGCGTAGCATCGCCAGCGCAATGTCAGGGTAAAGCCGGACGGATGCTGGTTCGCCTGCCGTCGCGCGCTGCCTGGCTGGCTCGCTGTCGCCGGCAGTCCCCGCGATGGCCGGCGCGACCGTTGGCCATTCGTGTGCACGCGCCGCCTGATAGGCAGCACGGCGGGCGCGGCGAGCTGCAGCCGCCCGCTCGGCGCGCACAAAACCTTCACTCTCCCAGCCAAAATGGGGAGCAAGCGCTTGTGGCGGGTTAGTCCCGTGGCGTGCGGGTTGGCGGCTAGGTTGCCACCGGCCGGCAGGATCGATGCAGACCGGGAGCCCGGCTGCGATTCGTTCCTGGCGCCGTTGGCGGCGACGCTGTAGGAGCTGCTCTTGCGCCGCTGCCAATTCTGGCGAGACGGCCACAAGCGTGGACTGAATGCTCACGTTTCACGCTGGCAGCGCAAGAGCCACACATGGCAGGGCAACCGGCCGGCAATCTTAACGCTCTCTTCACGGAGCTTCCCTTGCCATTGACAGGGTTGCAGGGCTGTGCTATGCTCTTAACGCAACTGGTAAGCTGCCGCGGGGCACAAAAACCCCATCCCCACTCAAGGGGCTCTGGCAATGGTGTTGGCGGCACCAGCGCCAGCGAAGGCAGTTTAACTGGGACAAGGCCAAGCGTTAACACGCCTGGCCTTTTTCTTAGGGTGCGGCGAACGCTACGATGGGATGCTGGGGGCAGGGAGGTGGGTGGTACGCAGCGTTAACACGCCGGCAACATCACCTTCCTTATCCCAACGCGCTCTGTAAAAATGAAAGGTACAAAACTGACACCGTAGACGAAACCACGACCTGAAAAGCAGTCTAACAAAAATAGATTTCCGTGTCAACCAATCTATATGCTATAGATTTGATTTTATCCCTGTTTTTGCGTACAATGATCCTATATCGTGCCAGTTTGCCTGCGAAGTGGCGTATACATTACGGGTCTCGAGGGTGTAACAATGATAGATGAAGTCAATCCGGCCCTGGAGTTGGAGCGCTTTGCGCAGCCGAAGTGGGATCGCTTGGGAGTGGTTATGCCTCCCTTTAGTATCGAAGCCGATCCGCGTTTCATGTATATCTCCGATGACACGCGACGGGCGCTCTCCAAGGTGAGCTTTATGGTCGAAGCCGGCCAGGGCGCCTCGGTCGTTGTCGGGGAGGTCGGCACCGGCAAGACGACCCTAGCCTCCTGGTTCCATAGCCGTTACCAGCGCCGGCCTGACTTTGTTGCCGCGCGCGTCGATGAGCCGCCCAAGCGTAGTGGGCTACTGCTGCTGCGCCGTATTGCGGCCGAGTTTGACTTGCGCACGCGCCGTGCCACCGAGGATCAGCTGAACGAGTTTCGCGGTTTTCTGGTGCGCCAATCCGAAAAAGGTGTGCTGCCCCTCATTATTATCGACGAGGCCCACGAACTTGGCGTCGAGCAGTTTGTTGAGCTGCGCCGCATGCTCAATTTCCGTGACCCGAAAGGCGGCAAGGCATTCCAGTTGATCTTGCTCGGCCGGCCAGAGCTGGACATCAATCTGCGCGATGTGCCTGACTTCAACGATCGCATTGCGACCCGGTCTTCGCTCGATCCCCTCACGCCCGACGACACGAAATCGTTGATTGAGTATCGCCTCCTCGCGGCCGGACGTGATCCGCGACAGCGACTCCTCTTCACCGATGATGCCATCTTGCCCATCTGGAGCGAAACGCGCGGCTATCCACGCAGCATTTGCCTGCTTTGTCTCCATTTGTGCCTGGAGATGCTGGACGTAGACGCCGAGCATATTGACGAGGGATTCGTATCTGAATTCTTGAGTAAACATCAGAGCTATCGCCGGCTGGAGGACATGTGAGCCGATCCCAAAAAGAGAACACGCTGGCTGCCCTATTACGGGATAAGCCGCGGCGTGGTCGCCCCCCACGCGAAGTGAGCCGGCAAAATGTCTACGTCGCGCTCTCTAAGGACCAGAAAGAGACGCTGAGCAGGCTGGCCAAACGGCTTCCGCGCGGCTTCGCGCGCGCCGACGTGCCTGATCTTGCCTTAATGGTTCTTGCCACCCGTATGGATGGGCTGCGCCGCGCCGTTGCCGGTCGCACGCGCGATATCCCGGAAGGCATCACCGACCTGGAATCGCTTTATCTGCTGTGGGACGTCCGCCTTACAAGAGAGGACGGCGTCGAGAAGCGCTGGACGTCCATCCGTGTTTCGCCACAGCAGGCAATCGATCTCGGTCGCATCCATGGGACACTCAACGTTCTTTTCGGGGCCACGCGCAGCGATGTTTTTGCACTTGCCTTGGCGCTTCTCGACTCGTTTATTGAACAGGGCTTGGGCGGCGAGCGGCCCGGTTCGCTCGCAGAAATGCGCGAACGGATAGCCGATGTTTATTTATGAGTAGGTCATAAAATAATCATCGCTGGATCGTTAAGAATTCACCCCCATACCCCATATATGGGGCGAAAATGCGGGGTCTCTGGTCTGGACAAGGGCTATATATGGGGATATTTTCGCAAAAAGCTGTCTGGGGAAAAACGCCTGAGCATCGTCCGCAAAATCGCGCTTTCTAACTAGATCGACTTGGCCGCGTTCGCCTCGTGCGTAACACTCCCGCCCGTCTGCGATGCGCATAACCTGATGTCGTCTGGCCTGCCGGAAACGATCGGAGATCGGTGCTCGACCGCGATTTCGATGCGGTTCTAACGGGCGAAATTTGACAGCGTGGAAGGGGTCTGCTATAATTAAGATTCGCTAGGGCTGAGGGGAGTCAGCCGAGAGAAGACTAC
>JAVVFG010000046.1:0-17101 GCA_032260445.1 Anaerolineae bacterium | reverse complement strand
CCCGGAGCAAGTCCTCTAGCTGGCGCTGGCGGAAATCACGTTCGGAGGCCACCGTCACCATCTCCACGGCCTCGCCAGCCGTCAGCGCGAACGTCGCGTGGTTGGCATCGGCAAAGTCCGCTGTGAGGTTTTGGGCGACGAGGCGATAGTCGTTGATCCACTTGCCAGGAATGGCATTATTCGTGGCGTAGACGACGCCGAGAGCGCCGCTGGCGAAGCTGACAACCGTCGCGCTGACGTCTTCGACGGTGTAGCCAGGCACGTCGCGATGGAAGAGGTTTTCCTGCCGGCTGAAGACGCTCTCGACGTCGCCGCCGAGGTAGCGGAGGAGATCAAAGAGGTGGATGACCTGCTCGACAAGCTGCCCGCCCGATTTGCTGCGGTCGCGCCACCAGCCGGCGTGGAGGCTGTTGCAGAAATAGCGCGCGCTGATCAGGCCGACAGGGCCGGCGCTACCGTCGTCCAGCCGCGCGCGCAATGCTTCAACGGCGGCGCCAAAACGGTACATGAAGCCGACCTGCGTCTTGACCCCGGCGGCTTCCGCGGCGGCGACCATCTCCCAGGCGGCGGCAGAGGTCAGCGCGATCGGTTTCTCCACAAGGAGGTGGATGCCTCGTTCCGCCGCCAGAGCAACCTCGTCGCTGTGGCCGTAGGGCGGCAGCACGACGACGAGCAGGTCGAGGTCGACGGCATCCAGCAGATCATTGTGGCTGCTGAAGGCACGCGCGCCGGCGCCATAACGGGCGGCGAAGGCCTGCGCCTTATAGAGGTTGCGGTCGGCAAAGGCGACGACTTCGATCTCATCAGGGAAGCGACTTATGATCTCGGCGTGCCGGTGGGCAAAGTCACCGCAGCCGAGGATGGCAGCACGTAGTTTCTTCATGGTTCACTCCGAGGATAGGGGCCAGGGAGCCGGGCATCAGGCGGTAAAGTCGAGCACCGCCTGCATCACGGCCTCCGGCTGGGTGTCGAGCAGGGCATAGAGCGTGGCGGCCGCGGCGAATGGCGCCACGTGGCTGATCAGCGGGCGCAGGTTGAGGAGCCCTTCTGCCTGCAGCCGGATCGCGGTCTGCCACAGCCGTAGGCGATCCCAGCGGTAGCTCAGCTCGGGGCTGGTGCCCGATATCTGCGAACAGACAAGGTTGATGCGGTTGTGATGGAACTCTTCGCCTAGATAGAGCCCCGTCGCCTCGCCCTGAAAGAAGCCCATGGCCACCACGCGGGCCGAATAGGCGGCGGCGCGCACGGCTTCGTGCAGCGCCGCGGTTACGCCGGTTACTTCCAGGCAGACGTCTGCGCCGCGCCCACCGGTCGCGGCTTTGACCGCTTCGGCAACAGGCTCGCGCGCGGGATTGAGCGTTTCGTGGGCGCCGAGCTGTCGGGCCAGGGCGAGCCGCTCGTCAAGCAGATCAACGGCGATGACGCGGGCGCCTGAGGCGCGGGCCAGCTGGGCCACTATCTGCCCCAGCGCGCCCAGACCAAAGACGGCGACCGTCTCGCCAACACGGATCTGGGCATCGTGCACACCGTTGAGAGCGATGGCGCCGAGGTGGGAGAAAATGCCGAGGATCGGCTCGAGCCCGGCCGGAAGCAGCCGCGGTCTGACGTAGTCAGCGCCGGCGATGTGCTGGCTGCGATGGCCCCAGGTGCCAAAGACATAGCTGCCAACGGGGATATCGTCCACCCCGGGGCCAACTTCGACGACCTCGCCCACCTCTTCGTAGCCGAGGGTACGGATCGGATAAACCAGGGAGCTACCCGCGCCGGTACGAAACAAACGTTGGGTGCTGTCCCACTCTTTGTGCAGATAGGGGTTGGTGCCGCGGTATTGGGTGAGCTCCGTGCCGGCACTGATACCGGAGTAGAGGGTTTTCAGGCGTACCTGCTGTGCGCCGGCCTCACCATCCTCGGCGTGCTCGATGGCCACCTGGCGCGGCCCAGAAAAGACGACGACTTCAGCCATGATGACCTCCTCCCGCCCACAGTGCGGGCCTGCCGTGTATCCCCTTGTGGGCTGCCGCCTGTTCCCTTACGCGGGCGGTTCGCTAAATGCGTCGGCGTAGAACCAGGTGATGAGCCGTGCCTCCGCCCACGGCTGCAGCGCGGCGATCAGGGCGATACCCGGCTCGGAAGCGAGCGCCTGCAGGAAGAGTTGGCGGGAGTCAAAGTAGAGCGCGTACATCAAGTGATAGCGCGACTCGCCACCCGGCTTGCCGCGAATACGGCCGACCTCGCTGCGCAGCAGGCCAGGCAGTTGCTCGGCAAGCTGCAGGTGGGTGTTTGAGAAGAACTCCTCGAGCACCGCCTCATCGTCGACGCGCCGGTAGAGGGTGACGAACTTGAACACACCTATTCCCAGATGGCCAGGAGCACCTCTTTCAGCGCGGCGCGTTCGAACTGGTACGTTTCCTCGTCGATCTCGCCGGCTTCAAACGCGTCGTCCAGCGCGGCGAGCTCCTCAAGGAGCGTATCGCGATCCAGCGGTTCGACGTCTGCTGTCTCGCCGGCATACGGCTCGCGCTGCTGCCAGCTGCGGATGATGAAGAAGCCGGCGACGAGCGCCAGGAGGAGCACGCCGCCGCCGATAACCAGTTCGGTGGTGCGGTCCCGGGCCACCGGGGCTGTCGCCGCGCCAGCAGGGTCTGCGCTCCCGGGCATCGTTACCGGCACGGGATCGCCGGCGAGGGTGAAACGGACGGACTCACCGGCGGCCATCCCCGTGCGCCGGTAGCTGGCAAACAGGCCACCCATAGCGCCCCCGGCCTCTTCGCTCCAACCTTCGTCGCCACTCAGCGTCACGCCGCTTGCCGCCAGCACCACGTTGACCCGGTCGACGTCATAGTAGACCGGATGGGCAATCGTCGCGCTGCCATCGTAGGGCAGGCTGTAGCTTGCCAGGAGGCTGAGGGTCGCTTCACCCGGCCGGACGGGGACGGTATCGGCCCATCTCTCTTCCGTCTGGACGATATTCTCCACGGCAAAGAAGGAGTCCATCGAGCCAAAGGTGCGGCTGAACGAAGGAGTTGTTGCGCCGTCGGGCAAGGTAATCTCGACGGTGCCATCGGCGACGGCGCCGCTTTCGCCGACAAATACGGCGGGCTCGTCCTGGCTGAACTGGTACAGCTCGTTGACGTTCACCGTTCCGTCGACGAACTCCAGAATAATGTGCAGCTGGTCGATCCGTATGCCGGCCGGATCACTGGTCGGGTCGTAGACCGTCACCGGCAGATTGAGGATAGGCTCGTCGCGCTCGACCCGGCCGAAATCGCTGCCGTAGTTAATGCCCTCGTAGGTGACCGTGACGACGTAGATCAGGTCGGGGGGCATCATGGTCAGGTTGAAGCCGTATTCGCCAGCGGCATCGACCGTGGTGGTCATCGTCGTCGAGGGGGCAAAATCAGCCGTGAAGGTGTTGAGCACGACCTCCGTCCGTTCCGGTAGCACTGTCCCGGTCGTCGCGTTTTCGACGATGCCCGTAACACGGACGGCTTCGATCGGGGCAAACGCGGCGAGGGGATCGGCGTAGTCGTAGCTGATCGTACGCGCGTAAGCGACGGTCGCCCACAGCGCCTCGTCTTCAAGGCTGTAGGCGTCGTGCTCGAGAATCGTCTCTGTGTCGCGCAGGGCGGCAAAGACGTCCGCATCGCTGCGGTTGATCCAGTAAGCCTGGGCAGCCATGTCGAAAGTGGAGCTGCCCTCTTCACCGTGACAGGCGGCGCAGCTTTCAGCATAAATGGCCTCGCCATCGGCGACAACCGCAGCCGGGGCACCGAGGCTGAGGACGGCGGCGACCAGGTGCCAGCGATCGCTCTCGCCAATCGGGTTGGTGCTCGCCGGCCCAAATGGCGGCATGCCCGACGCGGCGATCCCTTCCGTAATCGTCGTGAAGACGGCAGCAGGAACCTGCTGGCGCGCGAACTCGACGTCGTTGAGCGCGGCGGGCTGCACAGGGAGATCGCCCGTCAGCTCGCCATCACCGCTGCCGAGCGGCCCATGGCAGTTGGCACAACGCTCGGCAAAGAGCACGAGTCCGGTGTCGCCATCAGGGACGGTGCCGGGAGCGGTCCCCTCCTGGGCAGCGCCGGGTGCTGGTATGGCCAATAAGAGGGCCAGCGCCGCAGCGGTAGCGAGCAAAATGATAAAGGAACGCCGGAGACGTGCTCCGGCAGAGGAAGGCCAGGGTTGGTTCATGAGTCTATCGTGTCGCGTCCGGAAGACGCCCTAAGTTAGTCAAGCTGGTGCCCGCAATAGGCGCAAAAGCGGTCGCCGCGCTCCGTCGCCTGACCACACTGCGGGCAAAAGGCAAGCTGCGCCTCAGCGCTACCGTTCCCGGCAGCGGCAACGGCGGGCGTGCGGGCGCGACGGGCGGCTACGGCCGTCTCGATGTCCGCAGAGGCCCGCTGGCTGCGGCGCTGCGCGACCGCCGCTTCAATTTCGTCGACGGCGGCGGCCGCGGCAGGAGCAGCCGGCGCAAGCGTGTCGAGCTCTTGTAGGATGGCGGCGGCAGCGCTGACCAGTTCCTGACGCAGTTGCCGGTGCTCGGTTTCGAGGATCGTGCCGGTCTCGTAATCAAAGTCCAGGTTGCGAATCTGCTCCAGGATCGCTTCCTTCTCGGCTTCGAGGGCCTCGCGTTGGTTCACGGCCCGTTCGCGCCGGCCCGGCTGGCTCGAGAGCAGCGGTCGCAAGATAAAGAGGCCGACGACGATGAGGAGGGCGAGGGCTACTAAGAGAGTACCAGTTGAGGGCATGATTGTTTTCTTCCGTGTCCGGCGCGACGAGCCTCAGGGATCTATTGCGCCAGCAGCGTCTCGATCTCGGCTGTCAGCACATTGGCATTCACCGGGCCAAGAACATAGCGCGATACGGTGCCATCTTTGCCGATGAAGAAGGTTTCCGGCACCCCGGTGATCTTGTAGGCGCCGGAAATAGAGGAGCCGAGGTCGGGGCCATTCGGGTAGGTGATGTTGTACTCGTTGAGATAGGCCAGCGATTTCGCCTCGGCGTCGACGTAGGCAACACCCAGGAAGACGACACCCTGATCGCGATAGCGCCGCCAGGTTTGCTCGAGAAGCTCCGCCTCGATGCGGCACTCGACGCACCACGACGCCCAGAAGTTGAGGACCACCACATTACCACGAAAATCGCTCAGGCTAGACGCCTCTTTTTCGCCCCATTCGTAGCCGTCAAAGAACTGGACCGTAAACTCTGGCGCAGACGCGCCACCCTCTGGGCGGGTTTCGCCCGCTTTGAGCAGGCCCCAGGCGAGAAGAGCCAGCAAGGCGGCGACGCCAAGCCAGATGAGCGCTTTCGACAGCGAGAAGGATTTCTTCTGCGGCGCAGTCGTGCCTGGCATGCTGGTGTCCATCTCGCCAGTGGACGTGGAAATCGATTCGTTCATTCCCGCAATTCCTTTTCGATCCGCGATACGTAGTCATCTTCGCCGGCTGCCGGCGGTGGCGCCTGCGCGCTCCCCTGGGTAACCGTGAAGGTGGGGTCAGCAGGCTCCGCGCCGGGCTTGCCGCGCAGGCCGCCCAGATAGCGGGCAAAAAAGGCAATGCCGGCAATGGCTAAGGCGACCGGCAACAGCCAGACGAGCCAATTAAAGCCTTCTCGGGGTGGCGCAGAGAGCACGCGCGGACCGTAGCGGTCGACGAAATATTGCTGGATCTCGGCGTCCGTCTTGCCGACAGCGAGCTGGGTGCGGATCTCATCACGCCAGTCCTGGCACGCTGCCGTCGGGCAGGTGTCCAACGGCGTATTCTCGCACACCGGGCAGAAGAGATCCTTGGCGACGCGGTTGACGTCGTCGTCGCTCACCGGCTCCTGTGCCCCTGCCGGCATGACAAAGAGGATGCCGGCGACCAGCAGGACGAAAAGGGGGAAAAGCGCCATGTCCCGGCGCGGCTTGCCCATCGGTTAGTCGCCTCCAAGCGCCGGACCCAGGGCGATACGGCGGCGCGCGCTTGCTGCCACGCGTTCTCGCGCCGGGGAAGGCCAGGCGGCAATCAGTGTGCCGATGACGAAGATCAAGCCGCCGGCCCAGACCCAGTTGATCAGCGGGTTCAGGAAGACACGGAAGGTCGCTTCATTCGCCAACACCGTCTCCCAGTTGACCATGATCACATAGAAGTCTTCTTCGATGGTCGAGCGCAGGCTGGGAATCGTCATCGGCTGCCCGCTGCGCGTGTACAGCTCGGTCCGCGGTGTCAGCGTGCCCACGTCGCGGCCGTTATCGGTGATGCTCAGGTTCGCCTCTTTAATGAGCAGGTCGTCCAGCCCTGGATATTGCCTCACGCCGTTAAAGGTCATCGTGTAGGTGCCCAGAGAGAGAGACTCCCCGGCGCGCAGGCGGATTTGCGTCTCCTGCTGGAAGAAGTAGCTGCCGATGATGCCAAAGGCCATGACGAGCACGCCGAGATGGATCCAATAGCCACCGTAGCGGCGGCGGTTGCGTGCCATCAGATTAGAGAAAGCGGCCCACGGCGACTCGCCGCGCTTCATGCGCGCGCGCACCCCTTTGACGAACTCGATCACCGTCAGGATTAACGAGAAGGTGACGACCCACAGACCGAGCAGCGCCGCCCAACTATCGATGCCAAAGGCGATCAGCGCGCCCACAACGACCAGGGCAGCCAGGGCGGGCCAGCGGATGGCCATACCGATGCGCTGCGCGCTTGACCGGTACCACATCGTCAGCGGGGCGATGCCCATGAGCAAGAGGAGCAGAACGAAAAGCGGCCCGTTGACCTTGTTGTAGAACGGCGGGCCGACGGTGACCTTCTCGTTGGTGAAGAGCTCGGAGATGATCGGGTAGAGGGTGCCCCAGAGGGTAGCGACGAGGATGCCGATGAAGACGAAGTTGTTGAAAAGAAAAGCCGCCTCACGCGAAAGCAGCGATTCGAGGCGATTCTCCGTGGACAGCTCATCCCAGCGGTGTACCACCCAGTAAACCGAGAAGATGATCATCAGGCCCAAGAAGCCGAAGAAAAGCGGCCCGATCTCCGATTGCGCAAAGCTGTGCACCGAGGAGATGACGCCGCTGCGCACGATAAACGTGCCGAGAATGACCAGGAGATAGGTGGCAATGACCAGGAACATGTTCCAGCCCTTGAACATGTTGCGCTTCTCCTGGATGATCACCGAGTGCAGAAAAGCGGTGCCGCTCAGCCAGGGAATAAAGGAGGCGTTCTCGACCGGATCCCATGCCCAGTAGCCGCCCCAGCCGAGCACATCGTAGGCCCAGCGCCCGCCAAGGATCAGGCCAAGGCTGAGGAATAGCCAGGCGACGAGCGTCCAGCGGCGCGTGGTCCGGATCCAGCCTTCGTCCAGCTTGCCGCTGATCAGGGCAGCCATGGCAAAGACGTAGGGGATCGTGAAGCCGGTGAAGCCCAGGTAGAGCATCGGCGGGTGGATGATCATGCCCGGGTGCCGCAGGAGCGGGTTGAGGCCGCGCCCGTCGGCGGGGATCAGGCCGGGAATGCGCGAGAAAGGATTCTCGACGAAAGCGACAAGCCCAATAAAGAAAATCTGGGTCAGACTGGCGACCAGGATCGCATAAGGCATCAGGGGCCGCTGGTCGTCCCACTTACGCAGCATGGCCGTCGCCGTGAAGGCCGCCAGCAGCAGATTCCAGAACAGGAGACCACCGGCCTGGCCGCCCCAGAGTGCCGTCACTTTCAGGTAGGTCGGCATCTCGCGGCTGCTCACCTGGTAGACGTAGTCGACAGAAAAATCACCCTGCAGTAGCAGCGTGATGAGCAGGCCTGACGCCAGGAGCAAGAGCGGGAAGGTGGCGACGGCGGCGTTGCGGGCGCTGGCCACCCAGCGCTCGTCGTTGCGCCGCGCACCGATAACGCTGACGATGGCAGCGTAGATTGCGCTCAGGAAGGCTATCAGGACAACCGCAAAGCCAAGATCGGCAATCATAGATTACTCCATCAAGCGTGAAGAGACGGTACGGTTGATCGGCCGTCCCTCTCTGCTCAGGTTAGCCTGTGGGTGCTGCTTCTTCGTAGCGGGTGGGGCACTTCAGGAAGAGGCCGCCGCTGTTGGCATAGAAAACACCATTGGCGTCGGCGTGACCTTCAACCAGGGCCTGGGCTTCATGCTGAAGCAGGTCTGGCATTGGCTCGTTTTCGGCGACGATGCGCAGCCGCTGGCCCGGATTCCGAATATCGTCGACGATATCAAACTCCAGGCGCGAGGTGGTTGCGTCGATCTGGATGAACTCGACGGAGTCGCCCAGCACATACCCAGAGACGCGCAGATCGCGCCCGACGAGCCGGCTCTGTTCGGCATAAAATTCATCTACCGTCTTGTAGAGTTGCGTATTGCCGCTCATTGCATTGATGATCAAGAAGGCCAGGGCGGCGACGATGAGGACCCCGCCCACAACATACTTTAACCGGCTGCTGCGCGGTTGGAGCAGCTCACCCTGTTCTGTTGTCCAAGTAGTTTGAGCCATAAAAGACTAAACCTCCACTCCGGCGCCGCTCGCTGCACCAGAGACCATGCCACGTTGACCCCGCAACGACACTTCAATACTATAAGTAGTTATTATTATATTAGCCAGTTACCCCTACGAAATTAGTGACAAATGTCATAAGAGTTTAGCAGAAACTCACCCTCCCTCCATGAAGGTTTATGAGATAATGAGGGATGAGGTCTTCTTCCCCCAATTATAGACACAACCAAGCTTGCCGGGAAGAGCGATCATGAGCAAGAGGCATCGGTAGCATGAGTGCGTTCTTCGCACAGAACATGGTTCTTGTCTACTTCCTGTACGGGCTGGCATTCTTCAGTATGGGTGTCGCCGTCCTGCTGGAGTCGGGCCGCGCGTCCGAACTGCGGCTGGCGCGCGCGATGGGACCCCTGGGCACGTTCGGGATTCTGCATGGCGTCCATGAGTGGCTGGAGATGTTTGTCCGGCTGGGGGAGGTGGTACCCGACGCGCCGACACTCGGCCAGACGACGCTCATCGAAGCGTTGCGCGTGGCTCTTCTGGCCATGTCCTTCCTCCTGCTGATCGTCTTTGGTGTGCGCCTGATTCACCTGAGCGGCCATGGGCGCGGCAATGAGCGCACCTTCGTGATGGCCAGCGCCGGGATGCTGATCCTCGTCTGGCTGGTCAGCGTGATGTCCACGCAGCAGGTGTACGCCTTTTGCCTCGAAGACTGTCTCGTCTCCATCGACGTACTGACCCGCTATATCCTGGGGATCCCAGGCGCGATCCTGGCCGCGTGGGCGATGCTCCTGGAGTATCGCGCGTTCCGCGAGCGGGGTATGGTGATGTTTGGGCGCGACCTGGTTGTGGCAGCCGCGGCCCTGCTGCTGTACGGGGTTGTGGGGCAGCTCTTTGTACCCAAGAGCGTGCTCTTCCCCGCGAACATCATTAACGACGAGCTGTTCGGCAATCTGTTTGGCGTACCGGTACAGTTCTTCCGCGCACTGATGGCCGCGATCATGGCCTTCTTTGTGACTCGCGCGCTGCGTGCCTTTGAGCTGGAACACCGTCAGCGCCTGCTGACTATGCAGGCGGCGCAACGCGCCGCCGAGGCGGAAAAGCAGCTTGCGCAGCAGCGAGCGCACCAGCAAACCGAAGAGCTTAACCGCGAGCTGCAGACAGCCGTACAGGAGCTCTCGCTACTCTTTGAGCTGACACGCTCGCTGGTGGCGACGCTGGACAGCGAAGCGCTCTTGCACCAGACCCTGCAACGGATCGTAGACCGGATCCCGCACGTCTCGGCCGGTATGATCCTGGGCGAGGAAAATGAAGAGACGCCTCTGGCGATCGTCACGCCGGCCGGCTGCGAAACGGATGTAGAGCTAGACGGTCTGTGTCGCGAGATGCAGGAAGTTGGTAGCCATGTGGTTCGCCACCGCGAGCCGGCGATGCAGCAGAATGGCTCCGTCGTGCCGGCTCACATCGAGGCCAACGAAACTGGGGCGAGAAGTCGCGTCATCGGGGTGCCCCTGCACTTACATGATGCCACCTGGGGTAGCCTGGTCCTGGGCACGGCGGACGACACACCGGCCTTTACAGCGCATGACCTGTCATTGTTAGCAACGGTGGCGGGCCAACTGAGCATGGCGGTTGAGAATGCGACCTTGTATGAGGAAGTACAGGAGCGCGAGGCGCTGCGCAGCGAGCTGTACCAGCGCATTATCTCGGCCCAGGAAGGCGAACGGCAGCGGATTGCGCGCGAGCTCCACGACGGTACCGGCCAGGTCCTGACCGGTCTTGGCCTCGGCCTCAAGGCTGCGGCCGAAAGTGTGGCGCGCGACCCTGAGCTGGCGGCGCAGCAGCTACTCGAGCTGAAGGACTTGAATGCCAGCGCCCTGCAGGAGCTACGCAACCTGATCGCCGACCTACGGCCGTCCATCCTGGATGATCTTGGGCTGGTGCCTGCGCTGCAGGCGCAGGTCAAGGCCTTTGGCGAGCGCACCGGTATCCAGGCGGCCTTCGACAGCCGTGGCCGGCGACGGCTGTCGCCAGAGGAGGAGATCGTCATTTTCCGCATCACGCAGGAGGCGCTGACGAATGTGGGCAAGCATGCTCAGGCGAAGCACGTCATGGTGCGCCTAACGTTTGCCGACGACGCAACCCATCTGGTGGTGACTGACGATGGCTGTGGTTTTAACCCCTCAGCCGCTCTCCAGGCTGCTGGGCAACGGCGTGCCTGGGGCCTTCTCGGGATGCAGGAACGCATCATGCTGGTGGGCGGCGCCTGCGAGATCGCATCGAAACCAGAGAAAGGGACGACTGTCCGCGTTGTCGTGCCCCATCAAGACGAGGGAACAAGTAATGAGCGCGAAGATACGCCTGCTCTTGGCCGATGATCACGTCGTCGTCCGTTCGGGACTGCGCATGCTGTTGCAGGCACGCGACGATATTGAGATTGTCGGTGAGGCTGAGAACGGCCGGGAAGCTGTCGAGAAAGTCAGGGCGCTGCATCCAGACGTGGTCCTCATGGACGTGCAGATGCCGGATATGAACGGGATCGACGCCACCAGACGGATCAAAGAGGTGGCGCCCGACACAGCCGTCCTGGCCCTCACGATGCACGAAGATGATCATTACTTCTTCGAGATGCTCCATGCCGGGGCTTCCGGTTATGTGCCGAAGCGCGCGGCGCCGGACGAATTGGTGAAAGCGCTGCATACCGTGCATCAGGGCAACGTCTTCCTCTACCCTTCGCTGGCCACGCGACTGGTCAAGGACTATCTGCAGCGGGCAGAAGCCGGCGACCAGCCACTGGTGCAGGACGACCTCACGCCGCGCGAGCTCGAAGTGCTCACCCTCATCGCCGAAGGCATGACGAACGCAGAGATCGCCGACCGGCTGGTCATTAGCGTCAAGACAGTAGACCGGCATCGCGAGAACCTGATGCGCAAGCTGAACCTGCACAACCGGATTGACCTGGTTAAGTATGCGCTGAAGATGGGGCTAATCGACCTCGAAGAGTAATGCAAAAGAAGAAGCGCGACCATTTTACACGATGGTCGCGCTTCGTTAAGGCGCTTGCCAGCGCGGGCCTCAGGCCCATGGTTTGGCCTTAGGTGGCGATGGCAAAGGCAGCCTGGTAGCGGGGGCAGTCGGGGCAGGCGGCAGGAAGCGCACCCTCCATCTGGCGCCGCGCTTCCCAACACGGCAGGCCCGCATTGCGGAAGGCGGCGCAGTCGGCCCGTTTCTTCTCTGGACAGGTATTCGTCACCCAGCAGGGCAGGTTGAGCCAGGCCAGAGCCGGCTGGGGTGCTTCTGTCGTCTGTTCCGGTGTAGCCGGTATGGCGATGGCCCGCTTCGCATCTTCGGCCTCCCAACGGTCCACTAACCGGTTCATCGCGTAGCCCAGCCCCAGGGTAAGCGCAAACGGCACGATACAGCGCAGGGCAAAAAGGGCAACCATCACGAGGGCGGCATTGAATTCACTCATCGAGGCTCCTAATCTCCCGTCACGGCGACGGCAGGGGTTTCGACGACAATGACGTCTTCTTCGACTTTGTGGTGATTGACGATCTTGAGATAACGCACGCCAAGGGTGAACATGACGAAACCGTAAGCGATGACCCCGGCGCCCGCGGCGATTTCGACAAGCGACGGCACATAGCTGGTATAGACCGGCACCAGACTCTGCGGCAGCATGTTAAAGACGACCATCTGGCTGACAATGTTGGTGTTCCAGCGGTAGGCAACCAGACCGCCGATGACGAGCACGAGAGCCAGAATGTGCAGCGCCGGCTGGCTGCGTAGGCGCTTGCTGAGCAGAATGATCATCGGCACCAGCGCACCGAGTAAGATTTCGCCAATCCAGAAGGTGAAGGCGAGCGCGCCTGTCGTCAGGAGACCGAGTCCTTCCGACCGGCCAGGCTCGAAGGTGTAGTTCATCGCCAGCGTATCCCAGAAGCGGAAGTAGAGATAGGCAACCAGCACCCACCCGACAAAACGCGAAACCTGATCGAGAAGCTCATCCTCGACACGCGCGCGCGGCGTCAGGCGCGCCGCCACCTTCGAAGCCAGCACCGTCAGGGCCGGTCCGGCGGCAATCGCCGAGACGATGAACAGCACAGCCATGCTCGGCTTATAGACAATGGGCCGCGCCTTGAGCACCCCATAGGTGGCGCCCAGCGACGACTGGTGCAATAGCGAAAGGGCAAGGCCGACGACGGCGAGCACCGGGGCTAACTTGTGTACCGACTCCAGCTTGTGCGCAATCCAGGGGAAGCGCTTCTGCATCCAATCGGCATGGCCGACGATAGGCAACACTTCGAGGGTAAGCACCATCAGATAGAAGGTAATACACATCGTCACTTCCCACAGCGGGGAGTGAATGTTCCAGTAGGCAACAGCATGCCAGAAGCGGTCTGGACGTCCGATGTCAAGTAAGAGCGTCATGCAGGCCATGGTGTAGCCGATGAAGCCGATGAAGACGGCCGTCCGCGCGACCGGCTCAAGACGTTTGATACCCATCAGGTAGACCGCAGCGGAGAGGAGAAAGGCGCCCGCTCCGAGGGCGACGGCCGAAAGGTCGATGGTGATCCACAGACCCCACGGCACGAGGTCGGTCAGGTTGGTGATGACCAGCCCGCGGGTGAAGACAAAGTAGGCGGCAGTCAGACCGCTGACGAGCAGCAGGCCAAGGAAAGCCATCCACAGCAGAAAGAGTGAATTTTCGCGTTTCATGAGCACTGCACCTCTATGTTCTTTTCCTTACTACCGCGACGCGGCAGGTAGTAAACGCGCGGCTTGGTGCCGAGGTCGGCGCGTAGCTGGAAGGACGGGTTGTTGGCCAGCGCCTGGCTGACCGGCGAGTCCGGGTCGTTCAGGTCGCCAAAGAGGCGGGCCCCGGTGGGGCAGGCGACAACACAGGCCGGGGTGGCTGCCTGGTCGACGCCTGGCGTCAGTCCGAGCGCCAGGCCGCGGTCGATCCGCTGGTAGCAGAAGGAGCATTTTTCGACAACGCCGCGCGGGCGACGGGCCACCTCTGGCTGGCCCCATTGTGGCACGGCCGGATTAGGCTCGGTGAATGCGTCCCAGTTGAAACTGCGCGAGCCGGTGGGGCACGCCATTTCACAGTAGCGGCAGCCGATGCAGCGGTCATAGTCCATCATGACGATTCCGTCAGCACGGTGGTAGGTAGCCTTGACCGGACAGACGTGCACACAGGGTGCATCCTCGCACTGCATGCAGGGGATCGAGAGGTACGTGTCTGTATTCTCATCTTCGATGATCCGGTTCCAGGAAATGTCGGGTGCAACGTCGTTGTTCGCCCGGCAGGCCATCGTGCAGTGACCACAGCCGACGCACTTATCCTGGTCGATGACCATCGCCCAACGATGCTTGCTCGTAACTCCGGCATCCCGGCCGTTGCCACCGGCCGTCTTGCCCAGGACGGCGGGCGTAGCGGCGACGGCGATCCCGGCAAGGCTCAGTTTGAGAAAGTGGCGCCGGTCCATGGTCATGGATTGCTTTTCTTCGGCGGTGACGTTGGTCTCCGTGTTCTCAGTCATGGGAAGACTCCTTAGTGGCGCTTGAAGCGGCGGTAGATACTGTCGACGCCGGGGGAGACGATGAAGCCGATCCCGATGCCGGCGACGGCCGCGAGGATATAGGTGAAGGGGTTGGCCTCGGATGGTGTTTCAGCCAATTGTTGAGCGCGCTCGGTCACCGGAAAGCGCAGGCTCGCTTCTTCCGTCACCAGCTCAGGCGCATCCAGCTCCTTGCTCAACTGAACCGGGAAGTGCATCGATTTTCCATGGCACTGCGTGCAGCTCTGGAGACCAACCTCAAAGGTGTGCAGCCGCGGGCTGTGCGCTTCGGTTGCCGTCTCGCCGGTTACGCGTAGGTGGCAGTCGCTGCAGATCAACCCCTCACTGGCGTGGCTCGTGAGGCTGAAGAAGTGGCTTTCATTCGTGTGGCAATCCTGGCAGAGTGCCTGCGGATTACCCACCTTCAGCTCCGAGGTGTGGGGGTTATGGCAGTTGGAGCAGGCCATCCCTTCGGCGCCGTGCCCGCTCTGCTCCCATTCATGGAACGTGTCCGTGTGGCAGGCGCCGCAGGTCTCGGCATCTGATGGGGTGGGCATGATCTGGTCGGGATGGCTTGCCGGCATAGGGTTGTGGCAGGTGTCGCAGTCCAGGCCGACGACATCGGCCTTCCCACCCGTATGGCAGGTGAGGCACTCGGGATCCTCGCCATCTGTCTTCCAGGCACGCTTGAAGGGGAGCGAGTTCGATTGGCCGTGTTTACTCTGTTCCCAGTCGTGCGTGATTGTCGTGTGGCATTCCTGGCACTCTTCGCTCTGTGTGCCCGTGCTGGTGCTGGCCGTGGTCGCGTCGTCACCTTCCTGGTAGGCGCCGGCAGCCGAGACCGGCGTTGCCGTGAACAATGCGGCCACCAGCAGCACGATGAGGCCGGCGAAAAGTGTGAAGCGTAGCTGTTCCTTCGTTGCCATCTAGTTTCCCCTCCTGCTGGCACACGCGTGCCAGCACATAGGTGCAAGGTGTTTGTTACTTCGAGTCTAACAGCGGGGGAAGAGGGAATAAATTGGGATAAGGGCCGATCTTTCTCTGGGGTATTCTCCCCATAGCAGTATGGGGAGAACCCTTCGCGGCCGCTCATTTCTCCTCTGGTAGCGGAGGGTCATGGGGCGCGCGCATGGGGAATTCGCCCCAAGGAAAGATGGCAGGTTTCCCCGATAGACGAGAGCTGGGGCGCGATGCTACTCTGTAGTTAAGTCGAAAGGCAGTCCCGCTTCACCGAGACAGGCTCTGGCACAAGCGGAAAGAGAGGATCGGTGAGGTTGTTCAGAAGAAGGAGATAGTCATGAACAGCATAGAAGCCGTGTTGGTGGTTATCAGTCTATTTACCGTCCGCTTCGCCGTTCCTCTGGCCCTGACCATCGGCGCTACGACCGCGATGAGCCGCTGGATTAATAGCTGGGCGCCGGAGATGTAGGGCATACGACGAACGACAGACGCAGGCACAAAAAAAGGCCGGGTATCATGTACCCGGCCTTTTTGTTTGGTTTACCTACGGTTGAAGTCTAGCCTTCGGGGGCTGCTGTCACTGGACGGGTGAGTCCAGAGACGTCCGCACCGAGGTGAACCAGGGTATCGTAGAGGACCTGCAGCACGTAATCGCTATTGTGGGCGAACGCACCCGGGTCCTTCTGGACGTACTGGAAGTTGTAGGCGGCGCGCAGCGAACGCGGCGTAAAGGCGTTGTAACCTTCCGTGTCGCCCTCGTCGGCAACGCCGTCGCCATTGGCATCGATGAAGAAGTAGGGGTAGCGGTGCGCATTGTAGACGATCGGCGTGCCCACGGTGTCCGCAGTGTACGCTAGCAGCGCTGCGTAAACCAGGTCGCTCATCGTCTCAATCTCGCCGGCGATGCCCTCCTCGACGTCACCGTCGCCATCGTAGTCAACCGGCTCGTCCTCATCCGCGCGGATGGCGTGCAGGTCTTCCTGGCTATCGACGCCTTCATGGCAGTTGCCACAGGCCTCGACCTCGACTTCGAGGGCGTGGGCGTTGTGGCACTCGATGCAGGTGTCGAACGCGCCGACATGCTCGAAGCGCCCGGCGTAGTCCTGGCCCTCGAACTGGTACAGACCATGCGCCTCGCTGCCGAACAGCGTAGCGCCAGCGGCGAAGTAGTGCACGTTGATGAAGCGCAGCGGTTGTTCCGGCTGTTCGTCATCGCCGAGCTGGCCGACCGCACGGTCGACGCTGCCGCCAAAGGCGCGGCCCTGGTGGCAGTTCAGGCACAGGTTGGCGTCTGGCTCTTCGAAGCCGAGCACAGCGCCGCTGGGGAACTCAACCGTTTCGAAGACGTAACGCTCAAAGGTCTCGAGGCTGCTGTGGCAGGTGGTGCACTGGAAGCCGTTACTGATCTCTTGCGAGGTTTCCACGCCTTCGGCGACGAGGGTCGGCAGACCGTCGGCGCTGTGGCACTTGCTGCAGCTAGCGGGCACGAAGCCCTCCTCATCCCAATGGCGGAACGCCTCTTCGGAACCGGCGAAGTGACCATGGTCGATACGCCGTGCGTTGCTCAGGTCCACCGGCTCGGCGAGAGCCGTGTTGAGATCCTCGATTGAGTCGTAGAGAAGCTGGATGATGTACTTGCCGCCGTGCGCGTAACGGCCTGGATCTTTCTGCGAGACCTGGTAGTTGTAGGCTGCCTTCAGCAGACGCGGTGTCCACGAAGCATACTGGTTAGCACGCTCGGCCTCAGCCTCTTCAGCAACACCACTGCCATCCGTGTCGTTGAAGAAGTAGGGGTGGGTGTGCGATTCATAGACGATGGGCGAACCCGCAACCTCGGCGGAATAGGCTTGCATCGCCGTCATCAGCATTTCCTGCAGGGTTTCGATCTCGAAGAAAACACCTTCCTGCAGGTCGCCGTCGCCGTCGTAGTCGACGAGGCTGGCCAGCGTGCGAATACCGGTCAGATCCTCGGCGGATTCCAGACCTTCGTGGCAGGCTATGCATTCGTCGAACTGCACTTCCAGCGTGTGCGGGTTGTGGCACTCGATGCAGGTGTCGAAGGGCTCGACGTGCGCAAAGCGGGCGTCGTACGTCTTGCCGTCATACTCGTAGCCAC
>JAVVFG010000045.1:0-17123 GCA_032260445.1 Anaerolineae bacterium | reverse complement strand
CGTCTACCACGGCGGGCTCCGGCGCAGTGCGGGGTAGCGGCTGCGGCAAGGGGGGCGTGGCCGTGGGCGCGGCGAGGGCGGCGTTGAACGCGGCGACGAAGGCGGCCGCGGTCGGGTAGCGCGCCGCTGCATCTTTGGCCAGAGCAGCCTGCAGGACGGTGTTCAGGGCCGGCGGGAGCTCGGGATTGAGCTCGTGCAGTGCCGGTGGGAGCTGGTGCAGGTGCTGCAGCAGGATGGCGATGGGCGTGTCGCCGCTGAAGGGGGGTCGCCCGGTGAGCATGTGGAAGGTCGTGACCGCAAGCGCGTAGAGGTCGGCCGAGCTGCCGGCGGCGGCGTCGCGCCGCGCCTGCTCAGGGCTCATGTAGGCGGGCGTGCCCGAGATGGTGGCGGCCCCAGCGCCGGGCGTGAGCTGCAGCGCGATGTCGAAGTCGCCGAGATAGGCGCGGTCTTCTTCGTCGAAGAGGATGTTGCTGGGCTTGAGGTCGCGGTGCACGATGCCGTTTTCGTGGGCGAAGTCGAGGGCGCTGCCGATGCGCGCGAGGATGCCAGCGACCTGCTCTGGGGGCACCGGACCACGGGCGATGCGCGCCGCCAGAGACCCGTTGGGCATGTAGGCCATGACCAGGTACAGCTGCCCCTCGGACTCGCCAAATTCGTAGATAGGGATGATCGCCGGGTGGGCGAGCGCGGCGACGACCGTAGCTTCTTGCTCGAAGCGGCTGCGAAAGCCGAGGTCGGTGTGGTATTCCGGGCGCAGTAGCTTGATGGCCACGTCACGGCCCAGCCGCGGGTCGTGCGCGCGATAGACGGTGGCGAGGGCTCCCTGGCCGAGCTCGGCGATGCTTTCGTAGTGGGCGATGGTCGGCGGCACGGTGCTTCTCCGGTTGGGATGGTGAGCCTATGGTAGCGGCAGAGGGAACGGGGTGCAAGGTACAGGGATGAAGGAGGGAGGTGCGAGTTTCGAGTTGCGAGGAGGGTGTGCCAGAATATGGCCCCCACGCGCGCGAGGCGGGTGCTGGGCCGTGGCGGCGGCGTTCAGCCGGCCGGGGAGAGCGGGCGGCGGCGCGGGGCGCGGGTGAGGCTGATCAGGGCGACGGCGATAACGATGATCGCCGCGCCGGCGAGCGTGCGCAGCGTGACCTCTTCACCGATGAGCAGCCAGCCAAGAAAGACGGCGACGACGGGGTTGACGTAGGCGTAGGTCGAGACTTTGGCGGCCGTCGTATGGCCGAGGAGGTAGATATAGGCGGTATAGCCGACCAGGGCGCCGATGAACACGAGGTAAAGATAGGCGAGGAAAGAGCGCGTGGAGACATCCGCCGGCACGAGCGAGGCCGCGTCGCCGCTGAGCAACGAGATGAGCAGCAGCAGGACGCCGGCGTTGAGCATCTCCAGCCCAACGCCGAGCAGGGGCGCTTTGGGCATTTCCGCGCCGCGCGAGTAAATACTGCCCGCCGCCCAACTGAAACTGCCGAACAGGATGGCGGCGATGCCGGTAGCGGTGGGGCCCGGGCCGCTGCCAGGCGCCAGACCGGCGCTCAGCTCGGGGCCGACGAGGACGGCGAGCCCAACCATGCCGAGGGCCAGGCCGGCAAAGACGCGGCTGTTGGGGCGCAGGCCGGCCGGGCGCGCCCAGTCCAGCAGGACCATCCACAGCGGCACGGTGGCCACGAGGAGGGAGGCCAGGCCGGAGGGGACCTCCTGCTCGGCCCAGGTCAGCGCACCGTTGCCCCCGACGAGGAGGAGAAAGCCGACGATGAGGGTCGAGCGCCACTGGCGCCAGGTGGGCATCTGGGCGCCGCGGGCCCGCGCGAGGCCGGTCATCAGGGCGCCGGCGAGCAAAAAGCGGGCGCCAGCCATGAGGAAGGGCGGGATAGTCTCGACGCTGAGGCGGATGGCCAGGTAGGTGGAGCCCCAGATGGTGTAGACGGCGGCAAAGGCGATGATGAGCTTGGTGCGAGCGGACATGCGCAGATCCTCTCTGGCGGCGGTTTCCTGTCACGACAGAGGGCCTTCCGCGGCGAAAGGCCCTACGCGCGCAGAATTGTAGCAGGGGTGCGGAAGTGTGCCACCTGCGGCTCGCGTCGCTTACTGCTCCCCTGCAACGGTCATGCGGATTTCGTCGGCGGCGCTGCTGAAGGCGGCCCGTGGCTCCTCTGCGCCGCTCATAATGCGCTCCATGGCCCATTCCCAGATGCCCCAGACGGCGCCCATCTCCGGGTTGAGGGGCTCGGGCAGGCCGTCGAGGCCCGCTTCAGCAAAGCGGACAAGATCCTCATCCTCACTCGTTTCCAGGACGGGAATAAACGGCGACGGCAGCAGGTGCACCTCGGAGATGGCGCGCATCACCTCGGCCGTAGCGACGAAATCGGTGAGGAATATCTGCGCCAGATCGGCGTTCTCGCTCGCTGCGCTGATCATGAAGCCGTCGCTTCCGGCGAATGGACGGCCTGCTTCGGCTCCGCCTGGAAGGGGTGCGATCGCGTAGGGAATGCCGCTTTCGCGTAACCGGTATAGGTCCCAGGGACCGGTGAGCATCATGGCGGCGTTGCCACTCGCGAAGTTTGCGACCGTCTGTTCCCAATCCAGACCCGCAGGGAGCAGGCCTTCGCCTAGCATCGCGCCCAACCAATCGGCTGCAGCCAGCGCCCCATCGCTGTCAAGTCCGACGTCGTGCGGATCGTAGCCATCACCGCTCTGCCCCAACAGGTAGCCGCCGTAAGCGGCGAGCACGGGAACGAAATGATAGCCGCTGCCGTGTGGCTGGATGTAGCCATGGGCGACCACACCGTGGCTCTGCAGCTCGGCGGCAAAGGCCATGACTTCTTCCCAGGACGCTGGGGGTGCGGGCAGACCGGCTTGCTCGAAGATCTCCGGGTTGTAGACGAAGGCGAGGTTAAGGAGGCTGTTCGGCAGGCCGTAGAGCTCGCCGTCAAGGCTGAGCGCCGCGAGGGCAGCCGGGAGGAACAGGTGACGCTTGCTGCCGAGGTCTATCGGCCGCACAAGATCGTCCGCCAGCAGCTCACGCAACCAGTTGTGCTGGCCGGAGAAGATATCCGGGCCCTCGCTGCCAGAAGCAACCGCGGTAAAGAACCGCTCCGGAAGTTCAGAAGGATCAACTCGCTCGATGCGCACCTCGACACCGTACTCGGACTCGAACCGGCCGGTGGCCAGTTCCAGAGCGGCGGCACGGTCTCGGTCGGTCCAGATAAGGAGCGTGCCGGGTGCGCCAGCTACGACCGCTGGCGGTTCATCTTCGTCCACGGCCATTTCTTCGTCGTCGCCGTGCCGCACTTCGAGGGTATAAGGGCCGGTGCTGCCGTCGTAGCGGCGCACGGCGGCGTAAGAGCTGCGAGCCGGCAGCGTGATGATCACCCCTTCGACGTGACCTTCCGCGCCGTCGTCGACTTCGCCGCCGCTGAGGATGGAGTCACCGGACTCGTCCCGGACGTCGAGCATGGCGTCGAAGCCCGCCTCCGGCGCGAGGAGAATCTCAACCGCTTCGCCGCCGGCCCGTTCAAGAGCCCAGATGTCGACGGCAGTGCCGCTGATACGGCCGCGCACCGCTTCGCCGAGGGCGACCGTACCGCTGATGTCTGCTGCCTCCTCTATCTCTGTCGGGGCTTCGTCGCCCAGCCCGCTGAGGACCACGGCGGCGATCACAATGGCGATTAGGACGACGCCGCCGAGGCCTGCCCAAAGCCGCCACGAGCGCCCCTTCAGCCGGGCGGCGACCGAGGGAGGCGCTGGCACAGCAGGCGCCAGCTCGTCCTCTTCCGGTGCCGCGCGCCAGCGGTAGCCTTCGAGGCGGTCGGGTAGGGCGGCCTGTGGCTCACTTGGGGCTGCTGTTTGGCCAGCCGGGGCGGCAGCCCGCTGCGCTTCGGATTGGGCCGGGGCAACCAATTCACGCGCGGCAGCTTCTTCCGGCAGCGCGGCGACTTCTGCCGGCGGCGCGACTCCGTCTTCGGGCGTCGTAGCAGCTTCTTCGTGGGCCGTAGCAGCTTCTTCGGGTGCCGTAGCGGGAGGCTCGGGCGCGGCACCAGCCTCCTCGCCAAGGGCGGTGGCACGCGCGATGGCCTGCTCGGCGGCCACATCTTCCGGGGCGAATTCCTGCCAGCGGTGGGTGGCCGTGAGCGCGCGCTCCCAGTCGCCCGCTGCCAGCGCACCTTCAGCTTCGGCCTGCCACTGGGCGGCCCAGGCAGCGCGTTCGGCCTCCACACGGGCAGCCGTCGCCCGGGCGAGGAGTTGGCCCGCGTCGCGGTAGCCGGGCGACTGCTCGACGATGGTCTCGCCGAGGGCGACAGCATCGTGCCACTTCTCTGCGCCAATGGCTGCCTGGAGCGCGGCGTAGGGCTTCGCCAGGGGGTCGGCGGTGAGAGCGGCTAAGTCTTCGGCAAAGGCGCTGGCAGAGGGGTAGCGCTCTTCCGGTTTGTGCGCCAAGGCCCGGCGTAGGACGGCCTCGATACCGGGCGGGGTGCCTTCCGGCCAGCTCTCGGGGAACTGCGGCGGGCGGAAGTGGAGGGTCATCGTCGCTGGTGGCGTGGGTGCGTCGAATAGTTGCGTGCCCGTAATCATCTCGTAGACGAGACAGGCAAGCCGGTAGACGTCGGTGCCGGGTGTGCCGGCCTCGCCGTTCCACACCTCAGGGGCGACGTACGCCGGCGTGCCGAGCACGCCGCCGCTGAGGCTGGTGGTCAGCCGGCCGCTCTCCAGGGCACGGACGAGGCCAAAATCGGCGAGGACGGCGTTGCCTTCATCGTCGAGCAGGACGTTTTCGGGCTTAATATCGCGATGCACGAGGCCGCGCTCGTGGGCGTAATCGAGGGCCGTGGCGATCTGGGTGGTGATCTGCACGACCTGCTCCCAAGGAAGGCGACCGCGAACGATGAGGTCGCCGAGCGAACCGCCGGGCAGCAGCTTCATGACGAGGCAGAGGCGGTCCTCGATGTCGCCGTAGTCGTAAATCGGCACGATGTGGGGATGGTCGAGATTGGCGACGACGCGCGCTTCCTGTTCGAACCGTTTGACGAACGAGGGATCGCTGAGCAGCAGTGGGCGCATGACCTTGAGCGCAACTTCGCGATCCAGGTTCGTGTCGCGCACGCGATAGACGGTGGCAAAACCGCCGCTGCCTATGCGCGCGAGGACAACATAACGGCCGATTTGTCCGGCTCGCTCATCCATCGGCTTGCTCCACGGGGCGCGGCATGGGCATCGTGTCGAGGACCGCGGTGACGTCGCGCTCGCCACGGCGGATGCCGCGGGCGGCGCGGGCAATTTCCACCTGCTCGCGCGTGTCGAAATAGTAGCCCTGGTGGTGGGGGCGGATGCGGGAGATCCGGCCCGGACGGGCGGTTGCTGCGGCGGGCAGGACCGGCTGGTGGATCTCGAACGGGCCATCTTCTCCGGCGAGATCACTGCGCACGTCGCGGTAGCGCAGCAGGAGCTTTATTTGCAAGGGCAGCTCCTCGTGGCCTGACGTGCTCGGCTCGACGGCGATCTCTACCTCCTTCTCCTCGTCGGCTGCGAGGAGGGCTATGCTGCCAGCCCACACCGCTTCATCACGGGGTCGCTTGAGCGCGCTGCCATAGGCGAAGACCTCAATTGTCGCGGCGGGGCCGAAGCCGACGTTGTAGAGCGGTAGGGTAAACTGCGACGTCACGCCCTGCTGCAACTCGCCCCGCAGCTCGCCTTCACCCAGGACGAGACGGGGCCGCAGCTGGCAGCGATCGGCTTCAGTCCGGCAGAGGAGCATGCCTTCGAGGTTGCCGCTGAAGAGGAAGCATTCCTGCGCCTTGTGGAAGAGTGTCGCCGCTGTCGGGGCGCGCCGTTCCCATTGGGGCACCGCGGCGAGTGCTTCCGCGGCTGCCTCCCAATAGTAGGCGGCGGCCTGCTCAAACTCGATGCGCTGCCCGCTGAGCAGGTCGCCGGCCTCCTCCCAGCGTCCTTGCCGGGCGACGGCCTCCGCCCAACGGGGGAGATAGCCGGCTGCGCGGTAACAGCGCTCGGCGTCGGTCCAGCGTTCGTGGGCAGCGTAGAGGTCGGCGGCCTGCGCGCGCCACTGGCGCGCCGTCGCCGTCTCGAGCAGCTTAACGCGTTGTACCGGCTCTTTATTCAGGGCCGTCGCCAGCTCGGCGTGAAGGGCGTGCAGGGTCTGGCAGCGCTCGTCATTTTGATCGTAGCGCTCGCCCAGCACTTCAACCAATAGAACGAGCCCATTGCGCCCGCGGCTATCATGACGGTCGTGGAGAAGGGCGATGACACCGTCGACCCGCTCAAGGTCTGTGCGGGCTTCGCCGAGCTGGCGGCGCCACGGGGCGATACGGGCATCGACAAAGAGAGCATCGAGGGCAGGGTCGCTGGCGAAAGGCTCGCAGCTTAGCAGTCCTGCGCGTAGTGATGCATACAGCTGCTCCGGCAACCCGTTGGCGCCAAGGCCGGCGGTGAATGGCTCGGCGGCAATGACCACCTCGCGGCGCGGCAGCGCGTCGGCGAGCGTGAGGCAGGCTTCCGCCTCGCCTTCCCAATCGCCAAGCTGCCTGCAAATCTCGAGCACGCGCTCCCAGTTTCCCTCCTGCCGTCGCAGCGCAAGGGCGTCCTCCCAGAGCGCGTGGCCTTCGAGCATGTCCGCCGCCGCAGCGAGCTGGCCTGCTTCTTTGTAGCGTGCGACGGCCGCCTCCCAACCAAGCACGTCGACGAGGGCTTCGACGGCTTCGAGGTCAAGCTGGGCTGCCAGCCGCACCACGTCCTCCTGCAAACCGGCGCGGTGGTAAGCACGGACGGCCTTGAGCGGGCGGTGCGCTGCTTCAAAGGCCTCGGCGGCGGCTTCCCACTGTTCGAGCTCAGCATAGAGCTCGCCCGCCTGGTCGTGGCGCCCTAACTCACTGTACCAGGCTGCACGCTGGGCACGGGCCTCCTGTGGCAGCAGCTTCAGCGCCGCTTCGAGCTGGCCCATCGCCGCCAGCGCTTCGGCCGCGCCGTGGTCGTCGGCAGCTGCCGTGTAGAGCTGCAGGGCGCGCGACGGCTGGCTGGCACGCATGAGGCAACGCCCGGCGGCGGCGAGGTCTGGGAGCTCGGCCAGGGCGTGGGCCACCGCGGCCTGCTCCCACTCGCCGGTTGCTTCGTAGATGGCCGGTTCTTCTGCCGGGCGCTCATCACCCTCCTGCCAGTGGAGGCGGAAGAGATGGCCATCGCGGCCGGGCAGGAGCAGCATGCCGGACACGAGGGCTGGCGCGGCAACGAGACGCTGTGGGAGCGTATGCCGCCATAACAGCTCGCCTGTCTCTCGGTCCAGCGCAACGAGATCGCCAGCGCTGTTGCCGCTGATGACCGCGTCGCCAAACAGCACAGGTGGAACCTTACTGCGCCCCGCCGCGGCGGGCCAGGTGTAGGCCCAGCAGCGCTGCCCGTCGTCGAGCGAGAGCGCATGCAGGGCATAGGCGCGCGCATCGCCATCCCAGGCACCGACGGGCGCAAAGAGGAGCTCTTCGCCGACGGTCAGCCGAGCCGTGGTGATGCCGCGGCTCGTGACCCGGGCATCGTCGTACGCCCAATACAGGCTGCCGTCGGCGGCACCATAGGCCTCCACGCGCTCCTGGCGCGGCACGATGACCACCTCGCCGGCGGCGACGGGCTGCCCGGCACCTGTGCCGACCGGCACCTGCCAGGTTATGGCGCCGTCGCGGCGGTCCAAGCCGACGAGGTAACGGTCGCCGGTGAGCGGCCCGGCGAGAACGGCCACCGTGTGCTGGGTCACCGCTGGCTGGAAACGCTGGTCCGCCGGCAGTGCGGTTCGCCACAGCAGACGTTCCTCGGCAACGCTGGCAGCGTAGACGGCTTCCTGTGAGGCACCGGCGACAAATAGCTCCTCACCGGCGACAACGGGCGTGGATAGCTCGCGCGACGCCGTGGCCAATTGCCAGGCCACCCGCCCGCTACGCGGCTCGAGGGCGACGATGGCTTTGAGCGGCCGCTCGTCGCCAAATGCATAGTCGAGCAGCCCGGGATAGAGAAAGCGGCCGTCGCCGCAGACGCTGGTGGCGACGGGGAGACCTTCGCCGCCAAGCAGCGGCTCTAGCTCGTGGCGCCGGACCATGCTACCGCCGCGGTGAAGGGCGACCAAGGCTCCAGCGGTCTCGGGGCTCGTCGCCGGAGCAGCGTACCAGATGACGTCATCGAATAGGGCCGGCTGCCCGCTCAGGGGCCGGCCGAGCGGGACGGGCTCGCCGACCATCTCGCCGGCGCTTGCGGACAGGCGCGGACGCTGCCAGCCACACGCGGCACACACTGCCGCGTCCAGCAGCAAGGTATCACATTGCGGGCAGAAAATCGAGACCATCATCGCCGGGCGGGCATCCTAGCAGGCTCCCGCTCGCGCAGACCACCTTTGAACCGAGCACACGGACGTTATTGACACTATCATAGTAGAGGAATGGCCGAAACTATGTCAAGTAGGCTACAGCGTGGGGAGGCGGGCGGGTTTGTAGGCGATTCGCGAATTAGCAGACCCTTACGCAAAGGGCCGGTGGATTCTTTATTACGAGACGCCGTGAATATGCTAATGGTCAGAGATGAACACGAGCAAGGAAGCGACGAGAAGGACGAGCGTCGCGAGCGGCACCCACCAGCGCCGGCGGAGCGTTGCGCGGTCACGATAGCCTCCAGGGGCGCTCTCATCGGGCGCAGGATGTGGCGCTAATAGGTAGCCGAGTGCGAAGCCGGCGAGAAGGCCAAGCAGCAGGGAGGCAGCTGTGAACCTTAAGATGGCCAGGCCAAGGAGGGCAATAAAGAGAATCGTGATCACGGTATATCGGCGTGGCGGATCGTTAAGGCCAAACTCTCCCTCGAGGCGGTGTCTACGTTGGTAGGTGTAGAGCGCAAGCTGGGCTGCGAGAATGCCGAAAACGGCCGGATGGGCGCCCGGGAAGAAGAGCGGGTCAGGGTCAAGAAGGGCGGCCACCGCGTTGGCGAGCAGGCCCGACCCAAAGTAAATGAAGGCAAAGCGGGCGGAGCCGTAGCGCGCTTCGACAACGCGACCTACGGAGACAAGCGCGAAGGTGGTCAGGATGAGCAGCGCCAAATCGGCATGGACGAAGAGGGTGGTGATGAACCGCCATACCTGGCCATCGTCAACGACACGGTTTGATTCGAAGGCGCCGTACTGGATAAGATAGTAGGGGTCGGAGAACACCTCAAATGTCCCCATCTCGATCACGACGAGGACAAAGATGAGGATGTTGATGACGAGTATCAGATAAGTGACTACCGGCCGTGCGAGGGCGATGGGGAGCGGGGGAGGGCCGCTCACCTCCTCAGCGTCACCGGCGGGCAGGGTTGCCTCGCCGGGCGTCCTGGTAAAGATGGCCGGCAGAATGCGGGACTTGTGAAAGGCGCGCTGCCAACGGCCGGGTTTCTTGTCCCGCGCCTTGATTTCTGCTTCTTCTTTGATTTCCTGCCGCTGCCGCGCGGGCGCTGCAGAGCTGGATGTGGCTGCACCCGCCGGCGCGGCCGTGGCACCTGGGCGGTCATCGGGAGGGGTAAAGGTCACCTTTTCAGCGATGGGGCTTTCGGGCTCTGCTGTCTGGGCCACCTCGGCACTCGCCTGCTCCACGGCTGCCGCCGCGTCACCGTCATCGGGCGCGAACTGCTGCCAGCGGCGGGCTGCCGAGAGGGCGCCTTCCCAGTCGGAGACGGCAAGGGCGCGCTCGGCCTGTGCCTTCCATTGGGCCGCCCAGGTAGCGCGGTCGCTTTCCATGCGGGCCGCGAGCGCGCGGTCGAGCAGTTGCCGTGCCTCGCGGTAGCCGGGGCTCTCGCCGACGATGCGCTCGCCGAGGGCGACAGCGTCGTGCCACTGCCCGGCGGCAATGGCCGCTTCGAGGGCGGCGTAGGGCTCAGCCAGCGGGTCGTCGGCCAGTGCCGCGAGCTCGACGGCAAAGGCACCCGCCGTCGGCTGGCGGTCCTCGGCATGGCGCGCCAGGGCTTTGCGCAGCACGCGTTCCACACCGGGCGGCACGCCCTGTGGCCAGCTTTCGGGGAACTGCGGCGCGCGGAAGTGGAGCATCATGGTCGCCGGTGGCGTGGGGGCATCGAAGAGCTGCATGCCGCTGACCATCTCAAAGACGAGGCAGGCCATGCTGTATACGTCCGTTTGCCGGGTGCCGGACTGGCCGTTCCACACTTCGGGCGCGAGATAGGCGGGCGTGCCGAGCACGCCACCGCTGAGGCTGGTCGTCAACCGGCCGCTCTCCAGGGCGCGCACGAGGCCGAAATCGCCAAGGACGGCATTTCCTTCGCCGTCGAGTAACACGTTTTCCGGCTTGACGTCGCGGTGTACGAGACCACGCTCGTGGGCGTAGTCAAGGGCGGCTGCGATCTGGGAGGTGAGCTGTAACACACGTGGCCAGGGGAGCGGCCCCGCGGCGAGCAGGTCGGCGAGCGAGCCGCCAGGGAGCAGCTTCATGACGAGGCAGAGGCGGTCTTCAATATCGCCGTAGTCGTAGACGGGGACGATGCTGGGGTGGTCGAGATTGGCGACGACGCGCGCTTCCTGGCGGAAGCGCTCGACGAAGGCGACATCGCTGAGGAGGAGCGGGCGCATCACCTTGAGGGCGACTTCGCGATCGAGATTGGTGTCGCGCGCGCGGTAGACCGTGGCGAAGCCGCCGCTGCCGATGCGCGAAAGCACTGCATAACGGCCGATTTGCCTGAAGAGGTCGTCCATCTTTCCTTCCACTGGCTTTCCCCCGATTAGAGGCGACGAGCAAACTCATCTTTTAGCATAACATGGGGCAGCCCGGCGCCGCAATATAGTGGTTAACAGATTGGCAGTGGGTAGGAGGATAGAGACGGCGCGAGACATCCGATGTTTTGGAAACATCCGATGTCTCACGGGATCGACATGGGGTAGCGTCTACAGATGGCAATCTACGGTGAGGAGCGGCAAGGTTCGCTGGAAGAGGGTCACCTGGAAGCCCTCGTGGCGCAGGGCGCGGACGACGATTTCCATGATGCCGTCCCCGTTTACGTCGAGGATGCCGGTGACGGCCGGCCGGTAGGGGAGGGCCTGCTCGTCGGCTTCGAGGTAGACGTCGAGGACAAGCGGCTGCAAGGGGGTGCCATTGGCAGGCTGCAGGGCAACGACCGCATAGTCGCCGGCGTTTACCGCGCGCCCGCCGCTGCCGTCGCCGAGGCGCACGGCGGTGATAAGAATCTCGTCGAGTGCGTCGCCTTCGAGGTCGACGCGCTGGATGGCGTCGATACGCACGTCAGGGTCAGCGATCCCCTTTTCCTGCAACAACCGTTCGACCTGGGCACGCAGCGGTGCAGTTGGTTCCATGGCGGTCACCGGCCGGACGTTGGGCGCCCAGGTCGCGGCGGCGAGCAAGGCGACGCTGCTGCTGGGGATGAGGCCGTCGAACTGGACGATGGGCTCGGGGCAGGGGCCACCTGCGGCGGGGAAGGGGCGCCCTTCGACGGCGCCGGCCGGCAGGCTGTCGACGTAGATGCGGTAGGGCAGCGGCTTGAGGCGCGCCACCGTTTCGTCGGCGTCCAGGCAGCTGTCTGCCCAGCCGCCGAGCAAGAAGCCGGTCTCGGCGTCGACGATGGGGAAAAGGCCCGCTTCGACTTCGGGCGGGTCGACGATGCCGACGAGGTTGACGTCTCCCTCGAGGATGACGTTTGCGGCGGCGACCCAGACGCCAGGTCCTGGCCCATCACCGGGGCCGGCGATTACCAGCCAGCTGTTGTCGAGGCTGCGGCCTGTGACATTGGCGCGCGTGCCGGCGGGAAGGATGTGCAGCGCCGCGAAATGGCGCCCTGGCCCTTCGTAGGTCTGTACATCGCCGCGGGCGGTGAGCACGGGCGGAGGCGGCGGCAGGTCAAAGGGCACGCCGGTTGCCGTGGGGGCGGGTGGTGCCGTGGCCGTGGGCTCCGGCGGCGGCGAGGTGGCCGTTGGCTGCGCTGGGGCCGTGGGTACGGCAATAGGCGCCAGGGTAACGGTGGCCTCCGGGATGGCGGTGGGCGGTACCGGGCGGGTGAGCTCCGCGCCTGGCGTGCGCGTTGGAACGTTGGGCAACAACGCTCCACCGGCCAAGGAACAGCCGGCAAGCACGAGTACCAACAATCCCAGCAAGAGAATACGACTTTTGCTAAACATGAGCAATCTCCTTGAGGGCTGGCTGTCATAGCCGGCCCACCGTTACGTTCACTTTCCAGCTCTGTGAGCCTTAGCCCGTCGCCGGTTTGATGTTCTGGTTCAGTGAGAACAGGTTGCTGGGGTCGTATTTCGCCTTCAAGGCCGCAAGGCGGGCGTAGTTGGCGCCGAACGACTTCTGCATCATGACGTCGCCTTCCTCTTGGAACCCGGCGAAGTTGAGGTAGCGGCCACCATCTGAGAAGGGTTCCATGGCGGCGATGAAGTTGCGCACCCAGCTCACGTTGGCGATGTCATCCTCGGGCTCGACCCAGTTGGCCTCGGGATTGAGAAGGAAGGCAGCGCTGCGGCCAGCGTAGGGCGAATGGTCGGGGCCGTAGCGGCGGATCGCGCCGCCGATTGACCACAGGTCGACCGTGCTCAGGTCGGAGGGCATGCGGCGGGCGTGTTCGACCATGCGGGCGATGGCGTTTTCGTCGAGCTGCATCAGGTTGAGCGACTTCCAGTAGTAGCGCATGCCGTCGGGGTAATCGGGATCGAAGATCTGCTGCGCCTCGACGTAGGGCATGACGCCGCCATAGTTGAGTAGGGGCTCACCGAAGTCGAAGAAGGGCTGCATCACTTTTAGCCCGTCGTCAACCGCTCCGGCGTACATCGCGGCGAAGAGCGCGAATGGGCGGCGGTGCAGCTCGGCCGGAAAGTGATGCTCGTCGGGCGGGATGCGGCCCAAGGCCATGATGCTGCTCACCTCGTCCGGCGCGGTGGCGGCATAGTCGCGGTAAAAGCGAATGGCTTCGGCGAGGCGTTCGTCGCTGCTGGTGTCGTGAAAGACGAAGGTGAAGGCGACGTCGGGGCCGAGGGGATGGAGGCGGTAGGTGAATTCGGTGACGATACCGAAGTTTCCGCCGCCGCCACGCAGGCCCCACAAGAGGTCGAAGTTCGCGTCCTCGCTGGCGCGGACGACTTTGCCGGAAGCGGTTACCACTTCGGCGGCGATGAGGTTGTCGGCGGCGAGGCCGACTTTGTGGCTGAGCCAGCCGAAACCGCCGCCCAGCGTGAGGCCAGCGATGCCGGTGGCGGAGACGACGCCGAGGGCCGCGGCGAGACCGAAGCGCTGGGTAGCAGCGTCGAGCTCGCCGAGGGTGACGCCGCCGGCGGCACGGGCAATGCGGGCCGCAGGATCGACGGTGATTTGCTTGCGGGCACCGAGATCGATGACGAGACCGCCGTCGTTGGTGGCGTGACCGGCGATGTTATGCCCGCCGCCGCGCACGGAGAGGCGCATGCGGTTCTCGCGCGCGAAATTGACCGCCGCGACCACATCGCCGACCGTCGCTACCTGGGCGATGAGGGCGGGGTGGCGGTCAATCATCCCGTTCCAAACCTTGCGCGCTTTGTCATACTCGGCATCGGCGGGCCGGATGAGGCTGCCTTCCAGTGACGCGGCAAAGGCGGCAATCGCCTCTTCTGCTAAGACTGAATAGGTTGCTTTCGTTAGTGAGACCATCTTAACGACACTCCTTATTTGCTTTGACTCGTAAACGTCGTTCAGTTAACTGGCCTCACGATAACCGCCCGCCGTCCCGGTCGCGTCCACCGGGGCGTCCCCTGGTGCGGAGGCAACAAAAAGCGCCCGCAGCCTCAAAATCGCTGCGGGCGCTGTGGCTCTCGACGGGCCGATAGCGTCTGACCGGCGGCCCTTCCGGTTTCGCCGGCGGTCAGCCGATAAACGGCGCCTTGTCGTCGATGTTCCCCGCAAACTGCGGCAGCCGCACATGCCCCAAGAGCTGGCGAATGGCCATGTTCTCTCCGAGGTGATACCAGTAATGATAGATAGCACACTGCATGAGCGAGCCGTACGTGCGCTTGCCGGGCTGCCCGTCTGCCCGGATAAAGGGTGACAGGAGGGCGCCGGCCGTTAGCTTGTCGAGCCAGGGATCTACTTCTGCCGTGATCGCGTTCCAGGCCTCTAGCATTTCGCTCAGGAGAGGTGTGCTCGCCGGCGCACCAGTCGCAAAGTTCTTTTGGACGTCGGGCAGGAGCTTGCGCTGCTGGCCCCAGAAGAGGAAGTAGTATTGCTCCTGCCACGCCAGATGGGCGACATTCCAGCTGATACAATTCATGGGCTCGAAGCGCCGCGCTCCGTCCTCATCGGTTACGCTGCGCAAGGCGCGCGCAAACTCTGAACGGGTAAAGCGCAACTGCCGGACCAAGGGATGAACTTCACTCATATTCTCTCTCCAGGATGAAGATTGCGATTTCGCGATCGGTACGGCGGGCGTAAGCGCCGAAGCCGGGGTAGGCTGCTGTGGCGCGAGCCCAGTAACGTGCGCGCTCTTCGCCGGTTACGTGACGCGCGCGGTAGCGGCGTGCTTCTCCGCGAAACGTGATCACGCAGGCAGGTTCGGCACGAAGATTGTAGTACCAGCCGGGATGGTGTTGTTGGCCCCAATTGGAGGCGACAAGAATGAGACGGTCCCCGTCCGGCAGGGCAACAACCGGCGTGGTACGCGGCTCGCCGCTGCGGCGCCCTTTGGTGGTGAGCATGACGACGGGCAGCCCGACTAACATAGCACCAAACGTCCTGCCTCCGGTCAGCCGGGCGAACGCACGGTCTACGTGGTGGCCGAGGCGCGCAAAGAGCCAGGAACCCGGCCGGCTGCCGGCCAGTTGCGCCGCGAGTCGCTGAAAGAAGTTGGGCTTAAGCCTGTCGCTTGCCACTACGCGCTACCGGCCCGATAGAGGATGCTCAGTAAAGAAGGCCCACATGACGGCCGTGGCATTGAGATCTTGCGTCGTATGCCCGCTGATGCGCTCGTACAGGGGCGGGCCGCCGGGCCAAGTGTGCCCGCCGCCGGAAATCGTGTAGAAGAGGACGTCCCCAGCGCAACCGGTGTAGGCGACGCCTGTTGCGTCACCGCGTGCGGGCAGCGCGGCGGGCTCTTCGTCACAGCCGTTGCGGGCGGCCAGGGAATCTACCCAAACAGGGATGGACGGCAGTTGCCTATCGCCGGGCCCGCTGCGCCCACCCGCATATGGGACGATTGTGTCGTCGGTACCGTGAAAGATGATGACGGGCACGGGGCGGGCGGGGTCGCACTTGTCCCAGGGATAGAGGTAGGCGCCGGCGACCATGCCCGCCGCGGCGATGCGGCCGGCCAGCTCACATGTAAGGACGGAGGTCATGCCACCGCCATTCGACAGGCCGTTGGCATAGATACGGTTGGGGTCAAGATTGTAACTCCTGGCTAGCTCGTCAATGAGCGCATCGACGAAGGCGACATCTGCAGCGGTGCCGGCGCTGTCGCCAGAGCCGCCGCCAGCGCGCCAGCGCAGGGGCAGGCCCGTGCCCGACGGGTAGACGACGATAAAGCCGTGCTCCTCGGCAAGCTCATTCCAGCCGGTCATCTCGACAAGGGAGGCGGGCCACTGGACGAAGCCGTGGAGGGCAATGACAAGCGGCGTGGCGGTCGCCGCATCGTAAATCTCCGGAACGTATAGCAGGTAGGCGCGCTCTTCACCGGCGACGACGACGGTGCCATTCGTCTGGTTCAGCTGGCGGTAAGCTACCACGACAATGAGGAGCAGCAGTGCCACGAGCGAGATGATGAGCAGGAGGACACGGATGAGTCGTTTCATGGGCAAGGCTTGTGCGCTACGGCGCGGCTGGCACGCCACTGGAGCGGGTGCTCCTCGCTTCTTCGCGTGCCGCTATCTCCGCGGCGAGGAAATCGCAGAGACCGGTCATCAGGTAGGTAAAGCGCTCGAGATGGAAGGTGTTGTCGCGCGGGGTATGGATGCGCGGGATGGTATAGCCACCAGGCAGAACGGCTGGGTCGGCGAGGGAGATGTCGACTGCGCCGAGCTCACGGAAGGTGTAGTTGTCAGAGAGGGGAAGCACGCCGGCGTTGAGGAGAATAGCCCTGGGGAGCTGCTCCTGGACGTGGGGCAGGAGGCGCGCCGCGAGACCGCTTTCGCCGTGGTGCACGACGAGCGGAATGGTCGCGCGCGAGATACAGTCGAGGTTGACGATGGCCGCGTCCGCGTAGGGGTGGCCCGTTTCGTGCCACCAGCTTCTGAGCGCGGCCGAGCCCAGCAAGCCTAGCTCTTCATTATCGACGAAGGCAAGCTGCACGCGCTCACGCAGGGCGGGCTTATCGCGCAGCCATTCGGCGATGCCCAAGAGGCCGAGGACGCCGCTGGTGTTGTCCTCGCGATTGCGCGGGTTGGGGATCAGTAACAGCAGCATCGTCAGAAGGATGAAGGTTTGCACCGCCCCGACCAGGCCGGTGAGCACTGGACTGCCACTGCCGCGCAGCAGCGGCGGCAGGGAGAGGGTCGGGGTGCCGGCGCTCATGCTCGCCGCTCCGCCCTGTGGGATCTGCCGGATTGCGTATATTCAGAAAGATGAAGACCGAAAGTGCCTTCAATGTTCCCGAAATACGCCGGGGTGAATGCGCCGCAGGCGCAGAGGGGCAGCGCCCCTCCGGCAACGCCGCCACGCGCGCCGCGCCTCATGCCTCGGCCTCTTCCTCGACGCTCACCAGACGATCCACGATGCTCCAGAAACCCTGCGCCTGCGGGCTCTCGGGCTTGGCCGCCACGATCGGCGCGCCGCCGTCGCCGGCCACCCGGATGGCGAGGTCGAGGGGGATCTCGCCCAGGAACGGCACCCCCAGTTTCTCGGCCTCGGCCTTCGCGCCGCCATGGCCGAAGGGGTGGTGCACCTTGCCGCAGCCGTCGCAGACGAAGGCCGACATGTTCTCGATCAGCCCGATGATCGGGACACCCATCTTGCGGAACATGTCGATGCCCTTGCGTGCGTCGATCAGCGCGATGTCCTGCGGCGTCGAGACGATGATCGCGCCCGCCACTTCGGTCTTCTGGCACAGCGTCATCTGCACGTCGCCGGTGCCGGGCGGCAGGTCGATCAGCAGCACGTCGAGCCGGCCCCACTGCACCTGCCCCAGCA
>JAVVFG010000044.1:0-17458 GCA_032260445.1 Anaerolineae bacterium | reverse complement strand
GGGCTATGATGTTAAAGAGGATGAAGGCGAAAAAGAGCGGCCGGCGCACATCGCCAGCGCGCGGCAGCCGGCCGAAGATGAGGCTGAAGGGAATGCCGACAAACTGTACCAGCAGGATGGCGGCGATCAGCTCGATGGCGCCGAAGCCTAACTCAGCACCATAGATAGCGGCGACGCCGATGATCGTACCGATGCCGTCGTTGTAGATGAGGAAGGCGATAAGGAACTTGAGCAGCTCGCGGTAGCGGCGCAGGTGGCTAAAGGTGTTGCGCAGGCGGCTGAACGTGGCCGTCAGCACGTTCTCGCCGGGAGCCAGGGTCACGGTAGCGGCCGGGGGCTCGGGTACGACGCGGAACAGCGGGATAGAAAAGACGGCCCACCAGATGGCGACGCTGAGGAAGGAGAGGCGCGATCCCAGGTTGTCCTCGGGCAGGAGGAAGATCATGGCGATGTTGATCGCCAGCAGCAGCCCGCCGCCGAGGTAGCCAGTGGCGTAGCCGCGCGCAGAGACCATGTCCTGGTCCTCTTCGCGGGCCACGTGCGGCAGCAGCGCGTCGTAGAAGACAATCGAGGCGCTGAAGCCGACCCGGCCGACGATAAAGAGGATCGACGCCAGTAGCCAGTCGCCGGTATTGACGAATACCAGCAGGCCGGTGCCGAGCACGCCGATCCCCATGAAGATCGCCAGGAACGGCTTCTTGCCGCGCTTGATGTCGGAGATCGTGCCGAGAATTGGCGAGAGAATAGCCGTCAGCAGCAGCGCCAGGCTGACGCCGACGCTCCAGTAGGCGGTGGCCCGCGCCGGGCTGGGCAGCGTGGCTCCCGCGACCTGGCTGTAGTAGACCGGTAGAACGGCAGCGAGGATCGTGGTGGCAAAGGCCGAGTTGGCCCAGTCATACAGCACCCAGGCGCGAATCCGGCGCCGGTACTCGGTCTCACTCAGCGACGCAAAATCAGTGGTCACGGCGCTCATGGCGATGATTCCTTATTAGTGATGGACAGGCACGATGGGGGTAAGAATAGACCAGAGGACCGGTAGTTGGCAAAAAGTGGCGCCTGCAGGTCCACACGACATGACAGGCGCGTTACGAGACGGGGCTACATTCAGCGCCGCGGCGCGAAGAGCTGGTTGATGCAGGGATCGTAGTCTGTGCCGAGGACGACGCGGTAATCGTAGTCATACGGGGTATCGTCCACGATCTCGATGCTTGCTTCCCGCTGCTTGAAGATCCAGCTAAAGAGGTCGGAGAAGGTGCCCTTGAGATTGGCGCCGTAATAGGTCAGCGTCGTTGCTTCCTGCACCTCATCTGCCGGGTCGGCGAGGGCGGGCACAAAGCCCCACCAGGCGAGGTTGTCTGCGGCGAGAATGCCCATATCCGGGTTGCCGGTGGCGTTGACCACTTCAACGCGGATCGGCGCGCGCGTGCCGCTGTTCAGCTCCGACGGCGACATCAGCGCGTAAAACTTGTACTGCATCCGTTCCCAGTTGGGCAGCATGAGCTTGCGCTCGGAATCGGGCGCCGTCCAGTACTCCATATCGGCCGAGGAGAGATAAAGATGCTGGATGCCATTCTCGCGGATGCCGGGCGCCGCCGCCGCCAGTTGGAGGATGCGGCCGATGTCCAGATCGGTTTCCACCGTGTTGCGGTAGGCTTCATAGAGGGCCGGCACCTGCGGTAGCAGATCAAGATCGACGCCGTGGTTGAATATGGCGCGCAGCATCTGCTGCTGCCGCTTCGTCCGCCCCCAGTCGGCTTCGATGCGCTCCCGCGAGCGCACGTACCACAGGGCCATCGAGCCATCCATGTGAACCACGCCGGGATCGACGCGGAATAACTCCCAGCTCTCCTCTTCCTCTGGATCAAGGTCTGGCGAAATGAGGCGGTGATCTTCGAAGGAGCAGCTGATCGGCACGTCTACGCCGCCAATAGCGTCGACCGCGGTCTCAAAACCGGAGAAGTCGACACGCGCATAGTAGTGAATGGGGACGCCAAAATTGTAGACGATCGTGTCCTTCAAGACCTGGAGCGCGCCCGTTACGTCGCCGGGAGCGGCGCGCATGATCGCGGTGTTGATCGCCCCCATGCCGCGTTGGGGGATGTACACGTAGAGGTCGCGCGGCAGGCTGATCATCGACGCCGTCTTTGTCTCGCGGTTGACGGAGGCGATAATGATGGTGTCGGTGCGGCTGGAGCCTGTCTCAAGCGGCTTATCGGCACCTAGCAGGAGAATATTCGTCACCCCTTCCGGTACGGCGAATGGCGGTACGGCTGTGGGGATGGGTGTCGCCGGTGTTGCGGTGAGCAGGTGGGCCGGGGTACCGACGACGACCACGGAGTTTGCTTGCTGGGGTACACTGGTCGGCGTGGCCGAGGGTACGGGCGTACGCGTCGGCGTGCGCGATGGTGTGGGCGTGCGCGACGGCGTCTGGCTGGGGCCCGGCGTCGGCGTGAGCGTCAGCGTCGGCACCGGTGTATAGGTCGCCAACCCGGCCGTGCCGGTGACCGTACCTGTCGGTGATGAGGCCGGGGTCGGCGTGCCGCGTGCGGCGACGCTCAGCTCGCCCCGCGCCGTTCTCCCACCGCAGCCGGCCACGAGCAGTGCCAACACAATCAACGTGACCGCCAGGGTACCGGCCCTGGGATCACGCCCAAGCAGCCGGCGCCAGATCAGGCGCGTGCGGGGAGGAGCGACGCGTTGGGTCGTGGTCTGCTGGCTGCTGTCTCCGGTCGTCATAGGCTTGTGCTAATGCGGCGTTGCCGGACGGATTGGTAGGCCAAGCGAGATTATAACGGAGTTAGACTTGATAGAGGAAACTGTTACAGTACGCTAATCTCAAACCCTCTCGCAAATATGGAGTCATTCTTGTGCGGATCATCCGCTTGTTGTTACCTGTAATCCTGCTCATCGCGCTCGCGGCCTGCCGCAGCCAGGCCGGCACGCCTGCCTCCGGGGCGAAAGCAACCGCCGTCACGGCCGTGCCGGCAGAGGCGGCCACGCCCACGAGCACGGCGACACCGCCGGCCAGCGCGACCCCGGCGCCAGCCAGCGCCAGTCCCGCAGCGACGAGCACGCCGGCAGGCCCCCCAACCTGGCCAGCGCCACAGCCGCTGCCATCACCATTTGCCATCGCGCCATTGACGGCCGCGGAGATAGAGGCGGCGCAGGCCCTGGCCGCCGCCAGCGCGCCGGAGCGCGATGATGTCACCCTGGCAATCGAGTTTCTGAGAATCACGGAGGTGCCGGCGCCTGCTGGGAACGCCGAGCAGTTGGCAGCCGGCAGCACCGCCAGCTTTAGCGTGCTCAACACAGACAGTAACACCTACTCGACGATCGAAGCTGTCCTGGTAGGAAGCAGCGAGTCGGCACACTTTTGGTTTGACACGACCGAAGAGCAGCCGGAAGCAACCAATCTGGCTCCATTTGCCGCGGCTTTTGACGAGATCTACAACAGCGTCATCGCCGCCTTTGGCCCCGAGACGAACCCGGGCATCGACGGTGACCCCCGCCTGCACATTTTGCACGCCTCGCCCGCGGCCCTTTGTGATGATGCCGACAGCTGCAACCTACTCGGCTATTTCAGCAGCAGCGATGGCTTGCCGCGCGCCGTCGCCAGACATTCCAACGAACGTGATATGTTCATCATGAATGCACGTACGTTTGGTACCGGCAGCTACCTCAACGTCCTCGCCCATGAGTTCCGCCACATGATTGAGGACAACTACGACAAAGCCGATATCGACTGGGAGGTCGAGGGCTCCGCAATGCTGGCGGAGGAGCTCGCAGGGTACACGGACAACGCGCACGCGCGCGCCAACGCCTTCCTCGCGCAGCCCGACCAGCAGCTTAATAGCTGGACCGACGGCCGCACGACTCCCTACTACGGGATGGCCTACCTGATGAACCGCTATCTGTACGACCGGCTAGGGCCGGAGCTCTACCGCGCCTTCGCGGCCCACCCCGACGATGGTCTGGACGCGGTCACCGCGGTCGCGGCTGCCGCAGGATTGCCAGTAAGCGGTCAGTCGCTATGGGAGGATTGGCAGGTCGCTCTAGCTCTGCACGATCACCCGCAAGCGCCTGCGCAGTACCGGCTTGGGGACGGCAACCTGGAGTCAGTGTCGGCAACTAGCGTCGCCGGACTGCCGGCCGTGTTCACGACGACTGTGAGCCAGTACGCCGGCGATTATTACCGGTTGGAAGGAGAAGGTCAGGTAACCATCACCTTTAACGGCGCCCAACGTGTGCCACTGTTGGACGTTGGCGCCGCCTCAGGTGAGAGGTTCTGGTACGCTCACCGCGCGAATTACAGCCAGCCGAGCCTGACACGGAACGTAGATCTGAGCGAGGTTGCCAGCGCGACGCTCACCTACGAAGTCTATCATGACATTGAGACGGGCTACGACTTTGCCTACGTCGCCGTTTCCGCCGACGGCGGGCAAACCTGGCAGGGACTTACCGGCGAGCAGATGCAGGGCCTGGCGCCAGAGGACGATCCGGCCGGCAGAGCGTTTGCGCCGCGCTTTTACACGGGCAAGAGCGAAGGCTGGGTACACGAACAGATGGATCTAACGCCATACGCTGGCCAGGAAATCCTGCTCCGTTTCAGCTACGTGACCGATCCGATCCTCACCTTCGGCGGGTTGGCGCTGGACAACATCGCGATTCCCGAGATTGGGCTGGTTGACGACGCTGAAGGGGACAATGCTGGCTGGCGACCAGAGGGCTTTAGCCAGGTTACGGCGACGCTCCCGCAGCCGTGGCATCTGCAGCTGATCACCTTCCCGGCTGGCGTGCCGCAGGTCATGTCGCTCCCGGTCTCCGCCGAAGGCAGCGCCGCGACTGCAGTGAACCTAAACGAAAGTGCCAGTAGCCCGGTTCTAATTATCAGTGCAAGTGCGCCGCTGACACCGCAGCCGGCACACTATCAACTGGAATTCGCGCCCTGACCGAGTCCTATCCTTCGTCGTACCAAGCAACATGGCCGGACAGCGATAGGGTACACAAACGGGTGAACTCCTCTCCCCTCGGCGTGCGGTAGCGGACCACGTAACGCGGCTTGGATGCCCCATCTCCATTACGCTGCGACTGACCTTTACCCTTTCTGGCATGGTAGCGTGCGCGCATCCTTTCGATGCGGATCAGCTCGCCGCCGGCCTGCCGCACAGAGCTCAGGATCGAACGGCGCACAAGCGTTTCGTAGACCCAGGCGAACACCAACGCTAAGACGAAGTAAACCAGGAATACAGCAACGACGACAACTACGAGCTCGTCCATCTTCTCTCCTGCCTTGATTGGAATCGGCCCATGACAAGCCAACCATATTATGGAGACAGGCAGTCCGAAAATGCTATGGGCTTTTGGTCCCCAAGCTTCTTCTCATTTTGACACGGTATAATAGCGCGAGAGCGTGATGGTGGCAGCGAACCAGCTGCCGCCACACGAGGGAGTCCGAGAGTGATGGAAACAGTAGTTCCGACCAAGTATTGGCATACGGTTGCCGACGGGCGGGTGCAGTGTGATGTCTGCCCGCGTGCCTGCAAGTTGAACGAGGGCCAGCGCGGCATGTGCTTTGTCCGCATGCGCGAGGGCGATCAGGTTGTGCTGACCACGTATGGTCGCTCCAGTGGCTTCTGCATCGACCCGATTGAGAAGAAACCCCTTAACCATTTCCTGCCGGGCACGCCGGTGCTGAGCTTCGGCACCGCCGGCTGTAACCTGGCGTGTAAATTCTGCCAGAACTGGGACATCAGCAAGTCACGCGAGATTGATATCCTCGCCGATCGGGCCGCTCCGGAGATCCTGGCTCGCGCCGCACAGCAGCTCGGCTGCCGCAGCGTTGCCTTCACGTACAACGATCCGGTCATTTTCATGGAGTACGCCATCGACGTGGCGCAGGCGTGTCACGAAGTCGGGATTAAGACCGTGGCCGTTACCGCAGGCTACATCTGTCCGGAGCCACGACAGGAGTTCTACGCCCATATGGACGCCGCCAACGTGGACCTGAAAGCCTTTAGCGAGGATTTCTACCGGAAGATTACGATTGGCTCGCTGGCACCGGTACTGGATACGCTGAAGTATCTTAAGCATGAAACTGACGTCTGGTTCGAGATAACGACGTTGCTTATCCCCGGTCACAACGATTCCGATCGTGAGCTTGAAGAGATGACTCAGTGGGTGGTAACGGAGTTGGGGCCTGACGTGCCGATGCACTTCACGGCTTTCCATCCCGATTACAAGATGCTTGACGTGCCGCACACGCCGCCGCAGACTTTGTCGCGTGCGCGGCGCATCGCCCGCAAGAACGGCGTGCGCTATGCCTACACCGGCAACGTCCACGACGAAAGCGGCAGCAGCACATACTGCCACGTGTGCGGCGAGCGCCTGATCGGCCGTGACTGGTACGAGCTGACCGAATGGAATCTCACCGGCGCGGGTGATTGCGCTAACTGTGGTACGCCCTGTCCCGGTTACTTCGAGCCGCGCCCTGGCCACTGGGGTCCGCGGCGCCAACCGGTGCGCCTGGCCCGCTTCCGCGTCTGACCCTTGCAATTCCCCTCCTTTTGCTCTATCATCCATCTCACTATTGTTGTACTATCCCGCACAAAAGGTTGGCTATGCCGGGTAGCAGTGAAGCCCCGATGATCGCGTTTAAGGGGATCCGTGAAGGTCTGTTGTTAACCATAAGCGAGCCCGAGCTTAAGGCAGCGCTGCCGCATCTGGATGCCGAGCTCGCCGAGAAACAGGCTTTCCTGCAGGGCAGCCGTGTCGTCCTGGAGGGCGGGAGCCGGCGTCTGAACGAGACGCAGCTTGGCGAGCTGCAGGCGCTGCTCGCCAGCTACGACATGGCATTGTGGGCCGTTCTGTCTGAGCACGAAGCGACGCGCGAAGCTGCGCGCACGCTCGGCCTGGCAACCCGCCTTGCCGGAAGCGACACCGATCTCGACGGCAACCGGCGCAAACTCTCCGCTGGCAGCAACACGGCTGCCGGTACGCAGCCAGAGGCAAACGCCTTGTTGTGGCAGGAGACCGTTCGTTCCGGGCAGTCCGTTTACCATGATGGTCATGTGGTGGTTCTTGGCGATGTCAATCCCGGCGCCCAAATCATCGCGGGCGGCAACGTTGTCGTCTGGGGACGGTTGCGGGGCCTCGTGCACGCTGGCGCGCATGGCGACCGCGATGCCCGGATCTGTGCTCTGGAGCTCGTACCGACCCAACTGCGCATCGCTGATCAAATAGCGATCCCGCCAGCCGATAGGCCGCGCCAGCCTCGCCCGGAAATGGCCACGATTCGCGAGCAGCAGATCGTTGCCGAACCGTGGCGTATGCGCGAGGGTAACCGTGAATAAGCACGCGCCTGTGACACATCGACGTCGCAGGCGCCATATCCCGGGCGCGGGTTTGCCTCCGCGTAAGGAGCAGTCGTATGCATGCTAAAGTGATCACCGTTACCTCCGGCAAGGGAGGCGTCGGCAAGACCACCGTAACCGCTAATCTCGCCGCGTCGCTGGCCATGCTCGGGCGGCGCGTCGTCGCTCTTGATGCCGATATTGGGCTGCGCAACCTGGACGTCGTCATGGGGTTGGAGAATCGCATCGTCTATGATCTGGTAGACGTCATCGAGGGGCGCTGCCGGCTACAGCAGGCGATGATTCGCGACAAACGTTTCCCCGAGCTGTACCTGATCCCTGCTGCCCAGACGCGCGACAAGATGGCCGTCAGTCCTTCCGATATGGTCCTTGTGTGTGACCAGCTACGCGGCGACATGGATTACATCATCATCGATTCGCCGGCAGGGATCGAGCGCGGCTTCCGCAATGCCGTGGCGCCGGCCGACCAGGTGATCATCGTCACCAACCCGGAAGTTTCGGCAGTGCGCGATGCTGATCGGATCATCGGCTTGATCGAGGCCGAAGAGAAAGGGCCTGGTGAGCTGATCATCAACCGGCTCAAACCGCATATGGTTGCCAAGGGGGATATGCTCAGCATTGCCGACGTTCTCGACATCCTGGCGATCGACCTGCTCGGCGTCATTCCCGAGGATGAGGCCATCCTGATTAGCTCGAATCGCGGCGCGCCTGTGGCCATGGCTGCCACGAATAGCGCCAGCGCCAGCCAAGCTTTTCGCAATATCGCGCAACGCCTGGAAGGGCGCGATATTCCAATCATGGACTTCAATCACAGCTCCAGTCTCTTCGGCCGGTTGCGCAGCTGGATGAGCGGTCGCTAAGCTGCACCTGAAGAACGGATAACAAAGGAGCAGGCAGATGGGATGGTTAGAGCGCCTGTTCGGGCGCCAGGAAAAGAGCAGTGCAGTGGCAAAGAATCGCCTGCAAATGGTGCTAACTCACGACCGTACTGACATCTCTCCTGGTTTGATCGAGCAAATTAAGGATGATATTATCGAGGTGATCGCTCGACATCTGGCAGTTGATCCCGATGCGGTGGTCGTACAACTAACGACGACGGCAAAAGAGAGCCGGTTGGTCGCCGAGATACCGATCCCGAGCAACAAGCGGCACCAGCCCTCATAGCCAGCAGCGCCGTGCGCGGCGCCTGCAAGCTGGGAACCTATTAGCTTCTGTGTTACAAGCGAAAACTTCCGTCTGGCGGTATTTCGACCTCCCATTGGCAGCGGCCGTTCTGCTCTTGACTGCCTATGGCATTATGATGATCCAGAGTGCCGTCACGGGAGCGCCTGCATTTGAGACGTACCCGCAGCGCCAGCTGGCCTATGCCATCGCCGGCGTTGCGCTGATGGCATTATTGGCGGCGATTGATTACCGTATTTTTACGTCGGGCCATTGGTACATCTACGCCATCCTCGTCGGCTCGCTGGTACTGGTTCTCATTGTTGGCACCCTGGGTAATGCGTCGCGGCGTTGGTTTGATCTTGGCTTCATTCGCATCCAGCCGTCGGAGTTCGGTCGCGTCTTTTTTGCGGTGACCTTCGGCCAATTTCTGGCAAAGCGCCAGCACCTTGTCCACCGTTTCTCCAATACACTGCTCTCGCTGGCGTACCTCGGTCTTCCCGTCGCCTTCATTTTTATCCAGCCCGACCTCGGGATGTCGATCCTCTTTATCGTGATGTGGTTCGTCATCATGTTCATGGCCGGCTTGCCGCTCAGCCATTTTGGCGTGCTAATGGCCGTGGGTATTGCTGGGGCGGTCCTCATCATCCCCGAGCTAGCTGAATATCAGCAGGAGCGCCTCGCCGTGTTCGTGAATCCTGAGTCGAATCCCGAACAGGCTTTCAATATTGAACAGGCGATGGCGGCTATCGCATCGGGCGGGTTCTTCGGGAAGGGCTACCTGCAAGGGACGCAGAGCCAGCTCGGCTTCCTGCGCGTGCAGCACACAGACTTCATTTTTGCGGTGATTACCGAGGAGATGGGTCTCATTTTTGGCTCGCTTATCGTCGTCGGTCTCATGGGATTTATCCTACTGCGCATCCTGAAGGTGGCCGAGATCAGCCCCGACCCGGCCGGACGCTTTCTCTGTGTCGGCATTGCGGGCGTGCTTTTCTTCCAGACCGTCGTCAGCGTCGGCATGAATGTGCGCCTGCTGCCGGTGACGGGTCTCACATTCCCATTCGTGAGCTATGGCGGCAGCTCACTGCTTACCCTCTTTATGGCGATCGGCGTCGTTGAGTCCGTCCGTATGCGCCACCGCCGTCAGGAATTTGGCTAATCATTCAACTGCGACCAGCGATTGGCCGCTACCAGGTTTCAAAAGCCTTCACCCCCTGGAGACCCCATGACCGTCCGTGTCCGCTTCGCTCCCTCACCTACTGGCTACCTGCACATCGGCAGCGCCCGCAGCGCGCTCTTCAACTGGATGTTCGCCCGCAAACACGGCGGGCAGTTTATTCTGCGGCTGGAAGATACGGACCAGAAGAGGGAGGTGGCTGGCGCGAACGAAGCAATTATGCGCGATTTGCGCTGGTTAGGGCTTGACTGGGACGAGGGGCTGGACATCGGTGGCCCGGCCGGACCATATGTGCAATCCGAACGGGCAGAACTGTACCGCGAGTGGGCAGGCTGGCTGGTTGAGCATGGCTATGCTTATAAATGCTTCTGCACCGCGGAAGAATTGGAGGAGAGGCGCCAGGCTGCAGTCGCCGCCAAACAACCATTTGTTGGCTATGATCGGCGCTGCCGCACGTTGACTGCCGACGAAAACGCGGTGCGCGAAGCCGAAGGCCGTGGCTACGTGATCCGCTTCATGGCGCCCCTGGCCGGGGAGACAATTATCAACGATGCTATTCGCGGCCCGATTACGTTCCATAACGAGCAAATCGGCGACATGGTCATGCTCAAGTCGGACGGTCTGCCAACGTATCACCTGGCAAACGTCGTCGACGACCACTTTATGGGTATCACCCATATTCTGCGAGCCGACGAGTGGATCAGCACAGCACCCTTGCACATAAACATATATGCTGCCTTTGGCTGGCAGGCACCGGTCTATGCCCACCTGCCTCTAGTCCTTGATCCCAGCGGCAAAGGAAAGCTCAGCAAGCGCACACAGGCTTTTGACGATGAAGGGCACGAGGTGTTCGTCAAAGTGGAGGAGTTCCGTGACGCGGGCTATCTTCCGGTGGCGCTGCGCAACTTCCTGGCGAACGTCGGCTGGTCCTTTGGCGAGGATCGCGAAAAGTTCGCCATGGAGGAAGCCATTCCTCGCTTCGAGCTGGAGGACATTAACCCGGCGCCGTCACGGCTGCCGTACAGCAAGCTCGACTGGCTTAACGGGCAATACATTCAGGAAATGGAACCGGAGGAGCTCGCTCGTGCGGTCCGGCCCTTCCTCGAACGGGCCGGCTATGCGGTGAATGACGAGGCACTCCGCTCCCTGATGCCCGCGATGAGCGTGCGCTTGAAGCAGCTGCGCGAGGCTGTTGACTTCCTTGCTTTTCTCGGCCCTGATGAGGACGGTGTTGCGCTCACGGCTGAAGACCTCACGCACAAGAAGCTGCCGCATACGGAAGCACTGACAGCTTTCCGCGAGGCGCGCGATTTTGTGCGTGACGGCGAGCGCTATAACTTAGAAGCGATCAAGGAAGCCTTTTACGCAATCGGCGAACGCTACACCAGCAACCAGAAGGCGGGCAGTTTCCTTGGGCTGGCCCGGCTGGCCGTGACGCGCCAGAAGGTATCGCCACCGCTCTTCGAGTCGATGGTCGCCCTTGGCCGGCAACGTGCCCTGGCACGGCTCGAAGAGGTGGTCGCTATCCTCGAAGCGTCCGGTTAGGCGCTTGGCTCGCCGCCATCGCCCCTTGCCGGCTAATCACACAACAAAAAGGGGCGCCCATGAGGGCGCCCCTTTTCTTCGCCTGCTGCGAAGGCGAAAATCATCTGACGAAAGAAATACGCTCTAGCGGATTCAGTTGCCCGATATGCCACCTCCTTTCTGAACGATAGGGTAGAAATTCAGAGGAGTTGCCTTCATCATAGTGGCGCTTGGGCGCTGCTGTCAATGAACCCTGGTCCCATTGTAGGCGCCTCTCGCGCCTCTCCCGCTGGTTGTCTTTTCGCGGTTTTCTGCTATACTAGCCCACCGGAATCGCGGGAAATTCAATGACACCAGAGCTGCGATTCGCCTGCCAGATTTTTCAGTGTGGGCTAGCTCAACTGGCAGAGCGCCTGACTCTGAATCAGGAGGTTGTAGGTTCGAGCCCTACGCCCACAGCTTGAGGTGGAACCAGCGTTCCACCTCTTTTTATTTCGGGTTCCGACCGTCTAGTTGATAGCCTTTCCTGCCTGCTGGAGTAAAGAATGACCGAAGAGAGTGGCCCTACCTTCTCTAACTTTATTACCGAGATCATCGACGCCGACCTGGAATCGGGTCGTTACGACCGCGTACACACGCGCTTCCCGCCGGAGCCAAACGGATACTTGCATATCGGCCATGCGATGTCCATTAATCTGAATTACGGGATCGCCAAGCAATATGGTGGTAAGTTCAACCTCCGCTTCGACGACACGAATCCAACAAAAGAAGAGCAGGAGTATATCGACGCTATTATCCGCGACGTCCGCTGGTTAGGCGCGGATTACGAGGACCGTCTGTTTTACGCGTCGGACTACTTCGAACAGCTTTATGAATGGGCCCTGGAACTGATCCGCCAGAGTAATGCCTATGTAGACGACCTCAGTCCAGAGGAGATACGCGAATACCGGGGCTCTTTCACCGAACCGGGCCATAATAGCCCTTATCGCGATCGCTCCGTCGAGGAAAACCTAGAGCTGTTCAGGCGAATGCGTGAAGGCGAGTTCGCGGAAGGGCAACGTGTGTTGCGAGCGAAGATCGACATGAGTTCGCCGAATATGAACCTGCGTGACCCTATCCTCTATCGCATCATGCATGAGGAGCACCCGCGTACCGGCGATGCCTGGTGTATCTATCCAATGTATGATTGGGCCCACGGTCAGAGCGATAGTATTGAGGGGATCACTCACTCCCTGTGCACCCTCGAGTTCGAGGATCACCGCCCGTTGTACAACTGGTTTATTGAGAAGCTGGGCATCTACCAGCCGCGGCAGGTTGAGTTTGCTCCGCTCATTCCCACCTATACGATTGTCAGTAAGCGCCGGCTGATCCGGCTGGTCCAGGAGGGTTACGTCGACGGCTGGGACGATCCGCGTATGCCGACCGTATCAGGTATGCGCCGCCGCGGCTATACACCGGAAGCGATTCGCAATTTCGTCATCCAAAGCGGCGTCTCCAAGAACCTAGGTAGTATCGAGTTTGAGATGCTCGAGTACGCGATCCGCGACGACCTCAATGAACATGCGCCCCGCGCTATGGCTGTGCTCGAGCCGCTGCGCATCGTCATTGAGAACTACCCTGAGGAGCAGGTGGAGCATTTCGAGGTCCCGACTTATCCGCAGGACAGGGAGCGCACTGAAACGCGGGAAGTACCATTCTCGCGGGAGCTCTTGATCGAACGAAGTGACTTCATGGAAGATCCGCCGCGCAAGTTCTTCCGCCTGGCCCCTGGCAGGGAAGTCCGCCTGCTTGGCGCTTACTACGTTACCTGCACCGGTGTGGTGAAAGATGAAGAAAGCGGTGAAATCATCGAGCTGCGCTGCACCTACGATCCTGCGTCTCGCGGCGGCTCCACGCCAGACGGGCGCAAGGTCAAAGGCACGCTGCACTGGGTCTCGGCGCGGCACGCACCGGAGGCGGAAGTGCGACTGTATGACCGGCTGTTCAAAGTGGAAAACCCGTACGAGTTCCCCGAGGGGGGCGACTTCACCGACAACGTCAACACGGACTCGCTCGTCATTATCGAAGGAGCGCGGGTTGAGCCGAGCCTGATGGCGGCGGAACCAGGTGACCGCTTCCAGTTCATGCGCCAGGGTTACTTCAACGTCGACCCGGTGCTCTCTACGCAAGATCACCTCGTTTTCAACCGCATCGTCTCCTTGCGCGATACGTGGGCGAAGATTCGTAACCGCTAGCCTAATACTGAACATGTGCCAAAGACAACAGGCCGCCCTTCTGGGCGGCCTGTTTTATTCATGTCGCCTTATCGGCACGATTTAGACGCGCGTGACGTATTCGCCGCTACGCGTATCGACACGAATGATGTCGCCAACATTCACGAAGAGGGGGGTCCGCACTCGCAGGCCCGTTTCGGTGACCACTTCTTTGGTAGCGCCCGTTGCCGTATCGCCGGCAACTGCCAGCTCCGAATCAACAACCTCCAGCTCGACGTTCGGCGGGAAATTGTAGTCGATGATCTCACCCTCGTAATTGAGCAGCTCCAGCTCCATGTTATCTTTGAGGAACCGGGCGTCTTCGCCCAAGATGCCGTGGATGACCTGTTTTTGCTCGAACGTTTCCTGATCCATGAAGACGAAGAAGTGGCCGTCATCATAGAGATATTGCATCGGTCGCTTGTCCAGGCGGACGTCCTCCACGCGGTCGCCGGAGGAAAAGGTTAGCTGCAGATTCGCACCCGAGCGCAAATCGCGCACGCTAACGCGGATAGTTGCTTTGCCGCGTCCGGGTTTGTGGTGTGAGTACTCCGTTACTTTATATAAGTTGCCATCATGTTCGAAGGTAACACCGCGGCGTAATTGGTTGACGTCAATCATCGCAAATGAACTCCTCTAAGCGGAATGAGCCAGATTCGCCCCAGTCTATCACAAAGGATTTTCTCTGTCAGCCTTCGCTTGCCCGGCCCGATCGCAGTGGTACAATCCGGCAGCAATCGTCCAGTCTGAGGAGATGGTGCCAGGCCGCTGGTCCGCCGGTTGCCCCCACCGTTGCGCCTAAAGGTAAGAGATGACAGTCACGATTCACCAGGTCGGAGACGAGAGGGAGTTGGCCGAGTTCATCCGTGTTCCATGGCGTGTGTATGCGAACGACGAGAACTGGGTCCCCTGGCTTTACTACGAGCGGCTCGACTTCTTTAACAAGTCCAAGAATGCTTTCTTCGAGCACGCGGAGGCCGACTACTTCATTGCCCGCCGTAATGGAGAGGCAGTGGGCGCGATCGCTGCGATCCTAAACCATCGCCATAACGAGTTTCAGCAGGAGAATGTGGCCCATTTTGGCGCTTTTGAGGTAATGGATGATGAGGAGGCCGCGCTGGCGCTGCTAGATGCCGCCGTAACATGGGCGCGCGAACGTGGCACCGATAGCATCCTCGGCCCGATGACGCTTTCAACAAACGACGAGTGTGGCATACTTATCGAGGGCTTCGACCGCCCCCCTGTCATGATGACCACCTACAACCCGCCTTACTACCCGCAGTTTCTGGAGGCGGCTGGCTTCAGCAAAGCGATGGATCTCCTCGCCTGGCATGCCAAACTGGAAGAGATCAGTACACAGATGCCAGACAAAGTGAAGCGTGTCGTCGGCAAAGTCAAGGAGCGTTACGATCTCACCATTCGCCCGGTCAACATGCGCAAGTGGGATGCCGAGGTAGCGGAGATTAAGAGAATTTACAACAGCGCTTGGGAGCGTAACTGGGGATTCGTCCCGATGACCGACGCGGAAATCGAACATCTGGCGAACAGCCTGAAGATGGTTATTGACCCGGCGCTTGTTTTTGTGGTCGAACACGAGGGTGAAACGGTTGGCTTCTCCCTTACCGTGCCTGACGTCAACCAGCCGCTCAAGCGCATCCGGCCGGGGCCGTCGCGTCTGATCTCCTACCTGGCGGCTGCTCGGCTCTATCTCAATCGCCGTAAGACGGATACGGTCCGCGTCTATGCCCTCGGCGTGCCGGAGAAGTTCCGCGGACGCGGGGTCGATGCCCTGATGTATTACGAGACCGTACGCACGGCAGCAAATCTGGGCTACCGTTTCGCCGAAGCGAGCTGGATTCTAGAAACGAATGACATGATGAACCGCGCAATCCGCCTCCTGGGCGCCGAGGTCTATAAGCGCTATCGTATTTACGAGAAACTGCTTTCCTAGCTCAGCGACCTACAAGAAAGGGCAAGTGCTCTAAGCAGCGCAGCTAGCGGACGGCAGGTTAAAGGAGTAAATGATGGAACGAGAAGTAGTAGCGACCACGCAAGCGCCCGGGGCGGTTGGGCCTTACTCGCAGGCGGTGATCGCCGGCGAGCTCGTCTTTACCGCCGGTCAGATTGCACTCGACCCGGTTACCGGGCAGCTGGTCGGCGACGATATTCGCGTGCAGACGGAGCGCGTTCTGCAAAACCTGCAGGCAGTCCTCGATGCTGCCGGCAGCAGCCTGGCGCGGGTCGTGAAGACGACCGTTTTTCTCCAGGATATGGAAGACTTCGCGACGATGAACCAGGTCTACGCGCGTTTCTTCGCCAGCTCCCCACCCGCCCGTTCCACCGTCGAGGTCTGCCGCTTGCCGCTGGATGCGCTCGTCGAGATAGAGGCTGTCGCGCTGCGCCTCGACTGACTTTACACAGGCGTTTGCCCTACTCTGGCTGGCCTTGAACTAGCTGGCGCGCCTGCTCACGGCGCAGAGTCGTTCGACGAATTCGCTCAGGATCATGGCCGTCGCCCCCCATACTTTGTGCGGCCCGATGCTGAAATAAGGTACCTGAAGCTCCAGGCCACGCTGGTTCCAGACTTCTTCCTGCCGTGTCTTGGCATTGGTTAATATCTGCAACGGCACCTCTAGAAGCTCGGCGACTTCGCTAGGCTGCGGGCAGAAGGTAGCCGGTTGTTCATGCCAGCCGACAAAGGGATGAACCTCGAAGTCGGACGGTGGGATATAAAGGGGGGTAAGCTCACCTAGTAGCTGCACTGTGGCAGGGTCGATGCCAATTTCCTCGTGCGCTTCGCGGAGAGCCGCCTGGGCCGGCGTTTCCAGAAGCTCACGGCGCCCGCCAGGAAATGAGATCTGACCCGCGTGGGCCTGTAGATCGTCGCGTCGCCGCGTGAGCACAATACACGTCTCCTGTTGGCACGGGTAGAGCAACAGCAAGACAGCACCCTGGCGCGGCGAACCTGGTCGTGCCGGCGACCGGACCGTCGCGCGCGGGAGCGGCTTCATTTTTCCCTGTGCGGCAACGCCGTCAAATCCAGGCAGGTGCAGCGCCTGGCTAACTGTCGATTGAGATATCATGCCCTACTCAGTTGGTCATCGTTGTCTCTTTAACCAATGTCACATGGCTGAAAACGATAGCCCACTCCACGCTCGGAGACAACGTAACGATGCTGGCTCCCCGTTCCCTTTAGCTTGCTTCGCAAACGGTGGATATAGACATGTAGCCTGTCGTCATCGCTCCGCTCAAGTGGCCACATGCGCCGTAGAATATAGTCGCTACTAACCGTTTCGCCAGGGGTGCGCATGAGAATATAGAGTAGCCGCGCCTCCGTCGGCGTTAGCTTGCGGGATTTGCCATCGATGATAAGCTCCCGCGCCGCAAAATTGACCATGAGATGCTCATCGACACAGAGCGGCACCCTCATAGCAAAGGGGAACGTCCCAACCCGTTGTAACACGCGCCGGACCCGGGCGGCAAGCTCGCCGGGATTAAACGGCTTGATGACGTAGTCCTCCGCATACTGGCGGATGGCGCGGACCACCGTTTGTTCCTCATCTACTGCCGTCAGAATGATCACGGGAACGTCACTAAACCGGCTGAGCTGCTCGCAGAAGGCGAAGCCGTTCATGCCGGGCGGCATATTCATATCGACAACCGCCAGATGCGGCAAGCCATGACGGGCGAGGCGATCGAGTGCTGTTTCACCCGAGGGCGCACTGGAGACGGAAAATCCATGACGGCGCAACGTGTGCTCGACAACGAGAAGTGTCTCCGGGTTATCGTCTACCGCCAAGATGGATACTTCCTCTAGCTCTGTCACAGGTGCAACCATGTATCGTGTTCCCTCAAGGTCCATCGACGTCGATGTATGCCTTGACCAGAGCTAATTGTACCAGATTGTCTGCTTTCCTCGCAGATGACTAAAGTAGCGTTCTAGAAACCGTTCGGCCGGGGAGACGTAGGGTAAC
>JAVVFG010000043.1:0-17538 GCA_032260445.1 Anaerolineae bacterium | reverse complement strand
CCCGCCGCCGAATGGATCTTCAACTGGTCAACAGAAGGGACCGTCGTCAACGTGCACTACTAGGCGGCGCGTGGGCTGCTAGCCGGGTTTGACGAAGTTCTGGGTATAGGCGAACAGGTTCCGCCAATGCTGCGTGGGCTCGAAGCCGGCTGATTGCACCAGTTCCAGCACCGTTTTATGCCGCTGGTAGTGTGGGTCGGGAAGTATCTCCGTGATCGATAGCGTGCCGCCAGGCTTAAGAGCACCATAAATCGCCTGGAGCCCACGTTCTCTATCCGGAATCTCGCCCAAAACAGTGACCAGCCAGGCACGGTCGAAGCAGCCGGGCTCCAGTCCCTCTCCCGCACCCACGTCCATCAACCGTGTCTCGATGTTTGTCAGCCCTGCGCTCTCGGCTCGCTGCCATAGGCGCGCCAACATCGCCGGCTGGACATCAACAGCGGTGACGCTCCCACCTGAGCCCACACGCCGCGCTGCAGGGATTGCCAGCCGCCCTGGCCCGCTGCCCACGTCGAGGACCTGTTCGCCCGCCCGCACACCAATGCGATCAAGCGTCGCCTCTGCACCCGCCACCGCGTCCATGAACGGGTTTTCCAGCAGCCACGAGAACTGAGACGGGCAGGGCAGGGGACGGCGCTCGCTTTCGCGGCGCCACCACAAGATGCCGGCGGCCATGGCGGCGATACCAACAACTAGAGGGGCGACGGCCTTCTTCAGCACAGCCATATTGCCCTAATGAGTTCTGGTCAGCGCAAGGTCCACCATGTGCTTTCCTCTTCTTCTTTCCCGTTGCCAATTGGCTCCACATGATACGGGACGTCGATGATGATTAGGTTTTCCTGATTGCGCAGGCGGCGGCGCAGGAAGTTTGCCGTCTGGTTGTGCAGCAGGCGTGCCCAGGAAGATTCGGCAATGAACTCCGGCACGACGACCGTGACAAGCTCGCCCGGAAACTCCTCATTATTAACTCGGTCGATGTAGTCGATCAGCGGATCGAGAATATCCCGGAAGTCGTAGTCGATTATGTTAAACTCGATCCCGTCGGTTAGCTTGGGGAAGCGCGCCCAGCGCCGTTCCAGCCGCTCGCGAACCTCGGGCGAAGTCGCAATAGAGACGGCACGTACGTCGTCGGCAATGAGGCGGGCATAGGTGAGCGCGCGGATTGTGCCACGATGAATGTCGGCGATCGGCACAATCGCTACCTGTGCTACTGGTACGAGATCCTCTTCCTTCAATTCTCGAGTGCTCAGAGAGTTCGCGACCGACTCGTAGTGGCGGTTGATCGCATAGAATAACATGACCAACAGCGGAATGAGCGCAGCAACAATCCACGCCCCTTCAATGAACTTGGTCGCGAGCAGAATAAGAAAAACAACTCCTGTCACCACGGCGCCGACCGCATTCAGCGCGCGCTTCCAGAACCAGTGCGGTTCGTAGTGAATCCGAGTTACGCCAGTATGGGTCGACTCACCCGGCTGCAACGCACCGATCTTGCCCATGAGCACAAACATGCCCGCCTGAGATAGGGTAAAGCTTAACATAACCCCCAATGCATACAGCGGGAGCATCCTGATTTCGTCCGCGCGGAAGATAATTACGATCACTGAAGAGATGAGTGCCAGAACGGCAATGCCCGAACTGAACACCAGCCGGTCACCCCGATTCTGAAGCCAGCGCGGCAGGAAGCCATCGCGTGCCAGAAACGAGCTGAGGCGAGGGAAGTCCTGGTAGCCAGTGTTCGCGGCGAGAAACAGGATGAGGGCGGTAAATGCCTGCACCCAGAGATAGAGAAAACCACCCCCGGTGACGCCGCCTGTAATCATGCGTGTCATCTGGGACAGGATGCTTTCCCCTTCTTCAATCGGAACCAGATGCAGATGTGTCGCTAGGTAACTGATGCCCACGAAGAGGGACATCGCCATAATGCCCATCACTACCATCGTCTTCGCGGCGTTTTTCGACTCTGGTGGCTGAAACGCTTGGACCCCGTTCGAAATCGCTTCAATACCGGTCAGCGCCGTTGTACCGCCGGCGAATGCGCGCAGCACAAGCCATACGAGGGCAAAGCCCACGAGCGTTTCCTCGGCTGGCAGCACGACGTCGGGCGGCCGCAGCTGAGTTACGCCAAAAAGCCCAAAATAGCGGACGAGGCCAATGGCGATCACCACCCAGACCCCACCGACAAACGCATACGTGGGGAAGGCAAAGACGGTCCCGCTCTCGCGCACACCGCGCAGGTTCATCCAGGTTATGAAGAGAATGGCGAAGAGCGCCAACCAGATACGGTAAGGCCAGACCTCTGGGAACGCAGAGGTAACGGCACGAACGCCAGCGGAAGACGATACCGAAACGGTCAGGATATAGTCCGTGAGCAGCGCTCCACCGGCCACCAGGGACGGCAGCCGCCCAAGATTGTCCTTGGCAACTGTGTAGGCACCACCACCATCCGGATAGTGCAGGATGGTTTGGATGTAGCTGAACACGACCATCAGCACCAGCCCAGCAACCGCCAGGGCGATGGGCATCGTCATGCGCAGCCCGGCGCTGCCCAAAATAATGAGCACGCTCATGATCGCTTCCGTCGCGTAGGCATTACTACTGATCGGGTCGGAAGCAAACACGGCTAGTGCCCGCACCTTATCCAGCCGCTCGTGGACCTCCCGGCTCGTGGGGAAGGGCGCACCAATCAGAAATCGCTTAACGGACGACAGATCCATCCAGTACCTTACCTTCTGTGTTCGCGGTGCCCTGCCGCGCAGCTTACGGCCCCGGCATTCCTGCCTGGGACAAACCAAGAAACCGAAAAAACGACGCTTCCACGTCCGTGCGTGCGCGCGCTGGCGCGCCATCTCAGGCTATCGCAACAGTGGGAGAATAAGAAGGGCTGTGTTGTAAGCCAGGCTGATAATCATTTTCGGCTCGCCGGTGCGGGCACGACCGGCAGCGGCATCCCGCCCAGAGGCAAGGATCTTCTCAGCCGCTATCTTGCATCGTTGTTAAATCACCAATTAGCCACAATACCACACATTATAAATACTATGCAAATCAACGCTTGCAGCCTCGGCAGAGAAGGGCCCAAAAAAAGGGGGCACTGCCGCTGGCAGCGCCCCCTTTTTCCTTTCCGTCCGTGTGTTGACTAAGGCGTGAGCTTCACGTTCACGCTGTAGTCAATACCGTCCCCGAAGTCGACCACGAATTGGCGGCAAGTTCCTGCCCATCCGCGCACCGTTTGCCAGGGATAGGTATAGCGATCCTCCTCCGCCAGATAGGCCAGGCCGCTGTTACCGGGCGTCCGCGTTTCCTGCAGCGATCCGGTCGGCTCGCCCGTCTCGCAGGAGATCTCTTGTGATGCCGGGAAGCCGTCCGCGAAGATGTCCATGCCGTAATCACCGCCCAGGCTGAATACCACCGGCACGACGCTGCCCGCGCGTACGTCGTTCATCGCCGGCGGGTTGTCGAGCGAGCCGAAGAATCCGTCAAAGTGGCAGCCCAGCGGCAGGTCAAACGCCTCGACGCCGTCCGTCGTGTTGTTGTTGCTGCCCTGGTCGGCGCTGTAGCCCAGCCCGCGTTTGGCAAAGCCCGCCCAGATGTGGCACTGGTTCGCGCCGCCGGTCAGCACCTGGTCTGCCTGCAGAATGGCATCGCGACCGTCGACGAAGCCCGGCCGGCAGACCTGCAGCTTCATGCCGTCGATCACCAACTGGATGGCGAGGTTGTTGCCGCCAGTCGTCCAGTCGCCATAGACGTCGGGGTTATAGCCGTACGCCTCGACCAGGTTCCAGTAGACTTCCCACAGCATCGTCGACCACGCATAACCGACGCCGTGCGGTACTGCCAGCCCGCCAATGTCGCCGTAGGTCGTCGGATTGATGCTCATGTCAGTTGTATACGGCGTCGGCCGGATGCCTGGACCGTCAGCCGGCTGGTACCTGACGTACGAGCCGATGCCGCGTGCTGTGACGGCCATATCCGCGGGATCCGTTGTCAGCACGAGTGCGAGCCAGTCGCTCCAGCCTTCGCCCATCTGCTCCCGGTTGCCCAGGCAGAAAGTGGTAGCAGGCCCGCCCGTGAGCCGGTTGCTGATCCCGTGAGCGTACTCATGGATAATCACGCCGTTATCCAGGTCACTGTCGCGCCTGGGAATCCCTGCCCCTAGGTCCTCTATCGTTACCTCGAGAGGCAGGTTCGCTTTGAAGAGGTTGCCATCATCAAGACTGATCATCACCGAGGGAATCGCGATACTGGGATCGCTGCCCCCCATCGTGATCGGCGGGCCTGATACGTTGTTGGCGACGATAACGGCAATGGCCCCCGCCGCCTGGGCGTTTGCCACCTTGAGCACAAACGTACACGCGCCGCGATCGAGCAGAGCGATGTGCCCTGCGGGGAAGCCTACAAACGGCTCGCAGCCGTCACTGGGCACGCCCACTCCGTCGTCGACCAGAGCCACATCGCCCGTAATTGCGCCGGTGTCTATCAGGCTCGGACCAAAAGCGGCAGCGCTGGCAACATAGCCGCCGGCGATAGGCGAGGGCGGATGGACACTTACTTCGATGCCCAGAGGGGGCGTCCAGATGAACATCTGCATGCGCGGCCGGCTACCGTCAGGTGGCGTACCGAAGTTGGCGTTATTGGTTCCACTGCCGTCCTGCGCCTCGGCGCGCACGTCGTCGTTGCCCAGGCCACCGTTACCGTAGTTGTTCACCTGGAAGTTCCCCGAGCCCTCGTCAAAGCCATAACCATAGAACACATCGTGGATGATGTTATTCCAATAGAAGAGGTTCGTGACCGCCGCCGGCCGGTAGGTATCTGGGTTCTGCGTCAGATCCAGCGGGAAGTCGAATTCTAGGCCGGGCCCACCATCTGGGTCACTACCAGGATCCGGTACGCCATTAGCGTCAACGTCCGTATAGCCGTGCACATTATTGCCGCGCGTCACCGTGTACTCCGCGCCTGGCACACCGTCGGTATCGTGCCAGCCATACGGTGAGGCTACCGGTTCAGCCGGATCTATTTCGAGCGTGCGCGGCCCATCGCTCGGGCTCTCCTTGGGCAGCGCAAACACGTTGTAGCTGGCGCCGTCCGTCTGCACCGCCGGCAGACTGCTGGCAGTAGCCGTTGTTCCCAAAAGCGTCGTGCGCGACGTCGCCAGAGAAGCGGGTGCATCCCAGTTATCATGGTCCACGTAGTTAACCTGCGCCAGCACTTCCCCCGTCTCCGCGTCCACGGTCATCGCCCACCAGTTGGCGCCGTCGAGCTCTTCAATCTCCAGCAACCATGCCAAACGCACGGCATCTGGCGCGATGGGTTGGTAGACAAGCTGTGCCGTAATGTCCTGCACGGCGATGCCGCCATCGCTGAGCACAACTTCGCGTTCCGGCCCCCCGCGTTCGCTCACTACCTCCACCGGCCGGTTCAGGTTCAGCCCCAAATGGCGTGCCGCATCGGCCACCGCCTGTTGCGCAGCGCGTCCAGGCGCGTGTGCGTTGACCGCCGCCGGCAGGTTCGAGACGAAGCTGTTGCCCAGGTTAATGATGCTGCCGTCAGCCGCCACATTGACGTTGATGTCGCCGCCGAACACCTCGATGCCGTTATAGCGCTGGCGCAGGTAGATATGCGTCACCCCATTGTGCGCGCTCGCGTAACGGTCGGTCACCACCACATCGCCAATATCGGCGCCGGTCAGGCCCAACGCCCGTCTGTTCTGGCGGATATAATTCAGGGCTATCTCCAACGCGTCGCCCTGGTTTGGTCCCGTGATAAAGCGGATCTCCCCCGCGTCCCGTGGTGTCGCCCCCCGCACCTGGAAGCCTGCGGCTTCTTCCCTGTTTGGCCCATTTTCCTGCGCCGCCGCCGTCAGGCTCCCTAAAAGTAAGACAAACAACACCAGTAATGCCAGCATGTAACGGTAACGCCTCATGTCTACAAACCTCCTGTGAGTTGTCTACTACGCGACCCTGTTCTGGTCGCAACCTACAACCATACGCCACAAACGATTACGCTCCGGCCGGAGGCGTTCGCCATCGCTCGGACACGCACGTTGCGCTGCGCTGTGTCACGCATCTATTCGGTTTTCGTCTGTACCCTTACGGGCCACCATTGACGCGAGATGACACTCGCTGGATAAGCATTATTTGAAGATTAGAGGGTTCTCCCGCCCGCGTCAACATTGTGAACTCCGGCGCAAGCCGCGTTTGCTGGCAGGGTGGGGGAGACGCGCCTTTTCTCAGCGCCCGCCCAGCCGTCACCTCGCCGCGCATCGACGTGGGATTGCCATAGTGACGTACCCAACGGTGATCAACGTGAAAAACGAGTAACAGCAGGACACCGTGATACCTCCGTATGTATAGACGGAAGTATCGACCGCGGCCATCCTGACCGCCTGGCTCGGCTAAACCAGCCCCTCCTGCAGCGCTATCGCCACCGCTTCCGTACGGCTGCCGGCGCCAAGTTTGCTCAGGATATTGCTGACATGGAACTTCACCGTAGACGTACTGACCACGAGGCTCTCGGCTATCTCCGCATTGCTCATCCCCTGCACCATCAGCCTCAGTACCTCCCGTTCCCGCTCCGTAAACGCCGGCGCCGCCGCTGGTGGGTTCTGCGCCGCTTGGATCAGCGCCTGCGCCGCCTCTGGCGCCAGCGTTGCCTGCCCCCTGTGTGCAGCACGTACCGCCTCGGCCAGCGCCGTAGCCCCGATATCCTTGAGCAGGTAACCGATGGCCCCTGCCTGCAGCGCCGCCTGTACCAGCTCTTCCTCGCGGAAGCTTGTCAGTGCGACAACCCGGATCTCTGGATAGAGCTCCCGCAGCTTCCTGGTTGTGGTCACACCATCCATGCCGGGCATCACCAGATCCATGAGCACGACGTCCGGCCGCTGCTCGCCCGCCAGACTCAGGGCCTGCTCGCCGCTGCTTGCCTCCGCGACCAGTTCCAGATCGTCGAAAATAGCCAAAAAGGTCGCCAGGCCCGTGCGCACCACCGCATGGTCGTCGACCAGCATTACCCGAATCGTGCTCATCGTTCTGCCTCCCTGCTCAATTCCTATGCCTCACCCTACATATCATGAGGCGTCGCGTCTCCAGGCGCCACTGACAAACGTAGCGTTTGCCGGCGATAGAACTCACCATTTCTAGGACGGGACCAGCACCGATAAACGCGTACCGGCGCCTGGCGCGCTCTCGATCTGTAGCTCGGCGCCAATCTTTGCGGCCCGCTCATGCATGATTGCCAGCCCAAAGGAATCGGGACGCCCGGCACCGGCGTCGAATCCGCGGCCGTCGTCGGCGATCTCCAGCAATACCCCAGCAGCGCCAAACGCCAGTTGTATTTCCACCCGGCTAGCCGCTGCATGCTTGGCGATGTTGTTCAATGCTTCCTGGGCGATCCGATACATTGCCACCTGTACCTCAGGCGGCAGACCGCCGGCTGGTGGCGTACCCTCCACCGCTAGCGCGACCTCAAACTGGCACCGCCCGCGCAGCGCTGCGGCTAGCTGCTGCAGCAGTTCCGGCAGGTTACTCTCGACTAGGGCGACCGGTCGCAGCTCAAGGAGCAGCGTGCGCATCTCCGCCAGCGCGCCGCGGTTCAGCGCATGCAGGTCGGCCAACCGCTGCCGCGCTAGCGCTTCGTCCTTTTCCCACAGCTCCGGCAGCACTTCGGCGATCAGGCTTGCCGAAAACAGCGTCTGCGTCACGGCATCGTGCAGCTCGCGTGCTAGCCGCTGCCGTTCCTCTTGTGTCGCCGCCTGCTCTATTTGCTGCAGCAGGTAGGCATTCTCCAGCGCCACTCCCATCTGCTGGCCGATCGACGTGAGCAGCTCCACATCTGCGTCCGAAAAGGGCCGGGGCTGTGTCCCAAGCACAAAGTAGGCCCCGAGCACCCGCCCGCTGGCCCGCAGCGGGAAGCTGGCAAAGGCTCCGAAGGGTCTGAGATCGGCGTCCGCCAGCGCATCCGGCCGCTCCTGCCCAAGGTCTTGTGCCAGCAGCGGCTCGCCGCTTTCCACAACCCGCGCACAGAACGTCTGGCTCCCCGCCAGCGCTTCGCCGGTGGCAACCAGCGATTCGCCGAGGCCGCGATGTGCTACCAGCCGCAGCCCGTGCCCTGTCTCGTCGAGCAGGTAAACGCCTCCGGCCGGGATCTCCATCACCGCCAACGCCTCCTCAAGCCCCACGCGCAGCATCTCGCTCGGCTCGCCCGCGTGGCTGACAATCGCCGCGATGGCGTTCATTGCCGCCAGCTCGCGCGTGCGCGCTGCCAGGCGCATTTCCAATTGTTCGTACGAGGCCGCCAGCTCGGCCGACATCAGGTTGAACTGGTACGCCAGCGTTTCCATCTCGTCGCCTGATTCCAGAGCCACACTGCCGCCAAACTGGCCACGCGCCACTTCCTGTGTCGCCGTGATTAGCGTCTGCAGCGGGCGCATCAGGCGGCGCACGCCGGCAACCACCACTACAGCCGGCACCAGCAGGCCGAGCACCAGCAGCAGCAGCATCAGATTCTGGTAGCTGGCATACGGCGCGACAAGCGCCGACCACGCCTCCTCCGTAACCAGCCCCCACGACGTTCCCGGCACCACCGCGTAGGCGGCGACTATCGGCTCGCCGGCATCGTTCACCGTGCGTAGCGCACCCTCTTCCTGTGCCAGCAGGGCCGCAACCGCCGGCAGCGCCCCGTAGCCCTCGCCAATCCGCGCCGCATCCACGTGGTAAAGCAGTTGCCCGCGGCCATCCACCAGATAAACCGCCCGTCCCGCACTTAGCGGCAGATTCAGCACACTCTCGCCAAACGGATGTCCCGTCGCCGCGCCGAGTTCGTAGAAGCCGGCTATCACGCCACGGAATTCGCCCCCCGGCCCGACAACCGGGACGGCCAGCGCTGTAGCGTACAGCGGCGCTGTCTCCGGGCCACTCACCACCAGAAGGTCTGAGGTGCGGGTCTGCATGCTGTCCCGTGCCTGCTGGAAGAAAGGCTGCCCAGACCAATCCTGGCCCAGCAGCGTCGGCCGGCGCGGCTGCGAAGCGACGATTGCCCCGTTGCGGTCTAGAAGGACAACGCCGCCATTGAACGCCGCCAGCGTTGCTGCCGCCCGCTCCAGCGGCGCCTGCTGTAGTTCGGCAACCTCCGCCGTAACTCCCAGCACGCGCGCTACCTGTAGCAGGGGCGCTGCCTGTCCTTCCAATTCGGCGCCAAGTTGGACCGCTGCCATCTTCACCAGTTGCGCGTCCCGCTCCATCGCCATCTCCGCCGTTGTCTGGCGATAGGCAAAGAAGTTCACCAGTGCCACGGCGCCCAGGATGAGCGCCGCCGGGATGAACGCCAGCGCAATGATTTTGCTCTGGCGGCGGTACAGCCGGAAGCGGCGCCACATACCACCGCGGCGATTTGGCACGCCGCTGCGCGCGGGCGTCTCCTCCGGTACGGCAGGGCCGGCGTCCAGCTGACTCATCGCGAGCTATCTACGACGTCGCTGATCAGCCAGCGCCCGTCGACGAGCACGAAGGCCAGCCGCACCTCGACCGTGCTGCCGTCGGCGGCGGTCATCGTAACGCGCGCGCTATTCCCGCCCAGGTCGCTGCTGACGTCGAACCAGCGCGGCATGGTCGCGTGCGGCAAAACCGGATCGACCTCTCCCGCATCCGCCATCGTATCCAGTCGCTGGACCAGGTCAGACGTCAGGTAGTCCCCATCACGATACGCCTGCGCGGCCCATGGCTCGTCCGCATATCCCAGATAGTGGGTGTAGAAGGCCAGCGCCCGCCCGGCCGGCGAATCGCCGCACGCTTGCTCGACCACTACCCAGTACCAATCCCGCTTCTCCAGCGTCAGGGTAAGCAGAGCATACGGCTCCGAGGTGCGGATGACCATCCAGGCCCGTTCCGCCTGCGGCTCGATGAAGACACTGTCAACGACAAAACCAGCCGGCCACTCCGCACTACAAAAGGTGATGCCGCCTGCAGCTTCCATCCTGAAGCGGAGTAGGTCAACCAGCTCTGTAGCACCTTCCGGCCGGGCCGCGTAGCCCAGCGCCCAGTGGTAATACAGGGCAATTTCGTACCCCAACCACATCTCATCGCTCCGCTCCGCACCGCCAATGCGCGAATTTACCGGGTCGATCTGCTGGATACGCCAGCGGTTATCCCAGTCGCGCGCGAGAAGGACCTGCAGCGGCAGGGAAGTACCGCTCTCGTGGAAGAGCCGGTCCACATGGGCTAGCGCGAAATGCTCGTCTTCCAAAATTGTTACCGGGCCAACCTCTACGCTGAGGCCATTCGGCACCACCGTCGCTGCCGTGTGCAAAAACGGGTCAATCTCGTCCACGGGAATGCCCAATGTGCGGTAATGGTCAATCTCCGCGTCCAACATTTCAGCCAGCGATGGGGCCAGATAATCATTGTTGAGATGTCCCCCGCCGGCATAACCACCCAGCTGCAGATACGTGGTAAAGAAGGCGCGCACGACCGCGGCCGGATGCAGCGACGCCTCCGGGGTGGCTTCCTCCGCGGCAACCGCCGCATCGGCGACGACGGCACCGTCGATATACCATTGGCCATCAATCCGTTGCAAAGTCACCGTTAGCGGCCGGCTCTCGTGCCCTTCCACCCAGCGCTGGATCACGCGCACCTCCGCATGGTCGCCATCTGCCCACGCCGTTTCTACCTCCATCATCGCCGGGATACCCGCGGCGAGGAAATAGGGATCTTCGCGCTGATCGCTTCCACCTGCCTGAGTCGCGGCGGCGGCAAACGCCGGGCTGAGATACGGGCTCTCCTCGTAGAACGGCGCTGCCTGCACCAGAAAATCAGAGAGGTCCACTATGCCTGTGTGTGGCAGGTCATGTTCGTCCGCATAGGCATACCACTGTTGGAAGTAGCTCTGGCTGAACAGCTCCACCACCTGGCTCGCGCTCGTCGCATCGTCGGGAACCTTGCCTTCGACGCCGGCAATGCGCCACTGCGCGGGCAGCCGCACCAGCGAGACCGTAATCAGCGCCGTTTGCTGCCCGTAAATGACCTGCACCGGCACAGTAGCTTCATTGCCGACCGTCTCCATATCCATGCGCTTGATAAAGAAGTGAGTCGGCCAGTTGCGCGCCAGTAAAAAGGGGTCGTAATCCGGCCCGTCGCCCGCCGCGTATAGCGCGTCCATCTCGGCGATGAGCGCCGGCGCCAGGTACGGGCTGTCCCGGTAAGCGGCCTCTGCCCCTTCGCGGAAATACCAATTGTAGAACAGCTGCACCACGCCGTCAGGCGTCATCGGATTCCCTGTCTGGATAATGTCAATCTGCCAGCGGCCCCCTGCGCGCACCAGATCGATAGTCAGATCGTGGCTTTGTTCGCCGGTGGCATCCAGGCTCCAGAACTGCCGCAGCACGACGCGGGCCGTCGTCTCCTCCACACTCACCGTTTCCACGCGAATCGCCGCCGGGGTCTGCTGCGCCAGGAGAAACGGATCGCTACCCAGCGGCCCGGCTTCGCGCGCAGCCGCAACTGCCGCAATCAAGCCTTCGCTCAGATACGGGCTATCCTGGTAATCGCCCACCTGGCCTGTGTCCAGGTACGCCGTATAGAATGCCTCCACCGCGCCCCCCGGCGTCTCCGTATCGGGCGCGGCGCCAGGAATGGCGAGCGTGCTCGCCGGCTCGGGTGCAGCCGTCGCCGTTGTTCCCACCTCCGGCTCTGGTCCGGCCAGCGGCCGGCAACCAGCCGTTAAGTAAATGATGAGAACCGCAAGAAAGAAGGTCAGAAAGTGATGTCGATAGCTAGGTTGCATAGCTTGTTTGCCTCCATCACCATGCCCGCCTGTTTCGGATAGATGTACCAGATGCGGTGCACGCGACCAAGGGGCTGAAAGGACTTCACTGCGCTGTCTGCAGCTTATCCACAGCATATACTAAGACATATGCCCGGGGATCGGGCGCCAGAGGGGGATGGCCTTAGTCAGAAGGATAAGGTGTGACCTGGTCGAATGGCTAGGTAAGCAGAGAGCCACGACTGGCACGGCGGAGAAAAAAGTAGAGGTGGCCGGTTCAGCGGGGAGCTGTCGTACCACCTCTGGGCGGGGAGCATGGGTAGCTTAGCAGGCCTAACACCGGTTGTCAAGCAAAACGGTTCTGCATCCCATAGAACGCAGGCTCCTCCGAAGGCTTGCCACCCTTACCGTCGTGATACGGAACTGCTGAGGAGCCGGTAGTTGACCAGGAAAAGCACGGCCAAACCACTGGCAACGTACAGCAGGCGCATCCCAGTCGCACCGCTGTCGGTGCCCGCCGCCAACCCGTGCACCGTCACCAGCAAGTAGGCGAGGAAGGTGAGCGAATGCAGCGCGCGCCAGAAACGCTGGCCGAGCCGGCGTCGCCACGAGAAGCTGGCCGAGGTAAGCAGTCCCAGGTAGAAGCCGGCAATGCCGAGCCCGGTCCAGAACGGCCGGTACGGCCCGCGAAACGGGATGAGGATGTCTGCCAGGCCGAACTGGTAATAGCGGTCGAAGAGCAGCAGCCCGCCGTGTAGCCCGGCCAGCGCCAGCGCTAGCCAGGAGAGGAAACTGTGCAGACCCAGCGCGAGCGGGGCGGGAACCCCCTCTTTGATGATCTTGCTGCTGAGGACCAGTCCCCAGATCGTCGCTGCGCTTAACAGGAAGTAGGCTACCGTTCCCGTGGCCCGCGAGAGATACCAGCTGCTTGCCGCGCCGTGGCGCAGAGCCAGCCATCCGGCCGCCAGCGTTAGCACCCCCGCGACAAGCCCGATCAGCAAGCCGGCGGTGAAGTCGCCAACCCAGCCAGAAACCCTATCCGCGTGCCGCGACGATTCTCGAACAGCCATTCTCTCATCTCTCCTGAGCCGATTTCACTGACGGCGGCGTTCTGCCCCTTCCGCTAAGCACGCTTCCATCGCCGGCGTGATCTGTACCGTACCACTCCGTGCCACGAGCACGGCGGCGAGCTTCCGCTTTGAGAGAAGCCGGTATGCCGTTCTCCGGCCGGCGACCAGCGCTGCCGTCGCCCACCCTTCGGCCGTCACGGCATCCACCGCGAGAACTGACACCGCCAGCAGATCCGTTTGTGCCGGTGCGCCATGGCGCGGGTCGATCACGTGATGGGCCTGCCGCCCATTCGCCTGCCAGTGGCGGTAGTCGATCCCTGACGTCGCCACTGTTGCTTCCGCTAACCACAGCTGTACCAGATCCTCGTCTGCGTGCGGCCCTGGCTTGGCGATAGCGATAGGCCAGCCTGGCAGCCCGCGTGGCGCGCTCCCGGCTGTGATGTCGCCGCCGGCATCGACAAGAGATGGTCCCACTTCAGCCAACAGCCGCACTGCCAGTGACGCCGTATAGCCCTTGGCAATGCCTCCAAGGTCAAGCGCAGCCCCGGCCGGCAGCCACAGCGCCCGCCGCTGCCGATCCCGTCGTACTTGCCGCCACAAGCTCGGATACCTTTTCTGCGCCTCAACGCCGCTCTCACTCGGCCGGCCGTCGAGCGCACTAAAATCCCGGTCATACCCGGCCGCGACGAGCGCCGGCAGCACCGTCGGGTCGAAAAGGCCTCCCGTTTCGGCGGCAACGGACAGCGCAGCGTCGGCCACTGCCCACAGCTGTGGTGAAACGCGCACGAACTGCTGCCGTTGGCCGTTCAGCCGCATCAGCTCGCTCTCCGGCCGGAAGCGCGACAAGGTCGCTTCCATCTCCTCAAATAGCGCCTCGACGCGCCGGAAAGCGGGCGCGGCCACGGCTGCTGGCGCATCCAGCCAGATGCCGATCTCGCTGCCCATCGCGCGAAAATGGTGGCTCGCCCAGTCCATCGACCTAGCGTGACGAGCGCGAGCGCGCGACCGTCGCAACCTCAGACCGTGGCACCGCCGTGGGCACAGGGGCCAGCTCCAGATGTTCCTCGGCCAGGGTGCCGTCTGCCTGGGGCACCGGTATGGTGATCACCGTCGCTGCCGGAGCGTCAACACGCCCCGCTTCACGGCTGGCAATGAGCTCGCTGCCTAGCAGGGAAGCGCCCAGCGCTCCGATGACCAGCATCGCACGCCACCAGCCCTGCTGTGGCCCCTCGCGGCCGGGCCGTCCCCGGCGCGCCGGCTCAGTCATTGTCCCACCAGCCATCGTCATCGTCGTCATCATGATCGTCGTCTTCGTGCTCGTATTCCTCGTGTTCTTCGTACTCCTCGTCGTCATCGTCGTCGTAGCGGCGACCTGCGCTCGTCACCGCCGGGGACTGCAGCGCTTCAATCGTCTGGTTTGCCGCTTCGAGCTCTGTCTGGTAGCTAGCCTCCCGTTGCTGCATCACGTCCAATGCCTGGCGTAGCTGCTCGTTTTCGCTCCGCAGGCTCTCTTCGTTCGTGCTGCTAGCCGGTGCGCGGTCACTGCCGCGGACCTCCTGCCAGCCAAAAGCGACAATCGTTGCCAGCACGAGGCCAGTGAGCAGCCCGGCGGCAAGTATATTTCTGAGACGGTTGCGATCACGCATGGCTTTCCTCTCCTTTTACCAGCTTTCCTTGTTGCAGAGCATGGCTCAGGTTGCCCTTCGCTGTGTTAAGCCAGCCCTAAATAGCGTTAAATGCAACTTAAATCGCCCGTTGCCGGTTGATTGGCCTCTGGCCCTGTGCCACAATAAACGAGAACAAAGAAGGTAGCCGATGCGAATCTTGCTCATTGACGACGATCCCCTCATCACGCGTCCGCTGGCACGGGCTCTCGGCCAGGCCGGTTACCACGTCAGCGTGGCGGCTGACGGCGCTGCAGGCTTGACGCTCGCCCTGGAAGAAAAACCTCATCTGGTCATCCTCGATGTGCTCATGCCCGAGATGGACGGCTGGGAGGTGTGCCGCCAGCTACGCCAGCACAGCGCCGTGCCCATCCTGATGCTCACCGCGCTCGGCGACGAAGTCGACCGCATCTTAGGGCTCGAACTGGGCGCCGACGATTACCTGACCAAACCGTTTAGCACGCGCGAGCTGCTTGCCCGCCTGAAGGCCCTGCTGCGCCGCGTCGAGCTTGACCGCCACTACCGTGAGGAAAGTAATCGCCTGGAAGTGGGCACCGTACGCCTCGACCTTGCCAGCCGCCGCGCCTTTAAAGGCGATGGTGAGCTCACCCTGCGCTACAAAGAATTCGAGCTGTTAACCTTGCTGATGAGCCGCGCCGGCGAGGTCGTCACCCGTGCTGAGCTCTTCGACCAGGTCTGGGGCACCGACTGGCTTGGCGATACGCGCACGCTAGATGTCCATGTACGCTGGCTGCGCGAAAAGATCGAAGACGATCCCGGCAATCCTCGTTACATCCAGACGGTGCGCGGCGTTGGCTACCGCTTTATCGCTGCGGGCGAGCTGGCAACACTGGGGGCAGGGCGATGAGCCACCGTTTCAGCCTGCGCGCCCGGCTCATGCTGGCCTATACAGGCCTCATCGTTATCGGCTTCGCGGGTCTGGCCCTCCTCGCTGGGCGCCAGATCGCGACGAGTGCGACGGAGGATTACGGGCGCGAGTTGATCGCCCAGGCTGGCCTCGTCGCCCGCGCGCTCGCCGAGCCCCTGGAGCACGCGTACGAGGGAGAGACAAGCGAAGCGACCGTTGCCGGCCTACTTGACAATTTTGCCCGGCAAGTCGACGCTGGCATCATTCTTTTCGATAACCGCGGTCGGCTTTTGCTGGCAAGCGATGATCAGCTTCTATCGGGTGAGCCGCGCGGCGGTGGTCCAGAGATTGCCGTAGCGTTTGACGGGCGCGCCTCCCTGGATACCCGACCTGGACCCGACGGTGAGGTGTGGCTCTACGCCGCCGCCCCAATCGTAGAGGATGACGACTTCCTCGGTGTCGTCCGCCTGCAGAAGCCCGGCACGGCCACCCGTTCGCTCGTGTTGCAGCGCTGGCTGGCGCTCGGCGGCGGCGTCCTGGCGCTGGCGCTCCTGGCTCTCCTCGGCAGCTCGTGGCTGGCCGCCTCCCTCACTCGCCCGCTCGCACAATTACGGAGCTCGGCCTTGGAGCTGGCTGAAGGCAATCTTTCGCTACGTCTGCCGGCCGATCGCGGCGACGAGATCGGCGAGCTGGCCGCCAGCTTCAACCACATGGCCGAACGTGTCGAGGCGATGGTCGACGAGCAGCGCGCCTTTGCCAGCAACGCATCGCACGAGTTGCGCACGCCGCTGACGGCTATTCGCCTGCGCAGCGAGGCCCTACGCGCCGGTAACGTCGATGCAGCGACGGCGACAGAGTACATCGCCGAGATTGACGACGAGGCACAGCGACTTAGCCAGCTCGTCGAAGATTTACTCTTGCTCTCCCGCTTCGATAGCGGACGCCTTGACCATGGTGAGCAGCGCGTCGACCCGGCGCGCCTCGCCCGCCACCTGTTGCAGTCCCTCTCCGCTCGCGCAGATGCGCAGGGCGTTACCCTCAAACTGGAAGCACCCACAGCGCTACCACCGGTTACCGCCAGTCTCAGCCATCTCCACGTCGTCTTCCGCAACCTGCTCGACAACGCTCTGAAGCACACCCCGCCCGGCGGGCACGTCATCTGGTCCCTAGATGTTGTCGATGGCATCCTACACGCTATCATCGCCGACGATGGTCAGGGCATCGGCGCCGAGGACCTGCCCCACCTCTTCAAGCGTTTCTACCGCGCCGACAAAGCGCGCAACCGCGGGACCGGCGGCGTGGGCTTAGGCCTTTCCCTTGTCGATGCCGTTGTCCACAGCTACGGTGGCGTGGTGACGATCAGCAGTGCGGGATTGGGCCAGGGGACAACCGTAGAGGTGCGCTGGCCGCTAGATAGCCGTGCCACTCCGGCGGGCGCCGCCTAACCTTTCACATACGACAACTTTTCAGCTACCTTCCCCTCGCGCACGCGGAAAAGGTCCACGCCACGCACATGTCCTCTCTCCTGCTCATCGCTACCCCATCGGTAGACCCAGCGCTGGACGACTCTGTCTCCGGCTGCGAATATCTCCTCTACCTCAAAATGGGCTCGCGGCGAGCTGGCGAAGAACTCCGCAAAAGCCGCCCGCACCGCCGCTGTCCCCTCATAGCGTAGTCCATCCGGCGGCGGGAACGTGTTCTCAAACACACAATCCTCCGTCATTAACCCCATCACCCCTTCCAGGTCGTGCCCATTAAAGGCATCCTGAAAGCGGCGAACAGTCGTACGCGCAAGCTCTGGCATCTGTTTTCGTCCCGGCTCCTCGTTCATCGTTTCCCTGCAATACCGCCACGCTTAGAACGTGACACGATTCTGATAGCGTAACTGGGCAAGCCGGCAGAGCCTGAAAGCCCCATGGTTGCCGGCTTGCCGCACCGTTCTCTAGCAGACGATCAGGCCGATTGCAGACTGTCTATGATCTGCTGCGCCTCGGCAATCAGGATGTCCGCTTGCTCGTCCGTAATCTTATTGCCGCGCTGCGCTTCCACGTTGTTAATGAAGGCCAGTAGCGTATTCATCGCTGCAGCCGTGTCCTGCTCATTCAGCTCGTCCAGGGCCCCCAACGCCGCTTCCAGCTTGGCGTCCAGTCCATTGTCGATCCCTTGCTGGAGGTTCATACTCTCT
>JAVVFG010000042.1:0-17638 GCA_032260445.1 Anaerolineae bacterium | reverse complement strand
CTGGGGCGGCTCGGAAATCGTCGCGCCGGACGGCCAGCTCGTGGCCAAAGCGCCTTACGAGGACGAGGCCCTGCTGGTCGGCGAAATCGATCTGGCCGCTGTGGCCGAGCAGCGCCGCCGCGCGCCGCTGATCCGCGATAGCCGCCCGGCTTTTCTGGCGGAGGTCTTCGCCCGGCTGGCGCGGGAGCAAACGATCATAGCCCACAAGCAAGAGGAATCTCTGTGATCGGGCTGATCCGGCAGGGTCTTAGCGGCCGTCATCCGCTGCGCCGCAGATGGCGCGAGCACGAGCTACAAGATCGCTACGACGTGGTGATCGTCGGCGGTGGCGTCCACGGGCTGGCGACGGCCTACTATCTGGCGCGCGACCACGGCATCACCAACGTCGCCGTGCTCGAGAAGCGCTACATCGGCAGCGGCGGCAGCGGCCGCAACACGGCCATCATTCGTTCCAATTATCTCACGCCCGAAGGCGTCCTCTTTTACGACGAGAGCGTGAAGCTGTACGAGGAGCTGTCCGCCGAGCTGGATTTCAACGTGCTCTTCAGCCAGCGCGGCCATCTGACGCTGGCCCACTCCGACGCGGCCGTGCGTACCATGCGCTGGCGCGCCGAGGTGAACCAGATCCAGGGGGTCGACAGCCGCCTCATCTGGCCGGACGAGATCGCCCGGCTCTGCCCCCACCTCGACCTCAGCGACCGGCCGCGCTACCCGATCGTGGCCGCGCTCTACCACCCGCCCGGCGGCATCATTCGCCACGACGCCGTCGTCTGGGGCTATGCCGCCGGAGCTGACGAGCGCGGCGTGCACATCCATCAGTTGACGGAAGTAACCGGTATCGACGTCGAGCACGGCCGCGTCAGCGGCGTGCGCACCAACCGCGGCCGTATCGCGACCGGCACCGTGCTCAATGCCACCGCCGGCTGGTGCACGCTGATCAGCGATATGGCCGGCGTCAGCCTGCCGGTTACCTCCCACCCGCTGCAGGCCTGTGTCAGCGAGGCGCTCAAGCCCTTCCTCGACGTCGTCGTCGTTTCCGGCTCGCTGCACGTCTATGTCAGTCAGTCCGATCGCGGCGAGATGGTGATGGGCGCCGCCGTCGACCCGTACCAATCGTACTCGCTTGACGCCACCCTGGACTTTCTCGAAGGGCTCTCGGGCCATATCCTCGAGCTCTTCCCGGGCCTGGCACCGGTGAAGGTCCTGCGCCAGTGGGCCGGCATCTGCGACATGACCCCCGACTACAGCCCGATCATGGGCTTCACGCCGGTGGCAGGCTTTCTTGTCGACGTCGGCTGGGGGACCTATGGCTTCAAAGCCGGGCCGGTGAGCGGCAAACGCATCGCCGAGCTGATCGCCACCAACACCACGCCCGAGCTGATCCGGCCGTTTCGCCTCGCGCGCTTCGCCGAGCGGGCGCTGGTTGGCGAGAAGGGCGCCGCCTCCGTCGGTCATTAGCGGCGCCGGGAGAGAGAGGAAGAGATGATCCTGCTAGCATGCCCCAACTGCGGCCCGCGCAACGCCAGCGAATTTCGCTATGGCGGTGAGGCTCGCCCGCGCCCCGATCTCAATGCAGTCTCACCCGAAGAATGGTCGGACTACGTCTACATGCGCGCCAATCTGCTCGGCGTCCTGCGCGAGTGGTGGTATCACCGCGCCGGCTGCGGTCTTTGGTTCATTGCCGAGCGCCACACGAAGACCCATGAGGTGACCGCCACCTACGTCTGGACGGGGGAGCACGTATGAGCGCAGAAACCAGGCGCGCCACGCGCCGGTTGGCCGGCTCCCCGTCCCAGGTTATCGACCGCAGCCGGCCCCTGACCTTCACCTGGCAGGGCCGGCCGTACACTGCGTACGAAGGCGATACCATCGCCTCGGCGCTGGCAGCCGCTGGCGTGGAGACGTTCAGCCGCTCGTTCAAGTATCACCGCCGCCGCGGCCTGCTCTGTGTCTCTGGCGACTGCCCCAACTGCCTGGTGCGCGCCGGCGACGAGCCCAACGTGCGCGCCTGCCGCACCCGGGTTGAAGCCGGTATGGACGTGCGTGCGCAAAATGCCTGGCCCTCGCTCGACACCGATGTCATGAGTCTGACGCAGCTCGCCAGCCGCTTCCTGCCGCCCGGCTTTTACTACAAGACCTTTACGCGCCCACGCGCCTTGTGGCCTTTTTACGAAGGGGTGTTGCGCCGCGCTGCCGGGCTGGGCGCGGTCGATCCGGATGCTGCTCCTGCCCGTTTCGACCACAAGGTTTACGAGCACGCTGACGTGCTAGTCGCCGGCGGCGGGCCGGCCGGGATGCGCGCCGCCCTGGCAGCGGCCGGCGCCGGTGCGCGCGTCCTGTTGCTCGAGGAGCAGGACGCGCTCGGCGGCCATCTGCGCTACAGCGGCGGCGACGTAAACGGCCAGCCGGCCCATGAAGCAGCGCGCGCCCTGGCCGCCGAGGTTCGCGCCCACCCCAACGTCACCGTGATGCTGGACACGCTAGTCATCGGCGCCTACGACCACGGCTGGTTCGGCGCCGTGCAGGGCAAGCGGCTGCTGAAGGTGCGTGCCACCGCCGCCGTCGTCGCCGCGGGTGCCCATGAGCAGCCGCTGGTGTTCGCCAATAACGACCTGCCTGGCATCATGCTCGCTTCCGGAGTGGCGCGGCTGCTCCATCTCTGGGGTGTGCTGCCCGGCCGGCGCGCTGTGGTCGTGTCCGCCAATCCGCGCGGCTTGCAGCTCGCGCGCGACCTGCTGCAGGCAGGCTGTGCCGTGACCGTCGCCGAGATGCGCGCTACCCCGGAGGCTGCGTTGGTCGAGGCGCTGCGCGCCGGCCGTGTTGAGCTCCTCACCGGCGCCACCGTGCTGCAGGCAAGCGGCAGCAAACGTGTGGAAAGCGTGACCCTCACCCTCCCCGGCGGCGAGACCCGGGTGATTCCCTGTGACTTGCTTGTGCTTGCGACCGGCTATCTGCCGGCCAACGGGCTGCTCAACCATGCCGGCGCCAAGCCCGTCTGGAATGCGGCGCTGAACGAGTTCGTCCCCGCTGGTCTGCGCGCGGGCATGTTCGCCGCTGGTGAGATAAACGGGACGCACGCCCTGGCGCCGATCGAGCGCGAGGGCACGTTAGCCGGTCTCCAGGCGGCCCGTTTCGCCGGTTATGGCGGGGACGCAACGGAGAACGAGATCGCGCGCCTCTCTGCCGAAGTGGCTGCGGCTCAGGCGCAGCGCGCTCCCTGGACGCCGGCACAGACGCTGGCGCCGGAGCAAAAGAAGGATTTCGTCTGCTTCTGCGAGGACGTGACCCAGGCTGACGTGCGCATGACGATCGAAGAGGGCTACGACAGCATGGAGCTGCTCAAGCGCTACAGCACGATCAGCATGGGGCCGTGCCAGGGCAAGATGTGCAACATGGCCGCCATGCGTCTCTGCGCGCATCACAACCGGCTCTCCATTGGCGAGACCGGCACCACGACGGCGCGCCCGCCCACCCGGCCGGTGAGCCTCGGCGTCCTCGGCGGGCGGCTGCTGGAGCCGGTACGTTACACGCCGCTGCATGATTGGCACCGTGCGCACGGTGCGATCCTGATGAACGCCGGGCAGTGGCAGCGCCCGGAGCATTACGGCGATCCCCTTGCCGAGGTGCGCGCCGTGCGCGCGGCGGTTGGCCTTATCGACGTGAGCACCCTCGGCAAGCTGCTCCTCGAAGGCAGCCAGGTCCCGGATCTCCTCGAACGCATCTACACCAACCGCTGGCGCCGGCTGGCGCGGGGCCGCGTGCGCTACGGGCTGATGGTCAACGAGGAGGGCGTGGTGATGGACGACGGCGTCACGGCGCGGCTGGACGATGATCGCTACTACCTGACGGCGACCACCGGTGGGGCCGGCGCCGTCTATGAGTGGATTGAGTGGTGGCTGCAGAGCGGCTGGCAGCTTGACGCCCGCGTTGTCGATGTGACGGAGCTCTACGCAGCGATGAACCTCGCTGGGCCATATGCGCGGGAAGTCCTGGCAGCCGTCGCCAGCGACCTCGACCTGCGCGATGAGACCTTCCCCTATCTCGGCGTACGCCGGGGAACCGTTGCCGGGGCGCCGGCGACGCTCATGCGCATTGGCTTCACCGGCGAGCTGAGTTACGAGATTCACGTGCCGGCCGGCTACGGGCTGCATGTATGGCAGGCGCTGATGGACGCCGGCGCCCAGTATGGGATCCGCCCCTTTGGCGTCGAAGCCCAGCGCATTCTGCGCCTGGAGAAGGGGCACATTATCGTCGGGCAGGACACTGACGGCCTCACCAACCCGTTTGAGGCGGGTATGGCCTGGGTGGTGAAGACGGACAAGCTCGATTTCCTCGGCCGGCGCGCGCTGCTGATGAGCGACGAGCAGGGCCACAGCAAGCGTCTTGTTGGTTTCACCATCACCGGCGGCGCGCTGCCCGAAGAAGGCAACCAGATCGTGCGCCCCGGTGCCGGGCCAACCGGCCTGGAGATCATCGGCCGCATCACCAGCGTGCGCTATAGCCCGACCCTGGACAGGGTCATTGGGCTCTGCTGGCTGCCGGTGGAGATGGCCATGCCGGGCCGCACCTTTACCGTGCGGGCGCGCGGCGAGCTGCTCAGCGGCGAGGTGGTCGCCACTCCGTTTTACGATCCCGAGGAAGTCCGGCTGCGAGGCTAGGAGAAGTGTATGGCAGCGTTGCCTTTCGTATCCCCCTTTTCTACCGGTTCGGACGGCGCCGCGTCCACCGGCGTCGCCAGCGCCGTACGGCTCGACGACCTGACGGCCGGCCTCGCGCTGCTCCATCTTCAGGGTCGCGGCGCGCTTGACGTCCTGGCAGAGGTCTTCGGCGATAGCCCGCGCACGCCCGGCGCCGTAAGCGAGAGGGGCGCCGTACTGCTCGCCGCGCTCCGGCCCGACATCGCCGCCGTGTTCGTCCCTGCGGCGGAGTCCGAGGCAGTTGCCGCCCGGCTGGCTGCAGCCGCCGCGAGCCGTGTCACGCTGCTGGATGTGAGCCACGGGCGCGGCATCATCGCCTTAAGCGGGCCGCACGCTGCGGCCGTCCTGTCGCGGCTGTGCGGCCTCGATTTTCGCGAACCGGCCTTGCCCAACCAGCACGCGGCGCAGACCAGCCTCGCCAAAGTGCGTGCCCTCATCGTCCGCGCGGGCGAGGGCGCGGCGGCGCGCTACCTGCTCGCCGTCAATCGCTCGCACGGCGCCTACGTCTGGGCGGCGCTCGCCGGGGCGATGGAGGAGTTTCTCGAGGGCCGTTAGCGCCGGCCCGCAACAACTACCAACAGGAGAGACGACGATGTCTTTACTTCCACAGCATAAAGATTACGTGATCGTCGGCGCTGGGATTCACGGATTAAGCACCGCTTGGCACCTGGCAAAAGAGCTCAAAGCGCGCGGCAAGGGGTCTGGCGAGCAAATCATCGTCCTCGACAAGGACGGTCCCGGCTCCGGCGCCTCAGGCATCGCCTGCGGCGTCGTGCGCAATTTCTACTACCAGCCGGCGATGGGCGAGGTGATGCGCGTCAGCGTCCAGGTATGGGAGGAAAACGCCGAGATCTTGCAATATCACGGTGTCGGTTATCTCGCCGCGGTTGGCCCCGTGCAGCAGGGCGACCTGGAAGCCATCTACGAGCGGCAGCAGCGCAGCGGCTACCGTTCCGACCTCATCCTTGGCGAAGAGCAGGTCTACCGCTACATGAAGGAGATGTTCCCGGACTGGAAGGCGCGTGGGCTGACGACTATCCTGCACGAGAAGCAGGGCGGCTTTGCCTTTAACACCCCGTCCGTCATGGGGCTGGTCAAGCTCTGCGAGCAGGAAGGCGTCCAGATCCTCTCCAGCACACGAGTCACCGGCTTCACCTTTGACGGCGACGCGGTCGCAGCGGTGCAGACGAACCGCGGCGACATCACCTGCAGCCAGGTCGTGCTCGGCCCCGGGCCGTGGATCAAGCAGTTCTGGGCCATGCTCGACCTGCCCGAGAAGATCGACATCCACACACCCGACGGCGAGATCGTCAGGAACCTGCCTATGTGGACCTTCTGGCGCCTGCAGGAGGGCGAAGTGCGCGTCGATCCCCAGGAGTACGTCACCGGCCGTGGCGAGATCCCGCCGGTGATCCACGTTGACTCCACCGAGCCGCTCATCTCCGACAAGACCGGCGCCTTCATCACCGACGAGCTGTGGGGCATCTACTTCAAGCAGGACAAGCGCGGCGTACAGGGCGGCTCCGTTCCTGAACATCTTGGTCCGGATGCCGAGGTCGATCCCTACGGCGTGGCCAGCTCGAAGTACATCGTGCGCGACGATTTCGTCGATTACTGGACCTCGGGATTGGCGCACTGCCTGGAACGTTTTGAAGGCTGCCATCTGGCCTACCACTGGGCGCCTTCCGGCGGCATCGGCGCCTTTAGCGCCGACAGCTTCCCGGTGTTCGACTACATGCGTCCCAACGTCTACGTCATCGCCGATAGCAACCACGGCTACAAGATGATCGGCATTGGCAAAGAAGTGGCGCACACCCTGATGGGCGAACACAGCAGCGTGCTCTACCCGTTCCGCTTCGAGCGCTTCGCCACCGGCGACCTCCACCCGGTCTCCCACAGCCCGTTCCCCTGGAGCTAGGCTGCCGTTCATGGATACGGCGCTGGCTGGCGGCTTCTGGGAGGCGGCACTCATCTGGGGCGTCGTGGCGGCGGCCCTGCTGTGGCTGCTGGCACGCACCGTCCGGCGTCCGGCGTTGGAGCGGGTGCGTTGGGCCGTGCCCGTGGCAGCGGCCTTATTCTGGGGTATTTTTGCCACGGTGCTCGTCTACGGCATGTGGGCCTCGTACTACGAATACTTCTATAGCACCCGCCTGCGGCTGATCATCCCGCTGTATGCGCCGCTATTGTACGCCGTGGTCGGCACTTTCTTGTGGTGGGCCGCGCGCCGGCTGCCCGGCAACCCGGCCGTCACCTTTTGCCTGCTCGGCGGGCTGGAGTCGCTCGCCGAGCACCTAATCGCCATTTACGCCCTCGACATTCTGGAGCGGGTGCCGTTGCTACAGGGCAGCGACCCGCTGGCCGTACTCGCGTTTGCTTTTCCCGAATACGTGGTCTATTGGGGAATCGTGCTGGCGCTGGCGGCTATCCTCGCACGTTTCTGGACGTACCTTCAAAGCAGAAGGGGTGAAGAAAACGTAAACGCGGCCAAGGAAAAGTAAGTTGAGACACCCCACCTCGTCGTTTCTGGCGCGGGCGCTACCGGGGTAGCGGTTGGGCCTTTTGACGGACGCCGGCCTACGGCAAGAGTCCGATGTCTTTTTCCGGGGGAGCGCCTAGACTGTAGATAGCGCACATTGTCGCTGGTGGAGTGGGGGGCCACCTTATTCTTTGCCAGCGTGAAGGAGCGAACGAGCCATGAAACGACAGCTACATCGATACGGGATGGTTCTGGTTATTGTCTTCTTATTAGTGGCGGGCTGCCGGGAAAGTGCGGTGCCGGCCACAGCGCCAGCGGCCGAGAGCGGAGCGACGGCGACCGTGCCGCCGCCATTGACGCCGACGATCGTCATCCCCACGGCAGAGGCGACACTAGTGGCTGCGGCGACGCCCGTGCCGGCGGCGACGGAAACGGGGGCGCCGGTTGCCGTGCCGGCCGAGAAGCCGCGCTTTGCTGTGTTTGAGGAGGCGGCGGTGACGGTGCGCCCGGCAATCGTGCACGAGCCGGTTGCCGCCGACCTGAGCAACGTGGTCGTGCCCTTTGTTCTCTCCGAGGCGCAGCGGGCGCGGCTGGGGGCCGATGGGTTTGTCGTCAGTCCGGGCGTGGAGAAGGAGTTCTTCACCGTCTATGAAAAGGCGCGCTATGCCAACGTGCCGGTGTTCGTCACCAGCGACTCGCTGCTGCACGTCTACCACCTGCTGTTCGACAAGGTGCTGCGTACCGCGGAGCGAGAGGCGTTCATCCCGCTGCTGCGCGAGCTGAACGAAGCGATGCTTGCGCAGACGGACGCCCAGTACCAGACGCTGCAAGGCACGCCGTGGGAAGATGCCGCGCGGCGCACAGTGACCTTTATCGGCGTGGGCAGCAAGCTGCTCGATCCTGATGTGGCCGTACCTGCATATGCCGAGGACCTAGTGCAGGCCGAGCTGGCGCTGGTCGAGGATGCGAGCGGGATCCTGCCGTCGCCGCTCTTCCCAGGCCTTGAATACGGCGAGGATTACACCCAGTACATCCCGCGCGGGCACTATACCCTGAGCGAAGAGCTGACCGCCTATTTCAAGAGCATGATGTGGTACGGGCGCATGACGTTCCGCCTGAAGACGGCCGACCGCGAGATGGGGAAGGCGGAGACGCGCTCGGCGCTGCTGCTCGTGCAGGCGCTGCGCCAGGCGCAGGTAAACGGCGCGCCGGCGCTGGATGCCTGGCTTGACCTCTATAACCCGACCGTCTTCTTCGTCGGGCGCAGCGACGACCTGACAGCGCTGCAATACATGAAGGTCGTCGACGCGATCTACGGCGAAGGCGCCAGCGTGGAAACGATCGCCGACGAGACGAAGCTAGAAGCCTTTATCGAAGCGGCTGATGCGCTGCCACCGCCGCGCATTCTGGGCCTGGTGATTGCCGTCACCGACGACGAGGAGGAGACGACCAAGGGCTTCCGCTTCATCGGCCAGCGCTTTGTGCCCGACGCCTACATCTTTCGCCAGCTCATCTACCGCAACGTTGGCACGCAGCAGGAGCCGCGGATGCTGCCCAAAGGGTTGGACGTGATGGCGGCGATGGGCTCGGAGCGGGCTTACAGCATCCTGGACGAGATGGGAGAGACGGCGTACGTGAACTACCCGGAGCAGATGGCCAAGATGCAGGCGTGGACGGCGGGGCTGACCATGGAGGAGTGGACAGAGACGCTCTATACCACCTGGCTCTACAGCTTCTACCCGCTGCTGGAGGTGCCGGGCGAGGGTTATCCGCAGTTCATGCAGTCGGACGCCTGGTTGGACAAACAGCTAAATGCGGCTTTGGGCAGTTGGGCCGAGCTCAAGCATGACACCATCCTCTACGCCAAGCAGGTCTATGCCGAGATGGGCGCGGGCGGCAGCGGTGCGCCGCAACCACTGCTCGCCCAGGGCTACGTCGAGCCGGTACCGCTCTTCTTCGCGCGGCTGGAAGCGCTGACAGCGATGACCTACGAGGGTCTCGCCAGCCGCGGTCTCCTTGCCGAGCAGGATGACGACAGCCTGCGCCGCCTGGAGCAACTGGCGGCAGCGTTCCGCATCATGGCGGAGAAAGAGCTGCGCGGCGAGCCGCTAACCGAAGAAGAGTTCAACCTGATCCGTTTCTATGGTGGTGAGCTGGAGCACCTGACCATGGCTGCCGCCGACCGCGACGGCGGCGATGAGATGGGGCTGCCAGTCATGGACGAAGAGCCCCAGGCCGCGGTGATCGCCGACGTGGCCACGGCGCCTGATCCCGATGGCGATGGCATCCCGAACCCGGTGGTGCTGGAGGAAGGGGTGGGGCGGATCAACGAGATCTACGCCGTCGTGCCGCTGGTCACCGCGGATGGCGCCATCCAGCTGCAGGTAGCCAAGGGCGGTGTCTTTGCCTACTACGAGTTTCCCTGGCCGGCGGAGGACCGGCTAACCGACGAGAAGTGGCGGGCGATGCTCGATGAGGGCGAGGCGCCGCCGCTACCGGAATGGACCAGCAGCTTCTTTGTCGGGGAGACGGAGTATGCTGCCTTCCAGCAGACGATCTACCAGTTCCAGCGCTCGCTCAGCCCTGCCTTCTGGGAGCTCGGCGGCTACAGTGGCGTTTATCCCGCAGCGGACGAAGTGCAGGCGCAGTTCGCGGAGGTGTTCGCCGCCCTGGAGGCCGAGAAGCAGTTCGTCGGGCGACAGTGGATCAACGCCAGCTACCGCTCCTTTGACATCCAGGCTGAAGACAGCGCCGTCGTTACCGTGCGCGAGACGTGGGAGGATGCGCTACATACCTTTAACGCCGCGCCTGGCGATGCGGAGCCCCTCGGCAATCCGGTTGCCCGTCGCGGCCCGTACACGTTGGATGTCACCTACACGCTCAGTTACGTCGACGGGCAGTGGCTGGTGTCGCGCATCGTCTACACAAACGAGCCGCCGCCGTGGGAACCGGCGTCGTAACCAAAGGTAGGTTGCGGCTGGCACCGTTGCTGCTCGGCCTGGTACTCGTCACGATTGCCGCCGGCGCCGGGTTACAAGGTGTGATGGAAGGGGCCGGTTCCATGCCGGCCCCCGACCTCGGCGGCTACCCCTGGTTCTATCTGCGCGTTGGGCGCCCGCTGGCTGCGGATGAAAGGCTGGTTGAGCTGGTTGCTGTCGGCGACGTGATGCCCGGGCGCGGCGTCGCCGCCATCGAGGCGCCGCTGGCCCAGGTCGCTCCCTGGCTCAGCGCGGCCGACCTAGCCCTGGGCAACCTGGAAGCGGTGCTGGTCGCCGCCGCGCCGGACGCCGTGTCACCGGCGCAAGAGCCGTACCTGCTGTGGGCGCAGCCGGCTGCCGGCACGATGTTGGCGCGGGCCGGTTTTGACCTGCTCTCACTGGCCAACAACCATAGCCTGGACGCGGGCAGCGACGGCCTGCAGGAAACAGCGGCCAACCTCGTAGGTGTAGGGATCGCCCCGCTTGGCGCCGGGGCAGGGGACGATGCCGACGCGCCTGTCCTGCGCACCGTGCGCGGCGTTCGCCTGGCTTTTTTGGCGTTCAACGCCGTAGCGATGCCCGGCGCGAAGCCGGATGCCGGGGGCTGGGCAGCGGCATCATGGGATGAAGCGCGCGCTGTGGCGGCGGTGGCGGCAGCGCGTGCTGAGGCTGATGCTGTCATCGCCACCGTGCACTGGGGCTACGAGTACGAGCCGCGGGCAGACCCGGCCCAAATGCGTATAGCGAATGTATTGTGGTCTGCAGGAGTGGATCTGATCGTAGGGCACCACCCGCACGTCGTCCAACCCGTTGGCATGGGGACACCGCACGGCGCCGTCGCCTACAGCCTGGGCAACTTCCTGTTTGACCAGGGACAGGGTGAGACTGGGGAGGGGTTGGCGTTACGCGCGTTCTTCGATAGAGACGGGCTGCGTGCTATCCAGGCACTGCCGCTGGCGGCGGGGCCACGGCCGCGACTGCTGCCGCTGGATGAAGCAGAGACGCTGTTGGCACGGGTCGCGCCGCCGCCGGTTCAGCATCGAGTTTCGTGTAGCGACAATGATTGTATCCCCTTAACGCGCAAGGACGGCGGCGAGCCACCCTCTGGTCTTTTCTGGTCGGGCGAGATTGACCTGACAGGTGATGGCGAGCCGGAGCTGGTGCGCCGCGCGGCGGAGCAGGTCACCATCTATAGCGAGGGGTCGGCAGTATGGCAGAGCCCGGCCGAGTGGCGGGTGGTGGATGCCGCGCTGGGCGACCCGAATGACGACGGGCGGGCAGAGATACTTCTCGCCTTGCGGCGCTCCGACACCGAGGGGTACGAGCGGAGCCAGCCTTATATCGTCGGCTATCGCGGCGGTGAATACCAAGTACTGTGGGGCGGGCGGGCCGTGGTGGCGCCGATCCTGGAAGTGGAGCTCGGTGACGTAAACGGCGACGGGGCTGAAGAGCTAGTCGTTCTTGAAGCGCAGAGCGAGGGCACCACCATCGGCGTCTGGCGCTGGCAGGGATGGAGTTTTAGCCTGGTGTGGCGCAGCGAGCCGGGACAGTTCCGCAATCTGCTGCTGCAGCCGGTTGACGATAGGATGCTGCTGGTGGTCGAGGCATCCCTCAACTAGCCGCGCGCCTGGCGCCGCTCCATCGTCAGGTACAGCCAAACCATCCCCACCAGGACGGTGACGACGCTGAGCACGTACCAGTTAAGCAGCTGCCCACCCGTAAAATCCTCGCGCCGTAAAACGGCGGCAATGAGGAAAAGCGCGTGCCAGAGACCGATAGCCTGCAGGCCAACGCGCCAGCCGCTCCAGCGCGGCTCACGGCTGATGACCACCCCACCAACGCCGAGGAGAGCCATCCAGCCGCTGAGCACGCGCGCGGCGAGCGGAGTCAGGGTCCAGGGCCAGACGCGCACGGCAGCCTCGGGAACGGCAAAAGTGATTAGCGCGTAGAGGAGCAGCCCGCCGCCGAGTAGGCCCAGGGCCAGCCGTACCGGCCGCGGCACGAGCACGTCACCCGGTCCGGCGGTCCCGGGATCGGCGGCACGGTTGCCCCACCAGAGCCAGGGTACGAGGAACGGGGTCACTATATAGAGGATTAGCCACAGCTGGAATCCGAGGTGGCCCAGGTCAAACCGTTCCCAATGCATAACGGTGAGCAGTAACATTGAAATCGTGAACGCCGTGATCGCCGGGAAGCCGGGCGCGACGCGGTGCCAGCGGCGGCCAAGAACGGTGTGCAGGAAGAGCAGGGAGCCGCCGAGGTAGCCGGCGCCCATGTACATCGCCTGGAGCGGCGGGTTGATTTCCCACGCGAAGCGCCGGCCCGTTTCCTCCGGCAAAAAGAAGAGGATAACGAAGGCGAGCCAGAGGAAGGGGATGACGGCCGCGGCGACGGCGCGCGTCAGCGGAAGGATGCGATCGGTGGAAGCGGGCGGGACAGGAGACGGTGTGCTCATATCTGTATAGATCAGCATAGCAGAGCGCCGTGGGATGCGCCACCCGCACTGTTCGCGCTGCCGCTCTCCAATGACCTCAACTGCCACGGGACGCCGAACGGGACGGGGATGGGCACGTAACGGGGTCGGTGTCCCCGTAAGCTAGGCATTGTTAAGCGACGGAGGAACGGATTGCTCCTCCTGGCAGTGATTAACGAACAAACGTCTAGCTTATAGGAGATGACCGATGGAAACGAAGGCGATAGTGAATGGAAATAGTGGCCGCAGCGCCTATCTGTTTGTGGTGGCGGTAGTTAGTGTGATGTTGTTGGTCAGCGCGGTTGTTGGTGTACAGCGGCTGAAATCCGCGGTGGTCCAGTCCGGCCGGGCTAGTAGCGAGACGGCTGAGAGCCAGGCGGCAGCGGCGAGCGTTGTCGAGAGCAGCGAGTATGCGTTCTATACCGAGCGCTACTATGAAGTAGCCGCGGCCCGGGAAAGCGCGGCGGCGGCCGAGCTGGACCGTGACGACTTTGCCTACTATGCGCGCCACTACTACCTGACGGCTGCGCCACCGAAGAAGGGTGTGACAGCGGCTACAGGTGATAGCATCGCCGACTACTATGCCCGCCCGTACAGGCAGACGACAGCGTCCGAAGAGACAAGCGTACCGGCATCGACGGGCGACAGTCTCGCCGATTTCTATGCACGCCAGTACCGCGTGACAGCAGTGCCGCAGGAGGCAGGCGAGGACTATGCCTTCTACACGGAGCGCTACTACAAAGCAGCCGCGGCGCGGGAAGCAGCCGCCACAGGTGGCGAGGTCGTGCGGTGAGGTTGCGGGCAGGTCGCCTGGCGCGCTACCAGAAAATCGAGAAGGCCCCCGGCTGGTTCCGGGGGTCTTCTTTGGCGCGCGCCGTTGGGACGTGTCATGGGACGTTAGCGGGACGTTTGCGGAATGATCGGCTGCTAGGATGGTGCTTGTTGACCCACATCCAGTGTTTGTGAAGGAGAACAAAACAAATGGCTCGATGGAAACCTGACCCAACTTTCTACCCGTCCCCTAAGATGGCGATGTCGGCCCCGGCCGAACGCCTGGGCTACGTGGTCGGCCTGAACTACGGCCGCAATGACAAGCCCGATGCACTGCTCGTGGTGGATCTGGACCCAGAGTCGCGTACGTACAGCCAGATCATTGAACAGGTGGATATGCCCTACGTTGGCGATGAGCTGCATCACTTTGGCTGGAACGCCTGTAGCAGCGCACTCTGCCCCTCGGCGCCCCATCCCCATCTTGAGCGCCGTTACCTGATTGTCCCCGGCCTGCGCAGCTCGCGCATCTACATCTTTGACACAAAGGCCAACCCCCGTAAACCGAAACTCGTCAAGACGATCGAGCCCGAAGAAGTGATGGCCAAGAGTGGCTACAGCCGCCTGCACACGGTGCATTGCGGCCCCGATGCGATCTACATCAACGGCCTGGCCTCGGCCAATGGCGACAACGGGCCCGGTGGCATCATCATGCTCGACCACTTTAACTTCGACGTCATCGGCGCGTGGGAGAGCGATCGGGGCGCCCAGGAGTTGCACTACGACTTTACCTGGCACATTACTCAGGACGTGATGGTCACGAGCGAATGGGGCAAGCCGCCGCAATTCGAGAACGGCGTCGTCCCCGAGGATCTGCTGTCGGGCAAGTACGGCCACCAACTGCATTTCTGGGACATGCGCAAGCGCAAGAACATCCAGACGGTCGACCTCGGCGCGGAACAGCAGATGGTGTTGGAGCTGCGCCCGGCACACGACCCGCTCAAGACCTACGGCTTTGCCGGCGTCGTTGTCAGCCTGGCCGACCTCTCGGCGAACATCTTCACCTGGTACCGCGATGAGGACGGCAAGTGGGCGGCGAAGAAGACGATCACCATCCCCGCACAGCCGGCGGATGAGGACGACCTGCCACCATTACTCAAAGGCTTCAAGGCCGCCCCGCCGCTGGTAACGGATATCGACCTATCCCTCGACGACCGCTTCCTCTACGTCTCCTGCTGGGGTACCGGCGAGCTGCACCAGTATGATGTCAGCGATCCCTTCAACCCCGTTCTCGTAGGCAAAGTCGAAATCGGCGGTATGGTGCGCCGCAAAGGCCACCCGAAGCACGAGGGCGAGCTACTCGGCGGTCCGCAGATGGTAGAGATCAGCCGCGATGGCAAGCGCGTCTACCTGACCAACGGTCTCTACAGCACCTGGGATGACCAGTTCTACCCGGACCTTCTCGAAGGCTGGATGGTGCGTCTCGACGCTGGCGAGAACGGCGGCATCGAGTTCGACCCCGATTTCTTCATGCACACGGGCGAAATGCGTATCCATCAGGTGCGCCTGGAGGGTGGTGATGCCTCAACCGACACTTACTGCTATCCCTCTTGAGGTGCTGGCACCCTGGTTGGCGATGGTCGCCTTCGGCGCCTATCACGGCCTGAACCCCGGTATGGGTTGGCTGTTCGCGCTCTCGATGGGGCTGCAGCGGCAAAGTGAACGGGCCATCTGGGTCTCACTGCTGCCAATTGCTGCCGGTCACGCCGCCTCCCTGGCCCTGGTTGCCGTGCTCGTCATCGCCGGCGCCCAGTTCCTGTCGACGACGATCCTGGAGCTGGCGACGGCAGCGGTCCTGCTGAGCTTCGGACTTTACAAAATCATCAACCACTACCGCCACCCGCGCTGGGTAGGTATGAAAATAGGGATGCGCGACCTGGCCTGGTGGTCATTCCTGATGGCTGTAGCCCACGGCGCCGGCCTGATGATCGCCCCGTTCCTGTTGGGCATGACGGCGAATGCAAGCGCAGGCGGCGAGCACGCCGCGCACGCGAGCCACGGCGCCGCAACGCTCTCATCCGGTGTGGAAATGTCGTTGAGCGTGGCCGTGCATACACTGTCAATGCTTGTCGTCATGGCCCTCGTCGCCTGGATCGTCTACAAGCGGCTGGGGTTGGCGATTCTGCGCCAGCGCTGGGTGAACTTCGACCTCATCTGGGCTGTGGCCCTGCTGGTAGTCGGCGGCATCGCCCTTCTTAGTGGAGTTGGTATCCTGTAGCGGCGCCGGTGCGCCCTCAGATCCGAATTGTTGTCAGTGACAGTTTAAGTAACAAGGAGAAAGACATGAAAAAGTTGGTGGTTGTAATGTTGGTTGTAATGATGTCGCTGCTTGTCTTCGCCACGGTGCAGGCGTCGACCGACCAGGAAGATGCCTGTTGGGGCCAGGCAAGCGCCGTCTTTGCGGCGACAGGTGTGATGGGTCAGCATTCGAGCGATCCCACTGACGGGGAAGACCAACCACGTGTTGGTCTCCGCAACCTCGCGCGTTCTCTCTATGACCAAGGGGTCATCGCTGACGACTCGATGGCTTCGCTCGGTGCCTTTGTCGCCGCGGCTGAGGGCCTCTCCATCGACGCCTGCGACCAGTAATACAAGCTTAGCGTTCCAGACAAAAGGACCCCATTGCTCCACCGCAACGGGGTCCTTTTCTTGTTGTCTGCAGAGTTAGGCTCTTTGACTGCAGGTACGCGGCTTCGTCCGGTTTTCACGCGAACCCATCTTGCCTCCACGTGAATTTCAGGATACACTTTTTTATCCAGTAATCCAACATAGGTAAGTCGCCCACTTTACGATCCAGCATAGGCTCGACCGCGATAGTCAGCAAAAGGCGGGAAATGATCGGGCTGAAATTATACCTGTTTGGCGCTCCCCGGCTGGAGAGCGCGGACGCCAGCCTCTCGATTAGCCGGCGCAAGGGGCTGGCGATTTTGGCGTATCTCGCACTCAAGGGCCAGCCGCAGACGCGCGAAGCCCTGGCGACGCTATTCTGGCCCGACTTCGACCAATCGCGTGCTCTTTCAAATCTGCGGCGCGAGTTGTCACGCCTGAAGCTAGGGCTTGGCAGGGAGTTGATCGAGGCCCACCGCCGCCAGGTGGAGCTGGCGGCGCAGTCCGTACTTTGGGTTGATGTCAAGCAGTTCAACCAGTTGTTGGCGCAGCTTGGCGAGCATGACAGTCATTTTCCTGATGAGGAGTGTCCAGACTGTCTGACCGCGCTGAAGGAGGCAGTTGCGCTCTACTCGGACCGTTTCCTTGCTGGCTTTAACTTGCCTGATTGTCCCGAATTCGACGACTGGCAATTCTTTGAGGCGGAGGGGTTGAGCCAGGCCCTGGCGGAAAGCTTGCAGAAGCTCATCCAATGGTATGCGAGGACTGGGGAGTTTAACGAGGCGATTCGCTTTGCCCGGCGCTGGTTAGCGCTCGACCCGCTGCACGAGCCTGCACACCGCGAGCTGATGGCGATCTACGGGCGCGCCGGGCAGCAAGCAGCAGCCCTGCGCCAGTATGACGAGTGTGCGCGCATTCTGGAAGAAGAGCTTGGTATTGAGCCCGACGCCGGCACCAGGGCGCTTTACGAGGCGATCCGCCTGCGCAAATTTCCAACGGAGCATCCGGCCGCGCCTTTAGCGCTGCTGCCGCCGCGCACGCCTGGAACGAGGGCTACGCTGGAACCGGCCGGACGCTACGCGGCCGAGACCAAGATTGCCGTCGGCGGCCAGGGCGAAGTCTTTTTGGGTCGCGATAAGGTCAGTGGCGATCAGGTGATCCTCAAGCAGCTGCGCCCTGAGCTCGCCGCCGACGGCGAGCGAGTGACACGCTTCATCCGCGAAGGCGAAACTCTGCGCCATCTGCAACATCCGAATATCGTGCGCATGCTCGACGCCTTTGAACACGACGGGCGGCACTGCATCGTCATGGAGTATGTTCCCGGGGGCACGTTGCGTCAGCTATTGGAGTCCGCGGCGCCCCTGCCCGTGGAACGCATCCTGTCGCTCGGCCTCGAGTTGGCCGATGCCTTGGGGCGCGCCCACCATCTCGGGATTATCCATCGCGATCTCAAGCCGGGTAACGTGCTCCTGGCGGCGGACGGGACGCCGCGTCTGACCGACTTCGGCACCGCCCGCCTGGAGCGCGACGACGTGCGCCTAACGCGTACAGGCACGCTTGTCGGCAGCCCGGCCTATAT
>JAVVFG010000041.1:0-18020 GCA_032260445.1 Anaerolineae bacterium | reverse complement strand
CCTAACCCTTGATGCCGCTATAGCTGATGCCCTCGATGAAGTAGCGCTGGAAGAAGAGGAAGACGAGGGCCATCGGCAATGTGGTGATGAGCGAGCCAGCCAGGATGGCATTCCACTGCAGGTTTTCGCCCAGCGCGCCCCGGAGGATGGCGAGGCCGAGCGGCAGCGTGTACAGTTCCTGGCGCACGCTGACGACGATCAACGGGAACATGAAATCGTTCCACGCGCCCTGGAAGGTGAAGATAATCAGCGCAACAAGGGCCGGGCGGGCCATGGGCAGGATAACGCGGAAGAACATCTGCAAGCGGTTTGCGCCGTCGATGCGTGCCGCTTCCTCCATCTCTTGCGGAATGGACTCAAAGAACTGCTTCATGAGGAAGACGCCAAAGGCTGCTACCAGCTTCGGCAGGGTTAAGCCCCAGTAGGTGTCGATGAAGCCGAGCTGGCGGAGGATGATAAATAGGGGGATGAGCAGCACGATAGCGGGCACCATCATTGTGCCAAGGATGGAAAGGAAGACGACGTTGCTGCCAGGAAATGGGATACGAGCCAAGGCATACCCGGCCATACTGGCAAAGAGAAGGTTGCCCAAGGTAATGACGGTCGCCACAAGCGCACTGTTAAGCGCCCAGCGGCTAACGTTCAAGTTCTCCATACGCCGGTAGCCGTCGAGCGTGATCGTCTCGGGAATGAGGCTCACCGGATTGGAGGCGATCTCGGGCAGCGGTTTCAGGCTCGTGGTAATGGTCAACAAGAAAGGGTAGAGGAAGCTGAGCGCCAGCAAGAATAGAAGCAGGTACGAAAGAATGAGCCGTATTCTGGCCCACAAGGAGACTTCTTCCCGCACCCGTAGCGGTTGAGAAACTGCAGCCATTGGTTCGCCTCCCTAATACGCGGCTTCGCTGCCGGTGATCCGCCGCTGAATCAGCGTCAGAATGAAGATGATGATGAATAAGAGGATGGCGATGGCGGCGCCGAGACCCATTTCGCTGTTGCGAAAACCGTTACGGTAGACCATAAAGGCCATGGTCAACGTCGTCTTGGCGGGGCCGCCGCTGCTCATCACGTAGATCTGATCGAACACCTGGTAGGTGCCGATCAGGCCCAAGGTGACCACAAAGAAGATGGTCGGGCGCAACATGGGCACGGTAATGCGACGAAAGGTGGGCCAGGCGGTAGCGCCATCAACGGCCGCTGCTTCATAGATACTGCTGGGGATGTCTTGCAGCGCTGCGAGAAAGATGATCATCATGGTCCCGATCGTCGTCCAGATGTTCATGATCATGATCGCGGTCAGCGCGACACTCGGCCCACTGAGCCAGTCCCACACGGTCAGACCCAACAGCTCGCTGCGCAAGAACTCCGGTCCTTCGCGCAGCGTGATACCTAGCTTTTCCAGGATGATGTGAATCAGGCCGCGCGCATCGGTCATCCAGGCGATGGGCTCCCAGGCGCCGAAGGTTACCGTCTCCAGGAGGTTGTTGATCAACCCACTGCGCTGGTAAAGGAAGAGGAAGATCAGGCTGATGGCCACCGAGGAGGTGATGGAAGGGAAGTAGAAGGCGGTGCGGAAGAAGTCCTTGAAGCGTAACAAGCGCTGATTCACGACCACGGCAAGAAGTAGCGCCAGGATGGTCTGTACCGGAACGACGCCGAGGGCGAAGTAGGTCGTGTTCTTGAGCGCCTTAAAGAAGTCTGACTGGCGGATGCCGCCTCCGACCAACACCTCTTCATAATTGTCTGTACCGATCACATTCGCTTCAGATGGGGGGCTGATCCCGTTCCAGTCGGTGAAGCTGTAGTAGACGGCGAAAAGGATGGGAATGACGAGGAAGAGGGTGAAGATGATGAGTGCAGGCGTCATAAAAAGCCAGCCGGCAACGGCATCTTCCCGATCCTGTCCTTTAATCCCGGTGGCCATGGTGCACCTCCCTTGGAATAAACGAGGGGTGGATCGCTCCAGGTCCACCCCTCGTCAGTTGGTTGGCTAGCGGTTAAGAACCTCCTCGCCTACTTCTTGGGCCTGCTCGAGCACCTGATCCGGCAGCATGCTACCGACAAAGGCCTCCTGCAGGCCGTTATTCACGGTGTCCAACACGTCCTGGAAACCGGGGATAAACTGCCATGGATAGGCATGCTCGGCGCCGTCAAGGAAGGGCTGCAGGTCAGGGAACTGCTCGAGCCATTGATCGCGCAAGCTCTGCCGCGTGGGCATAGCGAGCCCGAGGTCGGTCCACGCTTTCATCCCTTCAGACCCGGTGAGATAGTTGACAACCTCGAAGGCAGCTTCTTTGCGGTCATCGGGAATATCGGCGGCGACAGCGTAGCAAACGGTGAAGGCCATGGTAGCCTCCTGCTCGCCGGCGGGCAGCTGGACAACGCCATAGTTGACGTCGGGATACTGGTCGGCCAGGAAGGGGATAATCCAGTTACCTTCCATGGCCATCGCGGCGCGCCCCTTGCCGAACGCCTCGCCGGCCCAGCCACTGTCAAGCTCTGAAGGCTGCTGCGCGTAGCCTTGTTCGACCAGCCCAACGTAGAATTCGGTTGCGGCGAGTGCTTCTTCGCTGGTGAGCTGCATTTCGGTGAAGTCTTCGTTGGCAACAGCGCCGCCGGCCTGGTAGAGGAAGGCGATCCAGCGGGCCATGTCGGCGCTGAGGACCATACCGTAGACGCCTTCGTCAGGGTTGCTTAGCTCGGCAGCAGCGGCTTCGAGGTCCTCCCAGGTCCAGTCTTCGGTGGGATAGTCGAGCCCGGCCGCATCAAACATGTCGACGTTGTACTCGAGGGCAAGTGTACTGAAGTCCTTGGGCGGGCAGTAGAAGGTACCGTCGTAGGTGAAGGCTGCACGCAGGCTCTCGTAGAAGTCATCGGGGTCGTCAATGCGTCCTTCTGCCGGTTCTACAGCTCCGGCCTCAACAAGGTCCGGCAGCCTAAAGCTGTCGATGTAGAAGACATCGGGTGGCTGACCGCCAGCAAGGCGGGTCTGGAGGGTGGTATCGTAGTCGGGAACGAAGTTGAGGGTAACCTCGATGTCATCACGGCTGGCATTGAAGTCGTCGACGACCTGTTGCAGGCGCGTGTTCTCGGCGTCAGAGCTCGACCAACCCATGAGATTCAGAGCAACGACATCGCCGGCCGGCTCTTCGGCTGGCGCTTCGGTTGCCTCTTCAGCTGGCTCTTCCGCCGGCGCCTCGGTTGGCTCAACGACGGGTTCTTCTTCGACAGCTTCTTCGACTTCCTCGCCCAAGTTGACGTCAGCGGTATTCCCAGGCTCGTTCACATTGTCGTTGCCACCGCAGGCAACGAGGACCAGGCTCAGAACGAGCAAGATGCTCAGCAGAGTAAACCATTTTCTAGACATCTTTCTCCTCACTTTCTTGTGATATGCAGTCGGCACATTCAGACAACAAGATGAGCTGCGGCCTATCACCTCCTTTCGTTATGAATATCGATTCGCTGTTGTTTGCCATGTAGGTAGAAGTTAAACGCGAGCCGCTCCCAGTGGGGTGGCAGACATGGATCGACCTCGTAGCCATCCTCGGTGAGACGGAGGCCAGCAAAGCCGAAAGCGAGGGCCTGCCAGAGGCCACCGGCGGAAGCGGCGTGAATACCATCTCCAGCATTGCCGCGCACGTTCTCCAGATCGGCGCGGGCGGCCAGCATGAAGAAATCGTAGGCCTGCTGCGCTTCACCCATCTGACAGGCAGCCCAGGCATGGAAGCCAGGGCCGAGAGAGGAGCCGTATTCGTGATCGGCGAGCGGCTCGTAGGTTTCCCAGTTGACCTGCCAGATGCGGGGATCGTCATAATGCTCGCGCAGCAGGAGGAGCATCATGAGGACATCGGGCTGCTTGATCACCTGGCTCTGATTGGCACCTTCGATGCCGAGCAGGACCTGCATGGAGGTCGTGCGATCCCGAAAGGCTGACCAATCGACCGGCGTTAGGTCGAAGAAGCCCTCGAACTGCGTAAAGAGGCCGGTTTCTTCGTCGAAGAGGAGAATGATGTTCTCGGCGACTTCACGCCAATGGGCCAGCTCCTCTTCTGCCAGCCCAATTTCCGCGAGGAGCGCGCTCGCTTTCGCCGGAGCATAATCACGTAGCCAGTCAAGGAGCTGTAGCGCTGTCTGCAGGTGCCATTGGGCCATGCGGTTAGTGTAGACGTTGTTGTCGACGTGGTCGTGGTACTCGTCTGGCCCGATGACATCACGGTAGGCGAAGCGTATCTCCCCATCGACCTCTTCGGGCTCGGCCCGGTCGGCCCAGAATCGCGCGGTCTCCAGGATCATCTCGGCGCCGTAGTCGCGCATGAAGGCGTCATCGCCGGTGACCCGCCAGTATTGCATGATGGCATAGGCAACGTCGGCAGAGATATGGATCTCGATGTCGCCGGTCCAGATGCGCACTAAACCAGTGCCCCCGAATGCGGGCACGTAACTGGGTGTGACCTCGTCACCGGTCGCGGCGCTTTCCCAGGCGTATTGGGCGCCGCGGTAGCCGTTGGTAGCGGCTTTGCGCCGTGCGCCGGGCAGGGTGTGGTAGCGGTAAAGCAGCAGATTGCGAGCAATGGCCGGCTGGGTGTAAGTGAAGAAGGGCAGAATGAAGATTTCGGTGTCCCAGAACACGTGGCCGCGGTAGCCGAGGCCGCTAAGGGTTTTGGCGCCAATGCTCACGCGATCGTCGTGGCGGGGCGCTGCCACCTGAAGCTGGAATAGGTTGAAGCGGATGGCGCGCTGCGCCTCCAGATCGCCGGTAATCACGACGTCGATGTCATGCCACACCTGCTGCCAGGCCGCGATGTGCGCGGCTTTGAGGTGATCGTAGCTCTGGTTTTCGAGATAAAGCAGAGCACGCGGCAGGACGCCCCGTTCTGGTTCGCCTGGCGCGTCGTCGCGGCTGCTGGCATAGGCGACCAGCTTGTCGGCCTGCAGTGTCTGGCCGGCGGGAAGCAGCTGGCTGAGCCCGAGGCCAGGATGACCGGGGCACTGGCGGGCCCCGAGCGGGTCATCAGCCGGGGTCTGTAGGCGTGCCGCGCTGGCCAGCTCAATACGGGTGCCGCGCGTGCGGCTGTGGAGCCAGACGAAATCGCCGGCGTAACCTTCGTCCAGGTGCTGCCAGTGGAGGAGGTTGTCATTGGCTACGTGACCATTGATCCCGGCGTCGAGCGCAACTTCACACTGCTGGTTGATCGCGGTAATCAGCACGCGCAGCGCGCCGAGGTGCGGCTCGGTGTAGCTGATGAAACGCTCGAAGGAGAGGTTAAGCACGGCGCCGCCCGGGGCGCGCCAGTGGATGTGACGGTGAAGGATGCCGTGTCGTAGATCGAGGCCGCGCCAGTAACCCAAGAGCTCACCCTGATCCAGCCGGAATGGTTGGCCATCGATGCGGATGCGCAGATCGAGCCAGTTGGGCAGGTTGACAAGCTCGGTAAAGACGATGGGCGCGTCGTCGAACAGACCGTGGGCCAGGGTGAGAGCGTGGTCGCCAGGATAGCCCTCCTCGAAACTCCCGCGGCTGGCGAAATAGCCGTTGCCGGTGGTAAAGATGGTCTCCATGTGGCGCTGGGCACCAGGATCAAAGTGGTCCTCGACCACGTGCCAGTGGGGATCAGGTGTGGCGGCGAGGCGGAGATCGGCAAGGGTCACGCCGTCCAGATCGTCGCGACGGGCAAAGAGGGCGCGCGCCGGGCCAAGCTCGGCAAAACGCTCCTCGGGGCCAAGGGCGAGTGGCGGGATGCCAGCGGAGAGAGCGGCGGCGACGCCGGCAGCGGCATCTTCGACGACAAGAGCCTGGTGGGGCATGATTCGCAGTTGAGCGGCGGCAAAGCGGAAGAGATCGGGCGCGGGCTTGGTGCGGGGGACGCTGTTCCCGTCGGCCAGCGCTGCCAGCCGGTCAGCGAGGCCGAGCCGCTGCACGACCTCGCGCGCGTTGCGGCTGGCGGAGGCAACGGCGTAAGGGATCGCCGCCCGATCCAGCTCGTCGAGGAGGGCGGCCACGCCGGGCAGGAGATCTCTGGGGCTGACCTGTTCCAGCATCTGCTGGTAATAGGCGTTCTTGGCGTCCATCATCTCTTGCACGCGTGTCTCGGGGAGGTGGCGATCGCCGAGGATGAGGAGAAGCGACTCGAGGCGGGAAACGCCGCGAAGCTGCTCGTTATCGGCGCGCGTGAAGGGGAGCCCTTCCTCGTCGGCCAGCCGCTTCCACGCCAGATAGTGGTATTCGGCGGTGTCGGTGATGACACCGTCCAGGTCAAAGATTACGCCACGTAGCGGCACACGTCTACTCTCATTATGTGGATGGTCTCGCTCCAGCAGCTTCCACGGCCGTACCGCGCATGCTGGAGCCACGGATGATTAGCTGGGGCGGCAACAAGATGCCTTTCTCCGGCTGCTCACGCTCGAGAATCTGGCCGAGCACCATGGCCACCGTCGCCTCGCCCACTTCGGCGATGGGCTGGCGGACCGTTGTCAGAGGTGGCTGCGTATAGGCGGTCAGGGTGACATCGTCGAAGCCGGTAATTGCCAGCTCAGCGCCAACGACGAGGCCAGCACCGTTTGCGGCATGGAGGACACCAAGCGCAATCAGGTCACTGACACAGGCGACGGCGGTGGGCCGGCGCTCCGCAGGCAGTCGCCAGAGCTGCTGGAAAGCCTCGCGACCTGTGCGCGCGGCGTTGAGCCCGCGCACAATGAGCTCGGCGTCAAGTAGGAGGCCAGCGCTTTGCAGGGCGAGGCGGTAGCCGTTCTCGCGGGCGCTGCCGGTGCGCGACCCTCCAGGCCAAGTGATCAGGGCAATGCGCTCGTGCCCTTGCGCCAGCAGATGCTCGACGACCTGGCGCATACCGGTCCGCCCATCGACATCGACCCAGTGGTAGTCCCACTCGTCGTTCGCCCGGCCAAAGGCGGTAAAAGGGATGCTCTGCTCGATGAGCATCTCGACACGAGGATCGTTGCGGTTGACGTCGGCGAGGATGAAGCCGCCGACCTGGTTGCGGTAGTAGAGTTCGCGATAGGGAGACGGATCCCGGGGGTCGGCGGCAGCGAAGGTGAGGATGTGAAAGCCATCTGCCTCGGCAGCATTGGCGATGCTGTGCAGAAAAGCGTCGAGGACGGGATGGACAAAGTCGTCGCCGCCGTAATGGAGGGGATAGCCGATGAGGTTGCTGGCCTGTTTGCGGAGATTGCGCGCGCTGATGTTCGGCCGGTAATCTAGCTCGCGCACCGCGTCCCAGATGCGCTGGTGCGTTTCTTCCGTCACCTGGGCGCGCCCGTTAAGAACCTTGGAAACGGTCTGGTAGCTAACGCCGGCTCGCGCGGCGACGTCTTTGAGCGTGACCCGGGACATCCTCGAATCTCCTCAGAGCGAACGTTCGCGCGAACGTTCGCCTTAGCTCACAATCAATATTTAAGCACAGATAAGTAGGCGATGTCAAGGTTCGTGAGATACAATTCTCCCTGTACCCGGGCGGCGATTGTGGCAGTTAACGACGCGCGCCAGCGCTCTGGCGCCGGAATGAACAGATCATTGTCCTCCACCGATTGCCTGATCATTGGCGCCGGCCTTGCCGGACTGCACGCGGCGCGCGAGCTGAGTCGGGCTGGAATCGAGACGATCGTCCTGGAGAAAGGCGGCACGAGCGGCGGGCGGTTGGCGACGACAGCGGTACATACCGAGATGGGTACCGCTATGGCTGACGAAGGGGCGCAGTATTTTACGGTGCGGGAAGCGACCTTTGAGGAGGAGGTGCGGGGCTGGCTTCGTGCGGGCGTCGCCTACCCGTGGAGCATGGGCTTCGTGACGCCGGACGGCTCGGCGTTTCCCGATGGGCACCCGCGCTACTGCGGCAGCGGGGGTATGGCGTCTATTGCGGAGAGACTCGCCGCCGGCCTCGACGTGCGCCTGGAAAGCGAAGTTGTGGCGATCGCTCATGAGGGAGCGTGGCTGGTGACGCCGGCGGGTGGGGAACGGCTGGAGGCGACGGCGCTGCTGTTGACGGCGCCGGTGCCGCAGTCGCTAGCCTTACTGGCGCCAGGCGACATCCCCCTCCCCGCCGACGAAGGCGCCATGTTAGCACGGATTGCGTACGATCCCTGCCTGGCGCTAACGGTGGTTTTGAACGGACCCAGCCAGATCCCGGCGCCTGGCGGCATGTGGCCCGGCGGCGAGCGGATTTACTGGATGGCGGATAACGGGCAGAAAGGAATCTCTCCAGTATCTTGTTTGACGATCCACGCGACACCTGAGTACAGCCGCGCGCTTTTTGCGGGCGAACGGGAGCGGATCGTCGAGGAGCTTCTGGCCGAAGCCGCGCCGTGGTTGGGCAGCGGGCCGAAAGCCGGAGTGGCGGCGACGAGACTGCGTCGCTGGCGCTATAGTATTCCGCTGCAGCTTTACCCGGCCCGCTGTCTCCTCGTGGATGCACCGGGAATGATAGCTTTTGCCGGGGACGCGTTTGCCGGGCCGCGCGTGGAAGGGGCGGCGCTTTCGGGGATGGCTGCGGGGCAAGCGCTCATTGCCGCGCTGAGCACAGGGGACAGAAGATGACGACGTGGGAACGTGTCTACACGCTGCTGTCGGATGACGATGAGGAGTCAAACCTGTGCAGCGATCTGCCACCCGAGGCGTGCCAAGAGGCGCCGCGCAACTTCCTCCTGAATGCCGCCAATGGTGCGGTGACCAAACTGGGCGATGAGCTGGGCAGCCCGAGCCTGGTGCTGCCGTGGCTGCTTGAAGCGATCGGCGCGCCGACCTTTCTTACGGGCTGGCTCGTACCGGTGCGCCGGGCGCTGGCGCTCCTGCCGCAGATGGTGATTGCGGGGCAGATCCGTGAATTCGAGCAGCGCAAGTGGTTTTGGGCGGGCGGCGGGGCGGCATTTGGGCTGGTCTTTCTGCTCATGATTCCGGCGGCGCTGTGGCTCTCGCCGTTAGCGGCGGGGATCACGATTGTCCTGTTGCTGGCAGCAGGAAGCGTTGGGCGCGGGGTAAGCTCGGTGGCGTTCAAGGATGTGCTGGCAAAGACGATTGCCGAGGGACGCCGGGGTCGTCTGCTGGCAACACGGTCCGCGGTCGCCGGTATCCTGACTTTGGGCGCGGGTATGGTGCTGCGCCTGTATGTCGGCGAGGAGAGCGATCTGACGCCTTACCTGTTGTTGCTCGCCACGGCGGGCGGGCTGTGGTTTGTGGGCGCCGGCCTGGCCGCCGCGGTCACGGAAGTACCGGGGGTAACGGGAGACGCCCGCAATGCCGTCGAGGAAGCGCGGGCAGGCTGGGCGCTGCTCCAGCGCCAGCCGGGTTTCCGGCGCTTTATTCTGGCGCGGATTCTACTGCTGAGCGTGCCACTTTCGCTGCCCTATTTCGTCCTCTACTTCCGGCAGTTCACCGGGGCAGCGGTGGCCGGGTTGAGCGTCCTGGTCGTGGCGCGCGGCCTTGCCGAGGTCGTGAGCAGCCCGTTTTGGGGTCGGTTCTCGGATCGCTCGAGCCGCGGCGTGATGGCCGCCGGCGGCGGGTTGGCGCTCGTGACCGGCGGAGTAGCACTGCTCCTCGGCAGGTTCGCCGGCGGCTGGTATTCGTCTCTGGTCGCCGCCGTGCTGTTCTTCGTCTTAGGGGTTGCCGGTGCCGGGGTGCGGCTGGGGCGCAAGACCTATCTGGTGGATGCGGCGCCGGCGGCGGAACGGCCGCTGTATGTGGCGCTGACCAATACGCTTGTCGGCGCGATTACGCTGGCGAGCGGCTTTCTGGGCCTGATCGCCGAGTTCTGGACGGTGCAGGCACTACTGCTGACGTTCCTGGCATTCATGGCGGGGGGTATCACCTTGGCATGGCGCATGCCGGAAGCGGACGGGATGGCACAGGAGTAAATGAAGGGAGCGATAGGCGACAGACGCATTTCGCCGGCGCGGTGGTAGAATGGGGCGGCTTGTCCATAAGGAAGGGAGTTGTTTGATGAAGCGAGCCTTTTCACGGTACGCCTGGGCCGTGCTGGTCTACAATATTCTCGTCATCCTCTTTGGCGCCCTGGTACGGGCGACTGGCTCCGGGAATGGCTGCGGCGCGAATTGGCCTCTGTGTGATGGTGCCCTGGTGCCGGAGACGTCGAACCTGGCGCAGGTGATCGAGTATACGCACCGTATCACAAGCGCGTTCGCGGGGGTGCTGGTGATCGGACTGGTCGTGTGGGCATGGCGCGCCTACCCGAAGGGCCATGCGGTAAGGCGTGCCGCGGCGGTGTCGCTTTTTTTTATCCTCACGGAGGGAGCAGTAGGGGCCGGGCTGGTGTTGTTTGAGCTGGTAGGTGAAAATGCGTCGCTGGCACGCGCCTACTGGATGGCAGGTCACCTGGTGAATACGTTCCTCCTGCTTGGCGCCCTCACGGCAACGGCGCGGTGGGCGACGACGCTGCGGCGGGAAGACACGGCGTGGCCGCTGCGCCTGCGGCAGGGGCGGCTCGCCGCAATGCTCGGCGTGGGCCTGCTGTTGATCATGGTGGTGAGCGCCCTGGGGGCGGTGACGGCGCTCGGCGATACGCTCTACCCGTCTTCTAGCCTGGCGGAAGGCATCGCACGCGACTTTGCCGCGGATTCACACTTCAGCGAGCAGGTGCGCGTGTGGCATCCGGTGCTCGCCGTGTTCAGCGCTATTTACCTGTATATTGTGCTGGCGGTGATGATGCAGACGCGGGGAACGCCGCTGGTGCGCCGCTGGGCACGGATTTCCCAGCTTCTGGTGGCGACGCAGATCGCCGCCGGTTTTGTGAACCTCATTTTGCTGGCACCGCTGTGGATGCAGGTAGTGCATCTGTTCCTCGCGGATAGCGTGTGGATCGCGCTGCTGCTCGTCGCCTTAAACGTACTCGCCGTGCCGGCAACTGAGCGGGTGACCATGCCGCCGTCTTTGCAGACGGCTAGCGGTTCGTAAACCGGAGCAGGAAACGATGAGCGAGACGCTGCGCTGGTATCTGGGCACGATGGGGTATGGCTATAAGGATTGGCAGGGCGTCTTTTATCCGGAAGGGCTGCCATCGCGGGAGCGGTTGGGCCATTACAGCCGCCTGTTCAGCGCTGTGGAGATGGATTCGACTTTCTACGGCACGCCCCGTCCTGACTATGTGCTGCGCTGGGCGGAGGTGACGCCGGATGCGTTCGTGTTTTGCCCGAAGATGCCGCGGGAAATCACTCACGAGCTGCGGCTGGAGGGAGCGGAGGAGATCACAGCCGATTACCTGGAGACAATGCGCCTGTTGCAGGACAAACTCGGGCCGATCCTGATCCAGTTTCCGCCGGACTTCAGCATGCGGGAGATCGACAACCTAGCCCGTTTCCTGGAGATGCTGCCCACGGATCTGCGCTACGCGGTGGAATTCCGCGACCGTTCGTGGCACGCGATTGCCACGGGCGAGCTGCTGCAGGCGCACAAGATGTGCTGGGTCTCAACAGATTATCTCTACATGCCGCGGCGTGTCTACGTAACAACTGATTTTGTCTATATCCGCTGGTTGGGGCGCCACGGCACCTACGAGACCAAGGACCACGAACGGGTGGACCGTACCGAGCGGCTACGGGAATGGTACGAGGACGTAGACAACCGGCATGAGCGCGACGGTTTTCACACGGTCTACGGCTTTTTCAATGACGAATACGCCGGGTATGCGCCTGCCACCGCCCAGAAGATGAAGGCGATTGCCGGGCTACCCGACGACCCGCTGGCGCCGCCGCAGCAGGGGAAGTTGCTGTGAGGGGGGCGGGATCGGCAGAAGGCGCCTGGCGTGTAGCGTTTCGGTTGTCGGCGCTGGCTCGGTTAGCCGCCGGCGATGAGGGCAACGCCGTTGAGCATGGCCTGCCGGGCGAGGTCGAACCAGGGACCGGGGATGAGGCCGAGGATGAGGGTTGCCAGCGCGGCAATGCTAACGGCGAGGTTGAGGCCGGGTGCCCTGTCGACGGCGAGCTCGCCTTCGGCAGGGAACATGAAGGAGAGGTAGACGAGGCGGAGATAGAAGTAGCCAGAGATGACGCTGGTGACGACGCCGACGATGGCCAGCCAAAGGAGGTCGGCTTCGAGCGCGGAGCGGAAGAGAAAGAACTTGCCGGAGAAGCCGCCGGTGGGGGGAATGCCGGTGAGCGAGAGCATGAAGTAGGCGAGGGCCAGCGCGAAGAAGGGATGGCGGCTCCACAGGCCGCGGTAGTCGTCGAGCTGCAAGCCACGCCCCTCGCGCTGCTCGAGGGCGATGACGACGGCAAAGGCGCCTAAATTGGTGAACAGGTAGGCCATCATGTAGAAGAGGCCGGCGGGCACGGCGTCGGCGCTCTGCGTGCTCGCGGCGACGGCGATCAAAATGTAGCCGGCATGAGCGATACTGGAGTAGGCGAGCATACGCTTGACGTTGCCCTGGACTAGGGCAACGACGTTACCGAGGATCATGGTGAGGGCGGCGATGACGGCGACAGCGGGCACCCAGGCGTCGCCGAGGTCGGGCAAAGCGCTGACGAAAACACGAATCATGGCGGCAAAACCGCCGATCTTGGCGCCGACGGACATGAAGGCGGTGACGGCTGTGGGCGCGCCTTCGTAGACGTCGGGGGTCCACATGTGGAAGGGGACCGCGGCAACCTTGAAGGCGAAGCCGACGAGGAGGAGCGCGGTGCCAGCAGCGGCTAACACGCCGCCTGTAGAGACGGCAGCGAGGACGGCGGGCAGGGCAGTGGAGCCGGCAGCACCGTAGAGAAGGGCGATGCCGAAGACGAGGAAGCCGGAGGAGAAGGCGCCAAGCAGGAAGTACTTCATCCCTGCCTCTTCCGATGCCGGATGCGGGTGGGCAAAGGCGGAAAGGACATAGAGCGGGATGGAGAGGAGCTCGAGGGCGAGGAAGACGAGAATGAGGTCATTGGCCATGCCCATGAGCATCATACCGGAGATGGAAAACATCATCAGGTAGTAGTACTCGCCGCGCTGCAGGCCGGTGCGCTCCAGGTAGTTGATGGCGAGCAAGACGGAGAGGGCGCCGCTGAGGAGGAAGAGGGCGTTGAGGAAGTTGCTGTAGTTATCGACGAGAATCATGGGAGTGCCGCCGACCGGGGTAAAGGCGCCCCAGGCGTCCCCCCACAGGGTGAGTGTGCTGATGAAGGCGGCAACGTAACCGAGTAGCGCAAGCCAGCCAATGAGGCGCTTGTTCTCCGCGCTCACAAACAGGTCGACGATCATCAGGACCATACTCCAGCCGACAACGATGAGGAGAGGCAAGATCGCAAAGAGATTAACTGTGGGTGCCTGGAATTCCATTATCTCGCTCCTACTTTCACCGGGAGGTATGGTAACACATTCATGATCGGTCGCGTAAGGTGATCGTCACGCCGGGGGCGCCTTCGGCAGCGGGCGCGGGGGGACGTAGAAAGGTCTGCTGGTGGATGATCGTCTGCCCGGGCAGGAGATGGACGAAACCATATCCCGGCGGGGCATCGGGGTCGAATCGGACGTCGACGTCGTCGGGCCAGGCGAGGAATTGGGCAAAGACGCTGGGACCGCCGATGTAGAGCAGGCCATCGCGCGACGTTTGCAGCGGCTGGTGCACGTGGCCGTAGAAGATGGCGCGAATCCGGTCCCGCGCGGGGAGTAGTGCCTCGTGCAGCTTGTGACCGTCAATCGTGAGCATGTTGGCGTCCATCCAGACGCTGTTGAGGGGCAGCACCGGAAAATGGGTGAAGACGGTCAGCGGCGGGCCGTCCGCGGTGGTTGCGCGCCGGATCAGCTCGAGCTTGGCTTCGCCGACGAAGCCGTGCGGGTCGATTTCGTCCGAGCCGCGGGCGTCGACAACGAGGAAGCGGTAACCGTGGACGTCGAAGACGTACGACAGGGTATCGCGGTCTCCGGTCAGATCTTGTTTGGGGCCCATGGGCAAGAAGTGGTGGAGGTCGCGCGCGCGGTCGTGGTTGCCGACGACGTAGTAGATGGGAACCTGCAGCTGGCTAAAGATCTCGGCGGCAAGGCGGTAGGCGGCAGGATCGGGATCGTAGACGACGTCGCCGGTGTGGACGATGAAGGCCGGCTCGACAGGGAGACGATTAATGATTTCAACGACGCGCTGAGCACAGGGATAGGGATAGTGACCATGGCGCTGATAGCCCTTGTCAGGCCCGATGTGCGTATCGGTGATGTGGACGAAGTAGACGATCTGGCGCGACATGGTACACGAGCCGCCCTCAGCGTGCCGGTGGCGCTGCTGAGGGCGGCGCCTCAATCAGATCTTGGGCGGGTCAGGGAACCATGGCGGTGACTGCGCCGCTAACGTGACTGACCAGCGACGCCACGGTGTCGTTCATGAGATTGAAGTAGGGCGACGGGTAGATGCCGATCCAGACGATGAAGAGCAGGAAGCTGAGCATAATTGCGAGCTGCCCGGCGTTGACATCCTGCAACGTCATGTTCTCTGGATTGTCCAGCGGCCCCATGAAGACGCGCTGGTACATCCACAGCAGGTAGACAGCGGCGAGGATGACGCCGCTTGTGGCGAACGCGGTGTAGATCCAGGGCTGCGGTGCGAGGACGTCCGGCGAGGCGTTCATAGAGCCAAGTAGGATGGTGAACTCGCCAACGAAGCCATTCAGGCCAGGGAGACCCATGCTGGATAGGGTGATAATCAGGCTGAGGGCGCTAAAGATGGGCATGGCGCGCCAGATGCCGCCGAAGGCGTCCATTTCGCGCGTGTGGCGCTTTTCGTAGAGCACGCCGACGAGGTAAAAGAGAGCGCCGGTGCTCAAGCCATGGTTGACCCCCTGCAGGATAGCGCCCTGGATACCGGCATTGTTGAGCGAAAAGATGCCCAACATGACGAAGCCGAGGTGGCTGACACTGGAGTAGGCCACCAGTCGTTTGACGTCGGTCTGGGCGAAGCTGACGATGGCGCCGTAAATGATGCCGATGATCGCCAGGACGGCAATAGTCGGCGCGAAGAAGGCGGAGGCTTCCGGGAAGAGGGGCAGGTTAAAGCGAATAAAGCCGTAGGTGCCCATCTTCAGGAGGATGCCCGCCAGGATGATAGAGCCGGCTGTGGGCGCTTCGGTGTGCGCGTCGGGCAACCAGGAGTGGAAGGGGAAGAGCGGTACCTTGATGGCAAAGGCGATGGCGAAGCCGAGGAAGAGCCAACGGCCGACCGTGAGCGGGAAGTTCGCGCTGGCGATTAGCTCCGGCAGCGAGAAGGTATCATAGGTGATACCCAGATACAGGATGGCCAGCAACATGAGCAGGGAGCCAGCCATGGTGTAGAGGAAGAACTTGATGCTGGCATAGACGCGGTTGCTGCCACCCCAGATGCCGATGAGGAAGTACATCGGGACGAGGGTGAATTCCCAGAAGATGTAAAAGAGGAACAGATCCTGGGCAAGGAAGACGCCGAGCATGCCGGCTTCCAGGAGCAGCATGAAGATGTAGTACGGGCGCACCTGTTCGCCGATCTGGGTCCACGAGCCGCTGATGGCCAGCATGCTGATAAAGGTGGTGAGCAGGATCATGAGGATGCTGAGGCCGTCGACCGCCAGGAAGTAGCTGATGTTCAGCGTCTCGATCCAGACAAAGCGGTCGGCGAGCTGCAGGCCGCTCTCGCTGGCATTGTAGAGGGCGAGCAACCAGAGCGAGATCAGGAACGTGATCACGGAGGTGATCACGGCGACGCGCTTGACAAGCTCATCATCCTTGCGGCCGGCCCAGCCCAAGACTAACAGGAGCAGGACGCCAACCAGCGGGAAGAAGGTGAGAAGGGTTAGGATGCCGTTGAACTCTTCCATCGTTTCTCCAGTGTCAGTAATCAGTGGTCAGTTGCCGGTGACCAGTAGCCAGTTGCGGAAGTTGTCCGGCCGGCCACTGCTCCCTGACGACTGATCTTCTATCCTACATAGAGCAGGAAATAAGCAAGTAGGGCGACGACGCCCACGAAAAGGCCAAGCGCATAATTGCGCACGTAACCTGTTTGCGACAGACGCAGCACGCCAGCGAGGGTACGTGCGGCAGCAGCAGTGCCTTCTACTAAGCCACGATCGATGCCGCGACGGTCGAGTACGCTGTTGGCGAAGTTGGCGAAGCCAACGAATAAGTCGCGAATCACGTTGTCATGGACAAAGTCGTGCCAGAAGGCCCAATCGAGCCGGTGTGCGAGCCAGGCTGCAGCACGGTTGAAAAGGGGAACGACGATGTCCATGTAAAGCGTATTGAGCGGCAGGATGCCGAACCACCAAATCGGGGTACGCTGCATGGGGTCTGGATCGGTTGCTGTCTGCGGCCGTCTGGCGTAAACGACCCAGAAGGCGAGGGCAAAGGCAGCGACCGCCAGCACGGTAGAGACGAGGGCAACGACCGGGCTGAGCACGATGGGTGTGTGCGGGAGATGGATCAGCCCTTCTTCGCTGAGTTCGAACGCGGCGAGGCTGTGCTCCAGCCAGCCCTCGAGGGCGAGGAAGATGCCGCCAGGGTGGTTGCCGTAGCGGGCAGCCATACCTTCGCTGAAGAAGGGGACGTTGAGCAGCCCGCCGAGGGTAGCGAGGCCGGCCAAAATAATGAGCGGCGTGGTCATCAGGGGCGCGCTCTCGACCGCGTGGGCCGCAGCCTCGTGGCGTGGCTCGCCGAAGAAGACCATCTTGATCTGGCGTCCCATGTAGAAGGCGGTGCCGACGGCGGCCAGGGTCAAGAGGATGTAGATACCAACGTCGTGCGTCTGGCCGTGTGCGAGGATCTCGTCCTTGGACCAGAAGCCGGCAAGCGGCGGGATGCCGGCGAGGGCGAGCGCCCCGATGAGGAAGACCCAGTAGGTAGTGGGCATGCGCTCGCGCAGGTTGCCCATGAAGCGCATGTCCTGGGGATCGAAGGGCTCGCCGTCGTGATGGCCAGCTTCATGTAAATGGTGGTGCCCATGCTCCATGCCGTGAATGACCGAGCCGGAGCTAAGGAAGAGCAGGGCCTTGAAGAAGGCGTGGGTAACAAGGTGGAACATGCCGGCGACATAGGCGCCCATGCCGACGGCAGCAATCATGAAGCCAAGCTGGCTGATAGTCGAATAAGCGAGCACCTTTTTGATGTCAAACTGGGTGAAGGCGATCAAGGCGGCTAGCAGGGCCGTGGTGGCGCCGATGTAAGCGACGACATCAGGGGTATTGAGCCAGGTAACGCCTTGTGCAGCGGCCTCGCGTACGATTTCAAAGAGCACGTTGCTGCGCGCGATGAGGTAGATACCAGAGGTAACCATGGTCGCGGCGTGGATGAGGGCGCTGACGGGCGTGGGGCCGGCCATGGCATCGGGCAACCAGACGTAGAGTGGGATTTGCGCGCTCTTGCCGGTGGCGCCGATGAGGAAAAGGACGGTGACCGCCGCGAGAAGCGCGCCGAGGGCGACCTCTTGTCCAAAGATGGACACGGCGTGCCCGGCAGCGAACATCTCGGCGGAGGATTCGAAAATCGTGTCGAAACCGAGGGTACCGAAGATGATGAAGAGGAGGATCATCGCCAGGATCACGGCGAAGTCGCCGATACGGTTGACGACAAAGGCTTTGCGGGCGGCGTTGGAATTCTTGATATCGTCAAACCAGAAGCCAATGAGCAGGAAGCTGCAGAGGCCGACCCCTTCCCAGCCGACGAAGAGCATGAGGTAGTTGTTCGCCGAGACGAGAATGAGCATGAAGAAGAGGAAGAGGTTCATGTAGACGAAGAAGCGGGAGAAGTCGGGGTCGCCGTGCATGTAGCCGATGGCGTAGATGTGGATGAGGGCACCGACGCCGGCGACAACCAGCATCATTGTCACCGAGAGGGTGTCGATCTGCATCGCCCAGGGCACGCTGAAGTCTGCGGCTGGGATGTTGATCCAGTCGAAGAGCATGATCGTCTCGGCGTGGAAGTCATGGCTGGCGAGGCTGAGCATGAGCAGCACGGCAATGATGAAACTGCCGATGGCCATGAGGCTGGCAATCCAGCCGGACCAGAGCTCGCCGGCGGAGTCGTTCTGCACGGCAACTTTCTCGCCCGGGGTCGCGTCGGGCGGCAGACGGTA
>JAVVFG010000040.1:0-18054 GCA_032260445.1 Anaerolineae bacterium | reverse complement strand
GATGGAAGAGCTGCTGGAGATCGTCGATGACGTCGTCGACGACCTTGACAGCCGCGAAGAGGTAGGCTACGTCCGTACCATTCTCAAGAACGGCACGAGCGCTGACCGCCAGGTTGCCGTCTATGAGGCGCACGGCGGCGACGACAATCGCGAAGAGGCCTTGCGCGCCGTCGTCGATAATCTCATCGCCGAGACACGTGAAGGCGTCTACGACGGAACATGAGCCGGCGCGACGCTGCCTAGAAAGACCTGTGCCGGAACACGCCACCGGCGAGCGTGCCGTCAACGCGCGTGTTTAGGAGCGCTTCCGGCGGGAGCGCAAAAATATCGTCGCCATAGATCGTCATATCGGCTACCTTGCCCGGCGTAATGCTGCCCTGCCGCGCCTCCTGCCCGCTCGTCTCGGCCGCTGCCAGCGTGAACGCGCGTACGGCTTCTTCCAGGCTCAGCCGTTGCTCTGGATACCAGCCATCCGGGCCAGGGCTGCCGTCGGCGCGCCGCCGCGTGACGGCGGCGTAGATGCCCGGCAGCGGGGCAATCGGCTCGATCGGGCTGTCGCTGCCAAAGACCAGCGTTGCCCCGCTATCTACAATCGAGCGCCATGCGTAGCTGTAGCGTGCCCGCTCGCCCCAGTAGCGGTCAGCCATCTCCATGTCGGACGTCGCGTGGCTTGGCTGCATCGAGGCGATGATCCCTAATGCCGCCAGCCGCGGCTGGTCCGCCGGATGCATAATCTGCACGTGCTCGATGCGGTGGCGCAGCGGCGCTGCCATCCTGGCGATCGCCTGGCGCAGCGCTTCGTCATCCCCGTCGTTAGGCAGACCAGATGCCGCCAGTTCCTGCCGCCGTACCGCCTCATAGACGTCGAGCACGTCGTGGTTAGCGCGGTCGCCGATGGCGTGGATCGTCACGCTCAGCCCGTGGGCGCTCGCTTCCGCTGCCAGGGCGACCATCTCTTCCTTTTCCGTAACGGCGATGCCCCGGCTGTCCGGCTCGCCCTCATAAGGGGCAATCATGTGCGCGGTGCGCGGCCCCAGCGCGCCGTCGGCAAAGATCTTCACCCCGCCGATGCGCAGCCAGTCGTTGCCAAAGCCGCTGCGCAGGCCGATACCGATGGCGTGATCCAGCCGGTAGACGGGGATGTTCTTCACCACGCGTAGCCCCAACTCGCCTGCCTCCAGCAACATCTGCAGGGCCTCAAAGCTTGTGCGTCCGTCGAAATCGTGGAGGCCGGTCAGCCCTGCCTGCCAGCATACCGGCTGCGCCGCTTTCATCGCCGCCGCCACCTCCACCGCCGTTGGCGGCGGAATGTGCGCCGCGACGAGATCCATCGCCGACTCAAACAAAATGCCTGTCGGCTGCCCGCTCCTGTCCCGCTGGATCTGCCCGCCGGGCGGGTCGGCCGTGTCCCCGCCCACGCCTGCTAGCTGCAGCGCCCGGCTGTTCACCCACGCCGCATGCCCGCTCTTGTGCGCCAGATAGATAGGCACGTCCGGCGCTACGGTATCCAGATCTGCGGCGCTGGGGAAGGCGCGGTCTGCCCACAGCTCCTGCGTCCAGCCGCGCCCCAGGAGCCAGCCGCCGCTCACCTGCTCTCGCACGGCCATCGCGATGCGCTGCAGCGCTTCCTCTTTTGACGGCACCTCGTGCAACGCCACCCGCTGCAGATTGAGGGCAAACGACTGGAAATGAGCGTGTGCGTCGACCAGTCCGGGCGTCACCGTGCGCCCGCCGAGGTCGATCCATTCCCCCCCGGGCACCAACAGGTCGCGAATATCTTCATCACCGCCCGTCGCCACGATCAGGTCGTCGCGCACGGCCACCGCCGTCACCTCCGGCTGCGCCGGATCCATCGTGTGAAACCGGCCGTTTGTCAGAACCAGCTTTGCCAGCATAGAATCCTTCCTTGCCGCCCGCCCTATTTGTAGGCCACAACCCCAAACGCGCGCGGCCGGTCTACGACGCGCTGGAAACCGGCAGCCACCAGCCGCTGGCGCACGCCACGCGCCACGCCCGCGCCGCTCTTGCTTTTCAGGTCGCCAATGTAGTGGAACAGCCGGCCGCGGTCACTCAGGACACGGTGCAGCTCTTCGTAAAACGCCTGCGAATAGAGGTGGCCCGCCAGGCTGAACATCGGCGGGTCGTGAATCACGCGGTTGAACTCGCCATCCGCGACCGTCTCCACCACGTCGAACGCGTCGCCAAGACGCCGCTCGATCTTCGGGTTGCCAAACAGCGCCTGCGACCAGGGGTTGAGCCGGCACACCTCCTCCACCACCGGATCGAGCTCGATCGTCAGGACAGAGTCCGCGACCTCGGCTGCCTGTATCGCCGTGTAGCCCAGCCCCATTGCCGTATCCAGCACTCGCCCTGCCGGGCGCGCTGCCTTAATCTTCTCTTTCGTGTCCCGGTACGGGTCTGTCCCCTTGATGCGGTGCATCGGCAGCCCGGAGATTAGCATCGTCGGCGCCGCCAGCGTCGGGTAGAGCGTGTACACCCGGTTCAATTCTTCCGAGAAAAATTGGATCTTGTACGCTTCGCCCCCTTCGATCTGGTAACAGACCGCATGGTCCTCGGCGATGATCTCCACGATCTCCCACGGCAGCGTCTGCACGCCGGGCAAGACCGCGCCAGCCGGCGTCAGCGCCACCTCCGTCTCCGTGCGGTTCAGATCCAGGCTCACCGTCGTCGCCGTCAGGGCGCGCGTGTGCGCTGCCAGTAGCGGCTGCGCCTGCACGTGGGAGAGGACGATCAGATGACTCATCAATACTGCCGGAGCCCGCGAGCCACCAGGATGCCTACTGCGGTCGGACGGTGCGTAGCCCGGTCTGCGGCGTGCTTAGATACTCGACTCCCTCGTCCGTAACCAGCACATCCTCCTCCAGGCTCATGATGCCCCGCCCCGGCACCTGCACGTGCAGCTCCAGGGTAAAGACGTTGCCTACCTCCACCGGTAGCTCGCAGATGCCGGCGTACCGCTCCCAGCGCGGCCCAAGCACCGTCGCCCCATCGTGCGCCGAGCGCCCCAGCAGGTGGCCGAAGGCGTGCTGGTATTCGGGATAGCCGTGTGCCGCGATATAGTCGCGCGCCGCCTGGTCCACCTGCCAACCCGGCACCCCCGGTCTGAGCGCGGCTTCGCCTGCCTTGATCGCCCCGTAGACCGCGTCAAACGCGCGCTGCACCTCTTCCGGCGCTTCGGTCTCCCCATCCGCCAGCACGTACCACATGCGCTGCAGGTCAGAGCAGTACGCGTTCTCCTTCACGCCGAGATCCAATTGCAGCGTGTGCCCGCGCTCCAGAACCACGTCACCCGGCGCCGCGTGCCCGATCGCCGACTCCGGCCCGCAGGTGACGATCGGGTTGTACGGCTTGTCCCAGGCATAACCCAGCCCCATCCCGTCGACCCGCTCGTGCACAAAAGCGGCGATCTGCCGCTGGCTCATCCCCGGCTGCACGAACGCCTCCACCTCGTCAAGCAGCGCTTCTGTCGTGGCGATCGCCTGCCGGATGCGCGCCACCTCCTGCGCGCTCTTGCGCCCGCGCAGCGCGGCGATGATCCGCTCGGCGGACGTCAGCCGCTCGGCGTAAGGTGTATCCTGTAGAAGACGGCGCAGGGAAAGATACATTCCGGTGGACAGCCCGTCCGCGGCGACGTCGTTCTCTGAGAAGTTGATCGCGATTTGCTGCGGGTCGAGCGCGGCGAGCTTCTCCCGCAGCGGCGCGCCGATACCCTCGTGGTAACCGATTACCTCGTCGTAGGCCGCCACATTGCGCACGTTTTCCGCATCGTAATACCCGATGATGGCCAGCCGTTCTCCTCCGCGCCCTAGCATCAGCGCCGACTTCCAGGTCAGATCGACGTCCAGAATCAAATCCAGCGCCGGGTCCGGGGAGAGCGATGTCTCGCGCACGAAGGTCAGCCACAGGTCGACGCCGAGCTCGTCCAGAATGTCAAGTGCCTGGGCAACCTTTTCCTGCACAAGAGTCTTTTCGTTCATCCGCTACTCCTATCTGCTACTTGGGTTGTTTCCAGGCGACTTCGAGCCTTTGCCGCAAGGGCAGCTACAACTGTGACAGAATCAGCGGCCCATCCTTGGAAATGGCGATGGTGTGCTCAAACTGCGCCGACAACGTGCGGTCGGCCGTCACCACCGTCCAGCCATCTGCCAGCATCTCCGTCTCCGGCCCACCTACGTTGATCATCGGCTCGATCGTAAACACCATCCCTGGACGCAGCCGGACGCCGCGCCCTGCCGGGCCGACATGGGGTACGCTCGGCGGCTCATGCAGGCTGCGCCCTACGCCATGCCCGCCCCACTCGCGCACGACGCTGTAGCCGTGCGCCTCCGCATGCTGCTGGATCGCCGCGCCGACGTCCCCCAGCCGTGCCCCCGGCTGCGCCGCCTCGATGCCCAAGTACAGGCACTCGCGCGTCACGTCAAGCAGCTTCTGCACGCGCGGCGCCACCCGCCCGACCGGAAACGTGACGCAGGCGTCGCCGCACCAGCCGTTCAACCGGACGCCGATGTCGATGCCGATGACATCTCCCTCGCGCAGCCGTCGCCGGTCAGGCAACCCGTGGCAAATCTCCTCGTTCACCGAGGCGCAGATCGTGCCCGGAAACGGTGGGTGTGTCGGCGGGTTGCCACGATAATCCTTATAGAGCGGCTCCGCACCCCGCCCCACGATAAACTCCGTCACCATCGCATCCAGATCAGAGAGGCGCGTCCCCGGGCGGATCGCCTCTTCCAGCAGAACAAACGCCTCGGCGACGAGCCGGTTCGCCTCGCGCAGTGCGGCGATCTGGCTTTCAGATTTCAAGCGAATTGCCATCCTACTCGTCGCCTACAATGGCCTCAAACAAGGCGTGCAAGTCTTCGTCATCTTCAAAGTGGATCACCAGCCGCCCGCCGCGTGCCCGCTTCTCCAGGTTGACGCGCGTGCCCAACGTCTGCTGGAAACGCGACTCCAGCCACAGCCACTCGGCCGGTGGGCGGCGCCGCTGTCGCGGCTGCGGGCGCACCCCTTCCTTCAGCTTGCGTACGCGCTCTTCCGTCTGCCGCACGCTCAGCCCTTGCTTGATGATTACTTGCAGCAGCGCCAGCTGTGCCTCCGGCGTCGGCAGCGCCGCCAGCGTACGCGCGTGGCTGCCGCTGATCTCTCCGTCGATCACCGCTTGCTGCACCTTCTGCGGCAGCTCCAGCAGGCGCAGCGCGTTCGCTACCGCCGGCCGGCTCTTGCTCACCCGCTGCGCTACCGCCTCCTGCGTCAGGCCAAACTCGTCGACGAGCTGCTGGTAAGCGGTGGCCTCCTCAACCGCGTTGAGATCGGCCCGCTGGATATTCTCGATCAGCGCGATTTCCAGCATCGCTTGCGGCGTCGCCTGCTTCACGAGCACCGGCAGCTGTTCCAGACCGGCCTTCTGCGCCGCACGCCAGCGCCGCTCCCCGGCGATCAGCGTATACTGCCCGTTCGCTTCTGCATGGACGATCAGCGGCTGGATCAGCCCGTGCTCGGCAATCGAGTCGGCCAGCTCCTGCAGCGCCATCTCGTCGATCTGGCTGCGCGGCTGGTGCGGGTTGGGTTGGATGGCGTTGCTCGCGACCATGCGCAGGCCGCTCTCGCCCGCTTCTTGTGCTAGCTGCTCGCTCTCGTCGCCCATCGGAATGAGCGCGCCCAACCCCCGCCCCAGACCGCGTCGCTTGCTCATGTCCCCTTTTCCTTTGCCGGCAACGGTACCCCGTCACCGCGCATCAGTTCCGTCGTCAGCACCTGGTAGGCCAGTGCGCCTGGCGAGGACGGCGCATACCTGTGGATTGGCTGCCCGTAGCTCGGCGCTTCGCTGAGGCGGACGTTTCGCGGGATGATCGTCCGGAAGACCTTGCCCGCGAAGTGCGCGCGCACCTCCTCCACCACCTGCCGGCTGAGATTCGTCCGGCTGTCGTACATCGTCATCAACATGCCGCGCACGACTAGCGCGTTGTTGAGATAGCGCCGCACCATCTCCAGCGTTTGCATCAACTGCGATAACCCCTCCAGCGCCAGATACTCGCACTGGATCGGTATCAGCACCCCGTCGCGTGCCGCGGTCAATGCGTTGATCGTCAGCAGGCTCAGGCTCGGCGGGCAATCGATCAGCACGTAATCATACTTGCCCTCCGCTGCCAGCAGCGCCTGTTGCAGCCGGAACTCCCGCGCCATCTCGTTGACTAGCTCAACCTCCGCGCCGGATAGGGCGGGGTTCGCCGGCAGCAGGTGCAGCCCTGGCGTATCTTGGTGGTTGACTACCACGTCGTTCAGCTCGGCCGACTCCAGCAGCAAGTCGTAGGTCGACAGCTCGACCTCCGTCTTGTCGATACCCAGCCCCGAGGTCGCATTCGCCTGCGGGTCCAGATCCACAAGCAACACCCGCTGCCCGCTGGTGGCCATAAAAGCGCCGATATTGATCACACTCGTGGTCTTGCCCACACCCCCCTTCTGATTGACGACCGCGTAAATCTTCATGATCGTTACCGGCTCACGGCTGCAGCATAGCTTCAATATGGGCGATCTTCGCCGCCAGACCCACCTGCGTCACGGAGGCAGCCGCCACCTCGTTGGCAAACACGGCCGCCTCCCACGGGTTCCCGCGCGTCTGGTACAGCCGCACCAGAAACGCAGCCGCAAAGACATCGCCGGCCCCGGTCAGGTCGCGCACCGGCGCGGCAGGTGCCTCAAACGAGCGCGCGTCATCGCCGAAAAACACCGTACACCCCGCCGGCCCCTGCGTCATGACCAGCAGCCGCGCATACTGCCGGCAGACCTCCAGGTAGCTCTCATCCGGGAGATCCTCGTCGCTGAGAATGACCGCCGCGGCCAGCGGAAACGCCGTTTCCGCCTGTTCCCAGCGCGTGCCACGAACCCGGCCGCCCTCATCCCACTGCCGCATCCACCCCTGCGGCGTCAGGCCAATCAGGCTGTTGCTGAAGAGGGCCATCATCTCCACGTCGACCTCGGCGGCGACGGGGGCAAGGTGCACGATAGCGCTTCGCCGCCATGCCTCGGGCACATGCTCTGCGCGCAGCGGCGCCGCCACCGCATGTAGCCACTGCTCACGGTGGATGCCCTCGTACCGGTTGGTAAACGCCGTCGTGTGCGGCGCCGGCACGTGCTGCACTGCGATTGACGGTAGAACTGTCGCCAGGTCATCGCGCACCTGCGAGCTGGTGACGACCGCCGTCCGGCAGCCCAACGCCTGCGCCGTGCGCCCGGCATAAGCAACCGAACCGCCGATGGTCATACCATCTGGGGTGTAGTCGTCTGTAATATGTCCGATGACGAGATAATCGACCTGGCCCATTGGGCCGCATTTTAACATACCGGCTGCCCCCTGACGAAAAGGGGGAACCTGCACCCCGGGCGCCGCCCGTTTCTTGCACGTGACTCCGCTCGCCGGTAAGCTAGGTCCCATGCGCAAGAAGCTGTTCGGCCAACAACCGTTACTGACGCTCCCGCAATTACTCGTGCTCCTCGCCGTGATCGCTGGCCTCTTCATTGCCTTGGATCTCAACCGCCGCGCCCAGGCCGGCCGGCTCGCCGGGGTGGGAGAAGAAGACCTCCAGGCCGAAATCAATGCCGAGCAGACCCGCTACGTACAGCTACAGGCCACGGCAACCTACGTCACAAGCGACCATTACGTCGAAGCCTATGCCCGCGAAGAAGGCGGCTACCTGCGCCCGGGCGAACGGCGCGTCGTCCCCCTCCTCGTCGAAGGAACGCCTGTCCCCTCGCCAACCCCTGTCCCCACCCCTGATCCCGCCGCCTCGGCCCATCCCTGGCAGGCCTGGTGGCGCTTATTGACCGACGCGCCCCTGCCGCGCCCGTAAACAGGCCCCGCCCCGCCTTCCCTTCGCACGGATCCCCGCACCAGCCCTTTTCTGCATCTTACTTTAGTCCTGTCCGTCCCCAATTCCGCCCATTTTGGACCTCTAAAGGGACTACTGTACTACGCACACTATTTGCTAACGCTTCTTTCCTTATGCTAATATATGTCCGACTCTGAGGTTTACATATTATTATCGTCACTCTATAATCGGTGCAGGTTGCCGGGAGCGACCGCTCTGTCTGTTTCGAATCTCGTGCCAGCAGACACGGCGCCACCACAAACAAGGAATAGAGATTATGGGCCGACGCACATTAGCCATCTTGTTTCTCATAGGCGGACTGCTACTCCTTGGGTTAATTGCCTTTCTCTACCTCAGCGGGGGATTGGGCGGCGATGACACACCCGCTGTGGTCGACCTGCCCACCCCCGATGTGGAGGTAGGTGAAGGGACACCCCAACCCGAGGTCGTTCAGCCGACGCCAGTCACTGCCGCGCAGGCCTCTGACCTGGTCGGCGTGGTCGTCTCCATCCAGACCGTACCCCGCGGCTGGCAAATGTCCGAGGACGAGCTCGCCATCGACACCCGGCGTGCCGACGAGGTGGGCAGCAATGTCATCACCAACATCGAGGATGCCATCGGTCTTTATGCGCGGACCGACATCTTCCAGGGCGAGACACTCACCTACGATTCCCTGATCGAGGATCCAACCCTCGTCGGCGTCGAGGAGTATGGGCCATCCTCCCTCATCCCTGAAGGGTACGTTGCCCAGGGTGTGCCCATGGATCGCCTCTCCAGCGTCGCCTATGGCCTTGCGCCTGGTGACTTCGTCGACGTCATGGCAACCTTCCTCATCTACGAGATCGATGAGGAATTCCAGACGCTCCTCCAGAATAGCGCGACCTTCATACTGGAGACCGCGACCCCCGGCGAAGAAGGTGCCGAAGCTCAAGTGAGCCAGTCGCTCCTGATCCTCGATCCCTTCGGCCGCTTCGAGACCCTGCCTAACGGCGATCTTGCCTTGATTACACCCTCAGAAGAGCAGCGTCCGGTGCAGGTCTCCTTTGTCCTCCAGGGCGCCAAAGTGATCCAGGTCGGGCCCTACTTCCCTCCAGATATCGTCGCCGTGCCCACCGCAACGCCGACACCCGATCCCAATGCTACCCCGACACCGGAGGCCGGCGTCGTGCCCACGCCGACACCGCTCCCCCCGGATGTGGTCGTGCTGGCGATGACACCGCAGCAGCAGCTCGTCATGAAGTATGCCGTCGAGAGCGCCGCCAACATCGATTACGCCCTGCGCGGTCCCGACGACGGTCAGGTCTACGCCGTTGATAACATCGATCTGAACTACTTCCTGAGCCGCTTTAACATCGAGCCGCCCATCGACTACGGCTACACTGTCAGCCCCGTTTTCGCGACCGTGACGCCTGCCGCTCCGGTGCCCACCGAAACCGCTGGCGGAGAATAGAAGCAGGAGAGCCTTATGCGTGCAAGAACCTTCCTCTTACTTTTCCTGGTCCTATTGCTCATCGCCGCCGGGGTCGTCGCCTTCCTTGCCCTCTCTGGCGATACTGTCCTCGATTCCCTGTTGCCCGGCGGCCCCGAAACCCCGGCCCAGGTCGTAGAGACAGAGCCCGTACGGAGTGAGCCAGGACAACAAGCGCCGACGCCGACGCCCGAAGTCACCTTTGTTCCCGTGGTCGTCTCGACACTCGCCATGCCGCCTGGTACGCGCATCGAGCCAGACTTTGTGCGCATCGAAATGCGCCCCGACGATAATGTGGCTGTCCGTGCCGGTTACAGCTTCAGCGAGCCCGAAGAGGTCATCGGCCGCATCACCCGCACACGCGTGGACCGTGGGCAGGAAATCCTCGACTCTATGCTCGCCCTGAGCACGGTTGACCTCGCCACCATGGGCTCCGATCTGGCCCTCTACGTCAATCAGGGACAGGTGGCCATTGCCTTCCCTATCGACCGTTATGTCGGCGCCGCCTATGCGCTCCGGCCGGGCGACACGGTTGACGTGCTCTCCACCGTCGGCGTGATCGACATCGACCCCGAGTTTCATACGGCACTGCCCAACTTCTACCGGCCGGTAAGCCAGATCCTGCTGCAGGAGGGCGGTTCCTTTCTGCTCAACCAGGGCGTCGAAGGGCGCCTCGAGGTGATCCCCGGCGTCAACCTCGTTGCCACGATCAGCCCGCGTGGTAGCCTCTCGTGGGACGGCAGCACCCTGCTGCAGATCCCCCGGCGCGTAACCCAGCTCACCGTCCAGCAGGCCGAAGTGATCTGGCTCGGCACCTGGAAAGATCCGGGCGACCTCAACCCGCCAGAGATCGACGCCGTCGAAGGCGACCCCGCACAGCCACTGCCCACGCCCACACCGCTCTTCCAGCGCAGCGAGCGCTTCCCCGATGTCGTCATCCTCGGCCTGTCTCTGCAGGATGCGCTCACCCTCAAGTGGGCCATGGATCGCGGCGTCCGCATGGACCTCGCTCTGCGCGCCCAGGGCGATACCAGTGACCATACCACCGTCAGCATCAGCCTGCCGCAGCTCGTCGAGCAGGGTGGCCTGACCATTCCCGAACCGTTGGAGTTTGACCTCGTGCCACGGGCCGACGACGTCGAACCGGCGACGCTGCCCGCTCCTGGACAGTAAGGTTGCCACCGGGCCTTGACGCAACAGAAAAGTCCCTGGCCCTGGAGGGCGAGGGACTTTTTCTATGGAGAGAACCGATGCAGGAGGAGACTCCCGAAACCTACGATCCCTCTCGTTACGAACGGCCGTCGGTGACCGTAGACGTCGTCATCTTCTCGCTCGTCGCTGGTCAGTTGCAGGTCTTGCTCGTGCGCCGCAAGAACTGGCCCTTTGCCGGCATGTGGGCCATTCCCGGCGGCTTTGTCGAGATGACCGAATCCTTGGAGCAAGCGGCAGCCAGAGAGCTCGCAGAAGAAACCGGTGTACGCGACGTCTATACCGAACAGCTGTACACTTTTGGCGCACCCGATCGCGACCCCCGCACCCGCGTCATCACCGTTGCCTACTTCGCCTTGCTGCCCGCCGACGCCGTGCCCGACCCTCAGGCCGGCTCCGATGCCGCCGAGACCGGCTGGTGGCCGGTCGATGCCTTGCCCGAGCTCGCCTTCGACCACAGCGAGATACTCGACTATGCCCTCACACGCCTGCGCTACAAGCTCGAGTATACGAGCGTCGGTTTCAAGCTACTCCCCGACACCTTCAGCCTCTCCGAGCTGCAGGATGCCTACGAACTCATTCTCGGCGAGACTCTCGACAAGCGAAACTTCCGCCGCAAGGTTCTCACGGCAGACATTCTCGAAAATACGGGTAAGCTGCGCCGCGAAGGAGAAGGGCGCCCGGCCCGGCTCTACCGCTACCGAGAAGATGCAGTCGCCGAAGTAAAAGCCCGCCGTCTCTTCCCCTAAAACGCGTGGCTGCCCCGCAGCAAGGCTAGTCCGCGCTCTTTTCCTGCTCCGGCGTTACCCACAGTTGCTTCGTCAGTTCGATGCCCAGCACAACTTCCTCGCGCCCCACGCGCAACCGCATCGGCCCGTTAAACGGCGCCCGGCCTACAATCGCAAACGCCTGCCCCGGCAGCAAGTTAAGGCTGTGGAAATACTTCAGCCGCTCCGGATCATGCGTGCGCACCCGGCTGATAGTCCCCTTCGTACCCACACCCAGGTTGACCAGCGCGATGTCGTCTACGGCCGGCAGGTTGCCCTCCGCGTCAGGGATCGGCTCGCCATGCGGGCAGCGTTGCGGGTCGCCCGTCATCGCCGCCATGCGCGCTGTCAGCGCGTCGTTCAATCCCTGTCCTAACTGATCCGCGTGTTCATGCGCCTCATCCCACGTGAAACCCATCACCTCCACCAGGAAAACCTCAAGCACCCGGTGTCGCCGCAGCTCGCGCAGTGCCTCTTCCCGGCCGAGATCCGTCAGCTCAACCCCCTGGTAAGGGATATGCTTCACGTAGCCATCATTCTTCAGCCGCTTTAACATCCGCGGCACCGCTGGTGCTGAAACTCCCAGCCGCTCCGCTAGTGCTGTCGTACTGACCGTTGGCTCGTCTTCCTGCAGGCGGTAGATTTCCGCCAGATATTCACGCATGGCGACGCTTGGTTTCATGACCTTCTCCGCGGCGCTCTTCGCCACCTTGACGACTTTTTATTAATTATCTAATAATAACTCTGGCCGGATGCCCGGGCAAGCCAACCGCCGGTCCTAGCCGCCGCCTTCCAACCCGGCAATCGTCGTCTCCACCAGGGACACAAGCTCCCCCAACATCGCCGCGTCGAAGCGAAACTCAGCGTCCGCCAGTGCAAACAGCTCCGGCAGCGTGCGCGTACCGCCCGCTGCGAGGGCCCGGCGGTACGCTGCCAGTGCTCCGGCCTGATCTTCCAGGCTGTTGCGCCAGATCTGCAGCGCGCCCACCTGTGCCATGCCATACTCGATATAATAAAACGGGCTCGTGAAGATGTGCAGCTTGCGGTGCCACCCTGTCATCCGCGCATCCTCAAAGCCGCTCCAGTCGGTTACCGGCATAAAGCGCTGCCACAGCCCGTCCCACGTCGCGTCCAGCTTGGCTGCATCTGCCGCTTCCTCTGGGTGTGTGTAGACCCAATGCTGGAATGCATCGACCACCGCCATGTAGGGCAGAAACAGCAGGATACCCTCGAGATGTTCGATGCGCGCCCGCGCCGCTTCCGCCTCACTGTAAAAGCCGCCGTACTCCTTTGTTAGATAGGGCGCTGCCAGGAGCTCCATTGCCATCGACGCCACTTCGTTAAATTCCATCGGCGTTGCCGTCTGCCAGATCAGCGGTAGCTCCAGCTTGGCAAAGGCATGGAATGCGTGGCCCGCTTCGTGCAGCAGTGTTTGCACGTCGTCATGGGTCCCCGTCCCGTTCATGAAGATGAAGGGCCGGCGCCGTAAAGGCAACGTGCTGCAGTAACCGCCTCGCTGCTTCCCGTTGCGCGTATCCAGATCCAGCAGCGCTTCCGCGGCCATCGTCGCAAACGCCGCACGCAGTGCCGGGTCCACCTGCTCGAAAATCGCCTCACTGCGTCCGATCAGCTCGCTTTCTTCGGAATACGGCTGCAGCGCTTCTTCCTCGCTGGGCTCGACGCGCACGTCCCACGGGCGCAGCCGCTCTAGCCCCAGCCGCTCCTGCCGCCGTTCCAGGATGCGCCGCGCGGCCGGCACGACGACTTCCGCGATAGCCTCGTGGAATACAAAACAATCTTCCGGCGTGTAATCAAACCGGCCCCGATCGCGGAACGCGTAGGCACGATAATCCGGCAGCCCGGCATTGGCCGCAACCTCGTGGCGCAGCGCCAGCGCATCCGTGTAAATCTGGTTCAGCCGCTCGCGCTCCGACAGCCACAGGGCCATGGTCGCCTGCCACGCCCGCTCGCGCAGCGCGCGCTCCTTCTGTACGAGCATCGCGTCAAGCTGGCTCAGGTTCCTGGGCTCGCCAGCGTCCCACACTGTCTGCAGCCCGCCCGTGAGGTTATCATAGGTGTTCGCCAGCTTCTGCAGCTGCGTAATCAGCGGGATGTTTTCTTCGCGGAAGAGCGCCGCCTCATTGCGTATGTTGCGCAGCGGCACCGCTAGGTCCTGGTCGTCGATCTCCATCTGCAGCAGCCGTTTCTTCAGCGCCTGCTCCGCGCGCATCGCCTGCGGGTAGACGTTGTTCACCATGTCCAGAAACGCCTGCTCTCGCGCTTCGTCGGTGGTATCTTGCGACTTCTCGATGTTGACCCAACTGATCGCTTCGCGCACCACGCGCGACAGGTCGGACCACTCCCTCAACCACTGCGGGATGGTCTCTGGAGTCGGCTCCTGCTCCTGTAACGCCTCGTAATATGGGGCAAACGTCTCCCATCGTGTCGCATCCAGGCCGTCGATGCTCGCCGGCAGCTTCTCTCGTAACATCTTCTTACTCCTCCGAGGAGATCCAACGCGGCTCCCCTGCACCGGCAATAATAAAAAAAGCTCTTGCCACCGGCAAGAGCTTGCAATAGGAACTAAGTATAAGGCGACGACCGGATTCGAACCGGTGATGGGGGTTTTGCAGACCCCTGCCTTAACCACTTGGCCACGTCGCCAAACGACACCGGCAGGCTCAGGGCCTGCCGGTGTTAAGCAAAGCGGGCGATGAGATTCGAACTCACGACCTTCTCCTTGGCAAGGAGACGTTCTACCACTGAACTACACCCGCAGGTCGCTGAAAATTATATCATATTTTTAAAAATATGCCAGGACCCAGACTCGAACTGGGGACACCTGCATTTTCAGTGCAGTGCTCTACCAACTGAGCTATCCCGGCCTGCTGTTAAAGCGGGGTTAGCTGGCCCCACACTTCCCTTACCACTCAAGCGTGTGCATTTTACCCAAGATGAGAGGCAGGGTCAAGTTCTTTAATCCTGCCACAAAGTTTTAAATTGACAGCCACTTTATCCGCGCTATACTAGTGATATGAATGTTGTGAGGAGAGTGACCATCTCGAATGGGCTGGCAACAATCGAATAGGCTTCTGGCGCACGCAACTTGCGTGCGTTTTTTGTTTACAGGTGAGGTTTACCCAATGAGAGGAGCTAGATAAGCCATGGATTACGGGATGATTGGCAAGATCGAGAAATCGAAGATCTACGCTGAAGAGCGCGCCGATCGCATTGAGTTCAACAGCCTCCAGGTTCGGATTAATGGGGACAATCACGAACACCTTGTATCGTATGATAAGGGGACCTGGCGTTGTGACTGTGACTTCTTTCGAAGCCGGAAAGTTTGCACCCATACCATGACCATGGAACGTGTCTTGCAGAATATGGTTCTGATGGGAGAACCGGCTTACTGACAGGTACCGTAATTCCCAACACTGAAAAGGCCCGGTCGGATGGCTGGGCCTTTTTTGCTATAATCCGCCGCGTGAGGAGGCTTACCTTGGAGATCGGCGGCATCCATTTTGACGTCCGCGTCACGCTACTCGTCATCCTGAGTACCATCTTGCCGATGGTCGATTACTACAATCACCGGCTGACCGCAATCAAGGCGGTCGATCGCTTCTTCCTCTACTTCATCATTCCCCTGATCCTGATCCTCGTCCTCTTCAAAGAGCGCCCGGCCGGCTACGGTCTGACGCTCGGCAATTGGCGCACCGGCTTGCGCTGGACCGTGTTCGCCTGTGCCGGTATGGCCCTTGTCTTGTGGGTCATCGCCCGCCAGCCGGGCATGATGGCCTTCTATGAAGCCCGTGCACCGGAAGGCGCCGCCCGCATCATCCTCTTTAACGCCGTCGAGATGTGGGGCTGGGAATTCATGTGGCGCGGCCTGATCCTCTTTGGGCTCGCCCGTGCCCTCGGTCCGGGAGCCGCCATCTGGCTGCAGGCCGTCCCCTTTGCCTTCATGCACCTCGGGAAACCAGAGGTGGAAACCTTCTCGACCATCTTTGGCGGCGCCGCTCTTGGCTATATCGCCTGGCAGTCTGGATCTTTCCTCTATCCCTTTCTCATTCACTGGTTCATCCTCTCCTTTACCATGCTCGTCGCCACCGGCCGTATCGGCTGACCGGCCTATCGAGCCACAGCGGACCCTTGCACCATGGAAACAGTAACCCTCGAGCTGACTGATATTGCCAATGGCGGCGACGCCTTGGGCCGTGACGAGAACGGCCGCGTCATCTTCGTTCCCTTCACCCTCCCTGGTGAGCGCGTGGAGGTGGCGATAGAAAAAGACAAAGGTCGCTTTGCCCACGGGCGCCTGCTCACCCTTCTTGAGGCTGCGCCAGAGCGCATCGAGCCGCGCTGCCCCCACTTTGGCGTCTGTGGCGGCTGCCACTGGCAGCACACCACCTACCAGCAGCAGCTCAGCTTCAAGCAATCAATCGTGCGCGACCAGTTGGCCCGCATCGGGCAGATCGAAGACGCGCCCGTTCGCGCCACGCTGCCCAACCCTGAGCCCTGGCGCTACAGCATGGACGTTACCTTCAGCCCCACAGAAGCTGGCGGGCTCGGCTTCTGGTCGCCCCAGCTCCAGGAAGTCATGGACATTGAGGTCTGCTATCTGATCCGGCCCATCCTCGAGGAGCTTTTCCAGGACATCGACGCTGCCTTTCCCGGCCTGCGGCGCGCCACCTTGCGCGTCGGCGACGATGATGCCCTCCTTCTGGCGCTGGAGGTAACCGGTCTGGAGCCGCCGGAGCTCAGCACCGACTTCCCTGTGTCTGTGTCGGTCGTCCTCCCCGACGGTACCGCCGCCAACCTCGTCGGCGATAACTACATCATCCGCCGCGTGCGCGAGCGCGACTTCCGCGTCTCCGCCGGCTCTTTCTTCTACCCCAGCCCGGCGGCCACTCTCCTTGTAGACACCGTGCTGCGGCTGGCTGCGGTTCAGGACGGCGACATGGCTATTGACGCGTACGCCGGCGTCGGTATGCTCACCGCGTTTCTCGCTGAGCAGGCAGCCGAAGTCGCCGCCGTGGAGGCTGCCCCCGATGCCGTCGAAGATTTCGCCGCCAATCTCCAGGATTTGGACAACGTCTCGCTCTACCATGGCTTAGTCGAGGAGGCCCTGCCGGCGCTTGGCGTGATCCCCGAGGTGCTTGTCGTCGATCCGCCCCCTGAGGGCCTTTCACGGGAGATGGTGGCGATCATCGCCGCCATGCAGCCAGACCGGTTCATCTACACCGGCGGCGACGTCGCCACCTTTGCCCGCGACAGCCGCCAGCTAGTCCAGGCCGGGTTCCACCTGCTCGAAGTTCAGCCCATCGACATGCTGCCCCAGACCTACCACGCCCTTACCGTCTCGCTCTGGCAACCCTGAGCTACGGCTGCCAGAGTAGGGGGAGATCGCCTGCTCAGGCAGGCACACCATAGTGCAGATGGTACACAGCGATCCCGAAGGCAACCGCCGCATTTAGTGAGCCTTTCACGCCGTGCATCGGGATCGCTAGCACGCGGCTGCAGCGCTCCAACAGCGCCGGATCGATCCCTGCGACCTCATTCCCCACGACGAGCACGAGCGGCACCTTCTGCGGCAGGGTCTGCACGGCGAACAGCGATTCGGCACGCGGCCCGCTTTCCAACCCCCACAGCTCGTAGCCTTGTTGTCGCAGAGAATCGGCTGCATCCAGCGCGTTCGCATAGCCTACCCACGGCACCGCCTCCTGTGCCCCGAGCGCCGTCTTTGCTACTTTCGGATGGTCAGGCGTGGCGGTGATGCCGCAGAGGTGCAGGCGGCGCAGGCCCGCGCCATCCGCCGTGCGCAGCATCGCGCCGACATTATAAATGCTGCGGATGTTGTCCAGCAGCGCTTCCAGCACGACCGTTGAGTTCGGTTGCTGGGCTGGCGCGCCCCGCCCGGCAAATTCGATTGCCCGCTCCGTCGGCCCCCCACAGCGCGGGCAATCTACTGCGGTTGCCGCGACAGGTGCCGGAAAACGAAACCGGCATACCTCGTCGTGGCACTGCCGCATCTGGAAACGGTTCTCGTCCACAGGCACCTGGCCCTGTTTAGCCGTTGGCGCCCTGGAAGCCGCGCGCCTGCCAGGCAGTAAACAGCAGGATCGACCCCGCGACAGCAGCGTTGTACGAATCGACGTGCCCGCGCATCGGCAGCCGCAGCAGAAAATCGCACGTCTCGCGCACCAGCCGCCGCATCCCCTCGCCCTCGTGCCCCACGACGATTCCCAACGCCATGTCGAGGTCGATCTCGCCCACCCCCTGCGCTTCATCGCCGAGGTCCATGCCCACCAGCCACACCTCCCGCTCTTTGAGGCTGCGCATCGTATCCACCAGGTTCGTTACCTGTGCCACGAGCAGGTGCTCCACGGCCCCAACAGAATAGGTCACTACGCTGGGTGTGATGTCCGGCGCGCGGCGGTCCTGGATGATTACCCCGTGTACCCCACACAGCTCCGCTGTCCGCAGCAGCGCGCCGATATTCTGCAGCCCGTGCAGCAGGTCGAGCAGCAGCAAGAACGGCTTTTCGCCGCGCTCCGCCGCCAGGGTAAGCATCTCAGCGACGTCGCTATAGGGGAAAGGACCGGCCTCGAGGACCACCCCCTGGTGGCTGCTATCGCCGGCAAGCTGGCTCAGCTTCTGCCGCGGCGCGCGCTGCACGGCGAGCCCGCGTGCGCGTGCCGCCTCTAGCAGCGGCTCTGCCTCGTGTCCC
>JAVVFG010000039.1:12672-18180 GCA_032260445.1 Anaerolineae bacterium | reverse complement strand
GGCATGCGCAGCGCGGATCGCGTTAGCCAGCTCGTGTGCGCTAATATTCTTCAGCAGGTAGCTAATCGCGCCTGCCTGAAGTGCGCCCTGAACAAGCTCGTCCTCGCGGAAGCTGGTAAGGGCGATAATCTGCGTCTGGGGACAGTGCTCGCGGATCGCTTTCGTCGCAGCCGCCCCGTCCATACCTGGCATCACCAGATCCATGAGCACGACGTCGAGCCCCATCTGCTGGCAGATCCGTACCGCCTCTTCGCCGCTGCTTGCTTCTGCGGCGAGCTCAAGGTCGTCGAACACCGTCAGGAAAGCGGATAGGCCGCTGCGCACAACCGCGTGATCGTCGACGATCATCACGCGGATCACCTCGGATTGGCTCATTCTACCTCGTCCTTTTATCTTGCGACGGGCGTGTCTCTCTGCGCCGCGGCCAGGCTGCTACTTACCGCAACCAGCAAAACAGTGCCCTTTGATATTGGCCGTCTTGACGTCCCGGCTTAAGTCTATCAGGTGCACCAGGGCAGAGCGATTGAGGGATTACACCTATTGGCACGAAGAATGTCATTGGTATGCGATAGCGTGCTCCTGTCTCGCGCTGGGACGGCTCGCTCAACGGCTGCGAGGCAGGAGCGCCAGCCGGGGCCTAGCGATTGCCTTCCACTTGTATGTCTGCCTGAACGGGCTCCTTCCCGCGCTCACCTTCCTGGTAGCTGACCGCTGCATGCATAAAGGCCAGGAACAACGGATGTGGCCGGTTGGGGCGGCTCTTGAACTCTGGGTGGAACTGGCTACCCACCATGAAGGGATGATCGCGCAACTCGGCGATCTCGACAAGCCGGTTGTCTGGAGAAACGCCACTAAAAACCATGCCGTGCTCCTCGAGTAGATCGCGATACTTGTTATTCAGCTCCCACCGGTGGCGGTGGCGCTCGTGGACCAGCGCCGTTTCCTCAGACCCGCCGTACGCTGCGCGCGCCCGTGTCCCTGGCTGCAGCACGCAGGGATACGTCCCGAGGCGCATCGTCCCGCCCATGTCGGCGAGCTCGTGTTGGTCAGGCATGAGGCTGATAATCGGGATCTCTGTTGTCTCGTCAAACTCGGTGCTATTCGGCTCGTCACTGTCAAAGATCTCCCGAGCGAATTCGATGCACATCACCTGCATGCCCAGACAGAGGCCGAGATAAGGGATCTTGTTCTCCCGCGCCCACCGTGCCGCCATGATCTTGCCCTCGACGCCGCGGTAACCGAACCCGCCGGGCACGACGATGCCGTGCAGACCGTCAAGTTCCGCCTCGGCCTCGCCCTTTTCCAGATCGTCGGAGTGGATCCAGGCGACGTCTACCTGGCGCTCAGCAGCGATACCGGCATGGTAGAGCGCCTCACGCACGCTCATATAGGCATCATGTAGCTCGACATATTTCCCGACAATGCCGATACGAATCCGGGGATGGCCATTGCGCATTTTAGCGATCATCTGCTGCCAGCCGGTCAAGTCTGGCGGCTCCACTTTCTCCTGTAATCCCATGCGCTCCACGACGAGATCGGCCAGCCCTGTCGCTTCCAGCTCAAGTGGGATGTTGTAGAGAAGGTCGCTGGTGACGGCTGGGATGACGGCTTCTCGTTCGACGTCGGTGAACAGGGCGATCTTGTCGATGTGTTCGTCGGGAATCGGATGATCGGCCCGGGCAATAATCACGTCCGGTTGTATGCCGATGCTGCGCAGCTCGCGAACACTGTGCTGTGTTGGTTTCGTCTTCAGCTCGCGGCTGGCGCCAATGTAGGGGAGAAAGGTGACGTGCACGTAGAGCGTGTTTTCGCGGCCGACATCGGAGCGCATTTGGCGTAACGCCTCAAGGAAAGGGAGGCTCTCGATGTCGCCGACCGTGCCGCCGACCTCCACGAGTACCACGTCGGCTTCTGTGTTCTCGGCCAGAACCCGGATAAAGCGCTTGATCTCGTTCGTGATGTGCGGAATCACCTGGATGGTACCGCCGAGATAATCGCCACGCCGCTCCTTGGCAATCACGTCGGCATAAACGCGCCCGGTGGTGACGTTGGACATCTGGCTGAGATTGATGTTGATGAAGCGCTCGTAGTGGCCGAGGTCGAGATCTGTTTCGGCGCCGTCTTCGGTCACGAACACTTCCCCGTGCTGGTAGGGGGACATGGTGCCGGGGTCGACGTTGATATAGGGATCTAGTTTCTGGACGGCGATGCGCAAGCCACGCGCCTTCAGGATGCGGCCGAGCGCTGCTGCCGTCACACCTTTACCGACGGAGCTGACGACACCGCCGGTGAAGAAGATATATTTAGTCATTTGGCTACCTCACCTGTTTTCTTCCTGATGTCGGTAAAAAGAAAAGTGGGGCATGTCATCCTGGGTGACATGCCCCACAGCATTCAAAGGTGTAAGGGAGGGTCGTGGTATTCGTCCCATACCAGCGTATCACATAGTGTCCTATAACAGGCGCGTCAAATCGTCTGCGGTACGGCTGGCGTCGAGGAAGATGAGACCAAGCTTGGCCGTGGCCCGTGCTAGGACGGTCAAGACGGCGTCTTCGCCGACAGCCATTAACACAATAATGCCGTTCGCGCCGCTAATATAAACACGTTCCAGCCGGCCCCGGTTTAGCTCATCGGCAATGCGGTCGCCGAGGGACAACATCGCGGCAGACATGGCGGAAATACGGTCCTCGTCCACGCCGGCGGGAAGTGAGGAGGCCATGATGAGCCCGTCCACGCTGACGACGGCCGAAGCTTCAATGTCAGGAGTACCCGCCTGCAAATCGCGCAGGCGATCCACCATCATCTCAGTACGCGATCTCATCCAAACACTCCTTATCGCACGATGCCATCGTGCGCGTCGCGAAGGCCGACTGTGACAAAAATTGAGGTTCTACTGCTGGAAACGAGTTGTGTAAGCGAGAACCAGCGCATGATACCATACGGGTATATGAGTGTCAAAGCCGGGACGCAGCAGGACGCAACGGTTCTGACACTGCTTACGGGTTTCGCTGTTCTTCCTCTGGCGGTGGCAGGCGTCGTAGGTGCGCCCAGGCGCGCCGCAGCGCTTGCAGCTCCTCCTCGGTTTCGGGTACCTCGCCGTAGCGAACTCGTACGTACGCCTGTGTGATCTGGGTGCTTTCATCCTGTCCATCGGGCCACAGCTCGCCGAGTGTGGACAGATACTCGTTGGGTGTCTGCGCCGCAGCGCGCGGGTAGCCATACGCCGCCGCCAACTCGCCCATCTGGCGATAGATGCGGCGGATAGACGCTGCCGCGCGCCATTGCTGCCAGAAGGTCAGCCGGCGCCGTAGTCGCTGTCCCAAACCCGGGCCACGGCTCCGCCTTTCTGGCGCGACGCTACGCTCTTCACTCTGGAGCGACAGCCGCCGGTTGCCGACGAGGTGTGAGACGGCAGCAACGGTCGCGAAAAGAAGGAGGGCGAAGAACAGGAGCAATAACAACCGGTTGACCCACAGTAAGATCGGCTCCTCTGGGCCGGTTAACTGGCGCAAAAAGAGGTTCAGATCGATTGCTTCGGGCGGCGGCTGATCCGAAGGCGGTGCGAGCGGGAGCACCTCGAGAGAGCGCAACCAGGCCATGAGCCTGCTCCCTATCCAGAATAGGGGAAGCAGCAGGTAAAAGACAAGGTGGCTGACAACGGAGACGAGTGTCGTCGTAAAGAAACGGATGGCCACCCACACTGGTGCGGTCCACGTGACGAGTTGCTCCAGGCCCTCACCACTGATGGCCATCGCCAGTAGCCCGGCCGCACTAACCAGTGCCAGGCTTGTTAGGGCAATCACTGCCAGCCAGCGTGGTCGCAGCGGGTAAGATCGGCCCGTACGCTCGAGGGCGATCTCCTCGGCACGCGTCAGGCTGACGGCGACAAGTGTCACGAAGAAATGGAGGAGCACAAAGCCCAAGACAGGTGTGCCCGTCAGTGTGGCAATGCCGGCTATCAGTGGGGCGAGGATGAGAGAGCTGAACCGCAGGCGCAAGCCCATATCCTTAATGTCCGGTGACCGGCCGGCGAGCGAAAGCCCACGCCACCACAGAAAGAGGAGTAGGAAGAAGAGGGAAAGATCACGACTCCACAGGGGATTTCCGGGTTCGACGAAGTGGCGGTAAAGTTCCCGGAGCCACTGCAGCCCAAATATGCCGGTGTCTTCGTAGAGGAGGGCGCGCAGCGAGAGAATGACTGTGAGCAGCAGCGCGGCAAAGACGATTTTTCGTTGCCGGGAGGCAGGCACCTCGTACAGTGTCAGCAGCCGGTTCAGGTTGAAGGGGACGAGCAAGATGAGGAGCAGCCAGAGCGCAAAGGCTGCCGGGGACCAGAACCTGGCCCAACTGATGATGGACAGAGCCAGGGGCGCGAGCAGGGATACTTCTAGCAGGGCCCAGGCCACGTACAGCAGTTCGTGCCGCACGTAGGCCCAGAAGGCGACGAGCAACGAGTGCGATTGGCGGCCGGTCATTGTCTCCGCGGTCATATGCGCTCCCACCGCCCGTCCGGCCCGGGCTGTTCTCCTTGTTCTGGCTCGCCGCCGTTAACTGGCTCCGGGACAGGAACGCTGGCCAGCGATGCCTGCGAGCGGGAATGGACATCCCCGGGCGATTCTGGCCCTTGTCTGAACGCAGGTGCCCCGGGTGGGATGTAGTAGGTAATGACGCCGCGCAGCGGCGGAGGCGGCTCTGCAGCCAGCGAAATGAGCGCGACGCGACGTCCCGCTTCCTTCAGGCGGAGGAGGACGGCAACGAGCTCGGTGGACACGTGGGCAGTGACCAACACCAGGGTGGCCGGCCACGGCAGGCGCGGGCTCTCCCGCTGCATGAGCCTCTCGATGGAGCCGGTGGCAAACTCCGTTGACGCTGCCAGGGCTTCGAGGACGCGGCCTAACTGCTCGGGCGACCGGCTCGGCGGGACGCGGATTGGCTGATCGGATCTCGGCACTGCGCAGTTCGCATAGAGGCCAATACCCCACTTCTGGTCTACCGCGTAGTTGGCAATACTGGCGGCTACGCTGATGGCGCGCTCGAGCTGGTCCGGCTCGTAACCCATCCAGTGACGGTGCATCGTCGCCACGTTGAGGAAGACGACGAGATTCATTCCCGTCGATGGATCGTAGACTTTCGTCTGCAGCTTGCCACGGCGCGCTGAGGCTTTCCAGTGGACGTCGCGGAAGCGATCGCGGGGGTGATAGTCGCGAATGCCCTGCGTCTTGATCGGGTCCGTGAACAGACTCTGGCGCACCTTGAGCTCGCCGAACGGCTCTCGAGTTGGCAGGCCGAGCGCCTCTAGGGGATAGAGCCGGGGATAGACGACGAGCGTATCGACATAGTCGTGCTCCCGCTCGATGGCGAAGAGGGTGAAGATATCCCCCGAACGGTAAGTGACCGGGCCAAGCCGGTAGTAGCCGCGCAGCGGAAAGCGGAAGGTGAATGAGCGCTCCACCTGGCTATGAGAGCTCATGGAGAAGATGTTCTGGAGGAAGTACGTCCCGTAGGTTG
>JAVVFG010000039.1:0-12662 GCA_032260445.1 Anaerolineae bacterium | reverse complement strand
CTCACCAACAAGGCCGGTCTCCTCTGGTGCAATGGGCACGCGATCGTCAAAGCGCAGCCAGGTGAGCGGCAGTGGCTTGTGGTTGCCAACGGTGACCGTCAGGCGTACCGGTTCGCCAGGAAAGACATGTGTGCGGTCAAAACGACGCTTGTACGTGACGCCAACCAGCGCGTTCTGCTGCCACCAGTTCGCAACCAGATAGATGGCGAGTAGCGTGAGGCCGACAGCCATGACCGGCGCGTTACGGTCCATGAGAAAGCCGGCGATGACGAAGAAGAAGGCAAGCGGGATCCAGGCGTCGCTGAAGATGCTGTCACGCCGCTCACGCAGAACGAGACCGCGCGCATCGACAATCTCCTCGAACGTCGGCAGTTCGCCGCTACGGATCTTCCGCCGCAGCCGGGCGCGCGCATCCTTTCGCTCGTGCGCTTTCTCTTGGCGATCGATGACGATCAGTTCGACATTGCGCTCAAACATCAGCCGGCTTCGACGGGCACGGCGACAGCCTCGACGATCTGGTGGATGATGTCTTCGGGCTGCCGTCCGCGCAGCCGCGTTTGGGGGTTGACGATCAGGCGATGGGTGAGGACGTGTGGCGCCATGGCCTTGGCGTCGTCAGGTATGACATAGTCGCGCCCGCGAATCGCTGCCAGTGCTTGGCAGGTGCGATAAAGGGCCATCGTCGCCCGCGGGCTGGCGCCGAGCTCCAGATCCTCGTGATTGCGCGTCAGCCGGCAGATGTTGACGATGTAGTTGCGTACGGACGCTTCCACGTGAACGCGGCGCACTTCCGCCTGTATCTGCAGGATCTCCTCCGGGGTGACAACTGGTTCGAGTGTGTCCAACGGATCGTGCTGCTCGAAGCGCAGGAGGATCTCGTTCTCTTGTTCGGCGTTGGGGTAGCCGATGGCGATTTTCATGAGGAAACGGTCGAGCTGTGCTTCTGGCAAGGGGAAGGTACCTTCAAGCTCGATGGGATTCTGCGTCGCCATGACCAGGAATGGGCGCGGTAGGGTATGTGTGGCGATGTCGACGGTGACCTGGCCTTCCTGCATCGCCTCGAGCAGCGCCGCCTGTGTGCGCGGCGTCGCCCGGTTGATCTCGTCTGCCAGCAGGATTTGCGAAAAGATTGGCCCGGGCCGGAAGATGAACTCCTGTTCCTTCTGGTCAAAAAAATAGATACCGGTGACGTCGGAGGGAAGTAGGTCGGGCGTAAACTGGACGCGTTGGAAAGTACAACCGAGGGAGCGAGCCACTGTTTTTGCCAGGGTCGTCTTACCGGTTCCCGGAACGTCCTCGAGCAAGAGGTGGCCTCCACAGAGCAGGGCGATGAGCGCAAGGTCAATGGTATCGTCTTTGCCGACGATTACCCGCCTGATGTTGTCACGAAGGCGCCTGGCGGTCTCTGCAATCATACGGTCCTCACTATCGTGCCCGAAAGAGTCATGCCTGGCTCTCCCGCTTGCAGCTCACGTGCGCATGCTGTACTTGATTCTATCAGATAAGGTGCAAAAAGGTGTCATTTAAGGTTCTCGCGCCTGCCGCGGGGGATCGACACGGGCAGCTCCGTGCGGCATCAGCGTGGCCATGAGCTCTTCGTGGAGCGCGCCGTTATCGGCCACCAGGCCATTCACCTTTGGAAAGCTCTTGTTGAAGCGCATCGGCTGACCGTCGAGATCGACGCAGATGCCGCCACCTTCTTGCACAAGCAGCGTGCCGGCGCAGATATCCCACTCGTGCTTGGGTCCGCGGCTCCACGTGGCATCGGCCTGGCCCGCAGCCACGCGGGCCAGCTTGTAGGCGATGCTGCCTACGACGTTGAGATCGACGAGAGACGCGAACGGCTCAAACTCACCACGCTTCATCTCTGAGCGGCTGGCATCTACCCTGGCGCCGGCGAGCACGTTGCACCCGCTGACTGCCGCGGCGCAACCGTTGTGCGTGAGGCCCGCGCCGCGCCTGGCGCTGAAGAGCTCACCGGTGGCTGGATTGTAAACAACGGCGAGCAGCGGCTGGCCATCGTCCACCAGCGCCACGGCGACCGAGAACTCGGGGATGCCCATGACAAACTCTTTGGTTCCGTCAAGCGGATCCACCACCCAGACGCGGCGCTGCGCCAGCCGCTCCGGGTTATCGGCCGTCTCTTCACTCAGCCAACCGGCATCAGGTAGCAGGGCCAGCAGCCGTTCATGTAGCAGCCTATCTGCGGCAAGGTCGACATCGGTCACAGGATTGTCCGGCGACTTATCGGCCACAGTAAAGTCACTCTGATAAAACTGCATGATCGCCCGGCCTGCAGCACGCGTGGCGGCAATTGTTTCCTCAAAAAGCTGATCCATCGGCTTTTTCTCCTGCTAGCGAGGGTATGGAACGCAATACTTCCCCTCGGATTGCCATTCTATCTTTGGTTGACGCGGCTCTCAACTCCAGTACAATGAAGTGCGTTGAGGGGCACGATGCAAGATAGACCGACAGCAAGCGAGTTGCTCGAAGCCGTACAGGCTCATTTGGCTGAGAATGTGGTGCCGGCACTGGCAGAACCGCAGCTCCGCTTCCGTACCCTGGTTGCTGCCAATGTGCTGGGTATTGTAACCCGCGAGCTCGCACTGACCGGCGTGCAGATTCCTGATGAGTGGCAACGACTGGCGGTCCTGTTGCAGCGCGACGTCTCCCTGCCAGCGACGCACGCAGAGCAGGTGGATAGGATCAGGGAGATGCGCGCACAGTTATGTCAAGCTATTGCCAGCGGCGCGTACGACGAAGGAGAGGGCTGGGAGCAATTGCTGCAACATTGTCTGCGGACGGCGGAAGAGAAGCTGGCGATCAGCAATCCTGGGTTCCTCGCGCGCTGCCAAGCAGAGGGCGCGCCATGATTAGCGTGAAACACAGGAATGAAAAAACCCGGCACACCGGCCGGGTTTGTGATGCCGAAGGTGGGACTCGAACCCACATGGGCGTAAGCCCACTACGCCCTGAACGTAGCGCGTCTGCCAATTTCGCCACTTCGGCTAGCAAGATCGCTATTTTACCGGAACGTGTCCGTATGTCAAGAATCAGCCTCTGTTTGGCGCTAATTATGAGAGAGAAAATGTGGCTGCTAATCTGTTCACAGAAGCCCGCATCTACCCACACCGATCTACCCGGCGCGCTCTCCGGCGGCGCTGTTGCAAGAGGGGGGAATGAGTATGGTGAACGGCTACAAAGTTAGCTACGTCGTCGAAGATGGGAGCCATAACGGCGCGATTATCCACGTCGATCACCGCCCGCAGATTGGCCAAGAGTTGCGGGTTGACGGCGCTGTCTTTCTCGTATTGGAGGTGGAGGAGCTGATCCCACCGCTGGACGACTTTGGTTTTCTCCACGTCACCTGCCGCCGGGTGTCTGATCGCCGCTGATCGCCGCTCGTTCAGCTAACCTCACGGGCATCAGCGGCGAGGCGAGCGGCCTCAACCAGGCCGAGTGGCATGTCCTCTCCCTTGCCCTTTGCGTTAACCCATTGGAGGGTGCGTTCACGCGCCAGCCCGTCAAGTTCCCGCCACAGATCAGCGTTGGCGACCGGCTGACCACTCTGTTTCACCCAATTGCGCCGCCGCCATCCAGATATCCACGACGTCGCTCCCTGGTAAACATAATCTGACGAGGTAAATAGCTGCACCGGGGTACCTTCAGGCAGGACGCGCAGTGCTTCTATCGCCGCACGCAGCTCCATGCGGTTGTTTGTCGTTTCCGCCTCGGAGCCGCTCCACTGCCGCGTCTCGCCACCCTCCTCAAGGACAACGCCCCAACCGCCTGGCCCTGGATTGCCGCTCACAGAGGCGCGCACGTAAAGGCGAGGAACCTCGCGATCCAGCGAGACTTCCGGCGTGATCTCCAGCCGCGCCTGACGGGCTAGCTCGTCGACGCGCTCGTTGTAGCGGTTGCCACTGTGCCCGCGTACCCAATGCCATTTTATCTTGTGTTTCTGGCTAAGATTCCAGAGCCGTTTCCACAAATCGACGTTGGCGATCGGCCGGCCCGTCTCGCTGCGCCAGTGCCGCTTTGCCCACCCTTCAATCCAGCGGCTTATGCCCTGGCGCAGGTATTGGGAGTCGGTATAGAAGTCAACGTGGCACGAGCGGCTAAGCGCCTCGAGGGCGGCAATTGCCGCCTGTAGTTCCATACGATTGTTCGTCGTGTGCGGGTCGTTGCCCGTCAACACTTTCTCGTGCGTACCAGTGCGGAGAATCGCTGCCCATCCGCCAATGCCGGGATTCGGGTCGGCCCCGCCATCGCTGTAGATCGTTACCTGTTCCATGGGATAAAGAAAAACCGGCCGGCGGGCTTGCCACCGGCCGGTTTCACGCTCGGTTCCTTCCTCGGCCAGCTTTACGCCGTTTCCTTCTCAAGCGCGGCCAGCATGTCCTCGATACTTGTGAACTTGAGGCGGGGACGGCCAAGCGCCGCGCCGCGCTCCATTTCGATCTCGTCCAGGCGCAGCCAGTCGTCGTAGCTGAAGTAGTGTGGCTCGCTTTCGGCAACCAGCGCCAGCGCTGCTTCCGCTGATGGATCTTCCGGCTGGAGGACAGCGCCTGCGGCAACGTCGTCGATCATTGCTTCGACTGTCTCTGCGGCATCAGGTTTGTTCGTCCCGATCACACCGCTCGCGCCCCGTTTGATCCAGCCGGCTGTGTACAGGCCGGTCATGGGCTCCTGTGTTTCTGGCTCAATTACCCGGCCATCCTGGTTGAGGATCACGCCCCAGCTTTCCTTGAAGGGCACGCCGGGAATGGGCACGCCAGTGTAGCCAATGGAGCGGAAGGCGATGCCCGCGGCTATCGTCTCTTCCCTGTCCGTCGCGCGCGGTCGTAGCGTGCCGGCGTCCGTCTTGTAAAGCTCGTTGTGCACCATGCGGATTGACGCGAGGTGGCTCTCCTCGTCGCCGATAAACTCAACCGGTGAGATGAGGAAACGCAAGATGATGCGGCGTGTCTTGTCTGTCGCCGGATTCTCCTCGCTGTAGCTCTGAATGATCTCCACCTTGCGTGTTGTCGCCCGGTCTGCGCTTTCGGCCAGTGATTCCTCGCTCAAGGGATCGAGCTCGGTCTCCTCCCGTGGCGACCAGACGACAGCATCGTCCAGCTCGCCAAGCTCCTTAATCTCCGGCGTTGTAAAGGCAGCCTGCGCTGGACCGCGCCGCCCCAGCATGTAGACCTCACGGATGTTGCTCTTGCTCAGTGCCTCTAGCGCATAATCGGCGATATCCGTGCGTGCGAGCTCCTCCGGCGTCCGGCTGAGGATCCGCACCACATCCACGGCGACGTTACCGACGCCAATGACCGCTGCTGTCTCCACGGACAGATCAAACTCTAGGTCGCGGTAATCGGGATGGCCGTTGTACCAGGCAACAAAATCGGTAGCGGCGTAACTGCCTTTGAGGTCTTCGCCGGGAATATTGAGATTACGATCAGTCTGTGCACCGGTCGTGAAGATGATCTGGTGGTAATGACGCTTCAGATCGTCGACAGTGATGGTTGCACCGATTTCCACGTTGCCGAAGAAGCGAAATTCGGGCCGCCGGGCGACACGGTCAAATATCTTGGTCACCGACTTGATCTTCTGATGGTCCGGGGCGACGCCGTAGCGCACAAGTCCGAAGGGAATCGGCAGGCGCTCGTACAAATCAACCTGCACCGTGTACGTTTTCTGTTTGAAGAGTTGTTCAGCGGCATAGAATCCGGTAGGGCCGGCTCCCACAATTGCCACGCGCAGGGGGTTGGCTTCCGTGCCGAGTTCGGACATGGCTAGACTCCTTTGCTCAGTATGTTGTAAAAGCGGGACTAATGACGAAATGAAGGGCTACTCTTCACCGCCGGCGAGTAGTTGGGCTTCGCGAGTGTCCACTTCGCCCCGGTAAGCGTCGCGCTGCGCTTTTAAGACGTCGCCGATCGAGATGATTCCCACCAGACGTCCTTCATCCATAATCGGCAGATGCCGGAAACGACGCTCGGTCATCGTGTGTGCAACGGAATAAAGGTCGTCTTGGGGCATGCCGGTGACGAGCTCGCGCGTCATGATTGTCTCTACCGGGTCTGAGAAACAGGCTTCGTCGGTCGCCGCGCGGCGGATAATATCGCGTTCAGAAACAATGCCGACCGGTCGCTCCTGCCCGGGCACGACGACGATAACCGCCCCGATATTGTGCTTAGTCAGCAGGGTGATGGCCTCGCGGATGGTTTGCTCCGGCCGGATACTAATGATGCCACCAGATTTGGCGGCCAGAATGCGGCGAACTTTCATCGATCCACCTCGCTAAGATTGGGGGCGCGATCAGCGCCCCCAATGTCGAATAATTAACGTCGCGTCGCCCTCAATCGAATACTTCCAGGGCGCTTCTGATTATAGAAGGTCCAGGGCAGCGCCGCAATTAGCGCCCGCCGGTGACCGCGTGGAGCGTATCACAGGCAGGACAGCTGCCATCGGGCCGGATCATGGCGTAGCCGGCCTGTGGATCGCCGCCGGGATCGTAGGTAGTGAAGTCGACATTAAAGACAATCATGAGCCGCACGCGACCGCTGTTGGCAGCCAATGAAGCGGTCTCGGCGAGCCATTGCGCGTGCTCGCTTACCGAGGTTCCGCGTGCCCAGCCGAAGGCATCGGAGATCCCCGGGAAGCCGTCACCGGATAGATAGCCTAGCTCCGTGAAGCACAGCTTGCGTGATCCGCCGAACGCGTTGTAGTAAAGGTTCACCATTGGCGTGTAGTACCAACTGTAGTGGGAGCCGCCAGAATGGCCACTGCTGACTGTCGGCGAGGTTGCGCCGGCGTTGAAGTGAACACCAATGCAGTCGGCGTAGTTTGCGGCGCCCGCGGCGGCCATGCCGCTAATGTAGCGGTTGTCGGCCCAAGCGTTCGTGCTGTTGTCAAAGCCGGTCGGCGAGGGCGCACCGGAGATGACCATCACGTTGGGATTCGCGGCCTTAATCGCCGTGTAGGCAGGACGCAGGACGTTGTTCACGTACGCCTGCGGGCTGATCTGCCCGGCCGGCCATTCACGGTCAATATTCTGTTCGTTCCAGACCTCAATCGCGTCTGGCCCGAGTGCAGCGACGCCGCCAAGGAAACTCGCGTAAGCGTTGAAGTCGATTGACCCTGGCTGCGGATAGAGATTGGCACCTGGGATGCTGAGGAGTACTTTGAAGCCGTTGTTGTGGGCGTCGCTAATGCGCCCTGCAACCGCCGAAGGATCATCGCCGGGGCTCCACTTGTGCTGGTACTTAACCCAGTTCATGCCGGCGTAGCGCATCCGCTCGGCCTGTCCGAGACCGGTGGCCTGCCCGCCGAGCTCGAAGCTACCAGTCGTGATGGGCGGTGGCGGCGAGCCGCTCGGTGGCGGGGTGCTGCCGGTCGAGCCGCCGCCGGGGATAGTCAGGACCTGGCCAACATAGATGTAATTCATATTGGTGATGTTGTTGGCTGCAGCTAGGGCTACGATGTTGGTCCCAAACTGGGCGGCAATGCGGTACAGAGTATCGCCGGCCCTGACCACGTAAGTACCACCAGTGCTTGGCGCCGGGGAAGGAGATGGCGTGTCACCGGCGGGTGGCGCTCCGTCCCCTTCGCCGGGGATTCGCAGCTCCTGCCCGACGTAAATGTAATTCGGGTTCGAGATGTTATTCATCGCGACCAACGTTGGTACGTTCGTGCCGAAGCGGGCAGCGATGCCATATAGTGTATCGCCGGACTGGACAACATAAGTGAAGTCGGCGAGGACTGTGGCCGCGAGAAGCAGGGACAGTAACAAAACAAGAACCGGTAGGAATCTGAGACGGCGCTTCATGCAATACCTCCCAAGGTGGCCCGGGGGTCAACGCCGGGCCGCTAACGACACATGCGACATGACCACAATTATAGTCAGGCGCTAGCGCGATACAAAATCAGCAGGGAAAGCGGGGGCCCTCCGGCGACGAACCGTTGGCTTGGCCCATGCAGGCGGTGACAGGGGGGCAAGATGTTGTATACTAGCGGCACCCTTTCTGGCACCAACACTTAGGAAACACACGAAGGATGCTGTCGATGGCGATTGCAGGCATTTCCCCGAGCGATATTTCGGCGAGTATCGACGTTCACCCAGATATCATCGCGACGATTGGTAACACGCCGATAGTGCGACTGAACTCCGTTGGGCGCGAGTTTCCGTGCCACCTGCTGGCAAAGCTGGAGTTCTTTAATCCTGGCGGCTCGGTCAAAGACCGTATTGGCCCGGCAATCATTACCCAGGCCGAGGAAAGCGGGGCACTCAAGCCGGGAGGGACGATTGTCGAAGCGACGTCGGGCAACACGGGTGTGGGATTGGCGCTGGCGGCTGCCACCAAAGGCTACCGCTGCATCTTCGTCATGCCCGACAAGATGTCGCAGGAGAAGATCCAGCTTTTGCGCGCATTTGGCGCGCGCGTCGTCGTTACCCCGACTGCGGTAGAACCAGACGATCCACGTAGCTACTACCAGGTCGCCGAGCGACTTGTCGAGGAGACCCCCAACGCAATCCTCGCCGACCAATATCGGAACCCGGTCAACCCGCGGGCTCACTACGAGACGACGGGCCCTGAGATATGGGAGCAGACGCAGGGGCGGATAACCCATTTTGTTGCCGGTATGGGTACGGGCGGCACGATCAGCGGCGCCGGGCGCTATCTGAAGGAGAAAAATCCGGCGATTAAGATCATTGGTGCCGACCCGGTCGGCTCGATTCTCTACGAGCTTCATCGCAGCGGGAAAAATACAAAGGCTGAGAGTTACAAGGTGGAGGGAATCGGCGAGGACTTCCTGCCGGATACCACGGATCTGAGCGTCGTCGACGAAATCGTGCCGGTCAGCGATCAGGATAGCTTTCTCATTACGCGGCGCCTTGTTCGCGAAGAAGGCATTTTCTGCGGCGGTTCCTCGGGAACGGCCGTGTGGGCAGCCATGGCCTACGCTCGCGAGCACCACCTCGGCCAGGACGATCTGGTGGTGATTATTTTGCCTGACTCCGGCGCACGTTACCTCAGCAAAGTCTTTAACGACGATTGGATGCGCGAGAACAGGTTCCTTGAGCGCGATTGGCTTGACCTCAGCGCTGCCGACGTACAATTGGTGAAAGCGGAGGATAGGCTGATCACCGCTGCGCCAGGCGACCACCTCACGGAGGTGGTGGCGCTGATGAAACAGCACGGGATTTCGCAGCTGCCTGTCGTCGATGACGATGGACACCTTGCGGGTCTGGTGCGTGAGGTCGATCTGCTGAAGTACATGCTTTCTGGCAAACGCCAGCAAGACGCGAGCATCGAGGGACTCATCGACCGGAACGTCGCCGTGGTGCAGCCGAGCACGCCATTAGAGACGCTGATCGGCATCTTCAGCACGCGCCCCGCTGTGGTCATCGCAAGTGCTGAGCGGGTGCAGGGCATCTTGACACAAATCGACCTCTTAGATTTCCTGGCGGCGCAGGTACGGCAGGGAGAGCGATAACAGGCGGGCAGGCTGCCCGATCGTGATTGCCCGGCTAAAGAGGGGCACGTATAATCATCCGGTGCGATCACTATTCTGAGAGGGATTGTTGTCTATGAACATCTTCATTCTCGCCGGCATCGTTGGTATCGTCGTTATCTTGCTAGGCGTGCTGCTGGCTGGCCTATTCACGTGGCTCAGCCGGGCGGTGAAAGAGAATGCCGCGGCTCCCCCACCACGGAGCCGGGTCGAGCAGCTGAATCCGGCCGAAACGTTCGGTTTCTTGATTCCAGTTGCGGCTGATGTGCCGGAGCAGTTATCGCGCGCGCGCAAACTGGCTGCAGCCAAGGCAGCAGCCCAGCCGCGAGGCGCTAATATGCGCATCGCACCGGGCGAGGAGACGCCGTTACAGACCGCTAGCGACGAGCTAGAGCTGGACCCGCTCACGGCGGTGCGCATTGCTGCATTTCATACGTGGCAGGGCGCCAAGCTAGGGCCACCGGCCGGCGGTGTCCCGCAGCAGCCTACGTCCGCCCCGGCAGCAGCCCCAGCGCCAACGAAGTCGCCCGAGGACCTAGTGCCCGGGGTCGACTATCCCTTCACCGAAATCACCGACGACATGAGCCCGGACGAGGTGCGTAAGGCGCGCATCGCCAACGCCAAGGCGCGCTCGCAGGCAGTGAAGGCGCTCAAACAACGGGGTGAACAGGCAACGGCCGTTCCGACAGCGGGCGCTCCTGGCGAACCGGTGGTCGCTGAGCAAGAGAAGGTGTCGCCCGCCGCCGCCGGTATCCCAGAACCGGAGTACATCGAGATCTCAGATGACATGAGCCCCGACGAGGTGCGTAAGGCACGCATCGCGAATGCAAGGGCCCGCTCGGCCTATAACAAGGCGCTGAAGGAAGCCGGCGTGGATCCCAGCCAGGTCACAACAGTAAGCGAGCAGCCGGCAGCCGCACCAGCGGCGACGGAGGAATCGGCGCAGGCAGCGAGGCCGGCTGAACCTACGCCGGCCGCGGAGCGGGAGGCAGTCGCCGTGCCAACGCCGGACATCCCTGAGCCGGACTACATCGAGATCACCGACGATATGGATGCGGACGAGGTGCGCAAGGCCAGAGTACAAAACGCCAAGATGCGCTCGCAATTCTTTAAAGAGCTGAAGGAACGCGGCATCGATCCCAAGGAGTGGGAGGCACAACAGGCGGCGGTGGCCGATGCTGCTGCCGATGCGGGCGAGCAGGTTCGCGAAGCAGCCGCGCCGGCAGCGGAGCCGCCGGCAGGGCAGGGCGGCGATGGCGTTGAGCTCCCAGCCAACATCGCCCCGCCGAACTACATCAGGGTTACCGACGATATGCAGGCCGATGAGGTGCGCCAGGCACGAGTTGCCAACGCGCGTGAGCGCTCTCGTTTCTTCAAGGCGCTTAAAGAGGCCGGAATTGACCCCAAGGAGCTCCCAGCCGAGCTCACCCAGCCATAACGACTGAGGCCGGTCTCGCCCGAGTCCGGTCTTTTTTGGCTGTTAGCCAGACGCGGCGATGAGGCGCAGTAGCTCGTATTCCATTTCCGCGCTGCGCCGGCCCAGACTAGCAAGTTCGACACTCGGGTCAGCACCCGAAAGGTGGCGTTCGGCCTGTACGAGACAGGTGACCGCCCATTTCATGTTGCCCATGATTTCCCAATAGTAGACGGCCGCCCGGTCCACCGTCCGGCCGCTCTCTGCCTCGTAACTCTCGAGGTACGGCTCAGGTTCGGCAACGCCGCCCAGGCGCAGGTGATCATTGCCAAAGCGCCAGTCACGCACCAAAGGCCAGGCGACGTCTTCCAGTGGATCGCCAGCGTGGGCGAATTCCCAGTCGATGATCGCGGCGAGCCCGGGCTCGCCGACGATGATATTCCCAATGCGAAAGTCACCGTGGAGCAGGGAGAGCTCGGGTGGGGCGGGTGGCGCATGACGCTCGAGCCAGCGGAGACCGGTCTCCAGTCCCGGGCTGTCGATGCCGAGCTCTGTAAGAGCCTCGCGCAGCGCATCGACGAGGTGTTGCGCCGGGCTGGTACGAGGTGCGGGCCGGGGGAGTGCGTCCGGCGGCGCCAGGCGGTGAATGCGTGCCAGTTGCTGCCCCATTTGTCGAGCGAGAACAGAGCGGGCGTTCGCCAGTTCCGGCCGGCGGACGACACGGGGGCCGATCGACTCTCCGGGCACATATTCCATGAGGAAGAAGGGGGCACCCAGGATGGCAGGATCCGTACAAAGAGCGAACGGGCGCGGGCAGCGAATGCCTGCCTGGTGGGCTAGCTGAAGGAGGTGGAACTCGTCAGCGCGGCTGAGTGCATCCGGATTCATCGTCGCTGCCATGTCGAGCCGCAGAATGAGTGGGAACGGCTCTTCGCCCTGCGGGCGAGCGGTCAGCTTCCAAGTTTCGCGTGACGCACCGCCGGCCACCGGCCGCAGGCTGTGAACGGCCACCGGCTCGCCGGCGACTCCCGTCAGGAAATGAGATAATTGCTCTCCCATCGCAGCAACTCGGTCAGCCACGGGCCCTCCATAACCGGCAACTTCAGCGACGGTATCCTACGGGATCTTGCCCGTGCTTGCAACGGGCGCTACACTGCCTCTGTTCGTTCCTGTCGCGCAGGTTGTCCCTGTGCAGTCGCGCCATGAGAGGGAGAGGGTAAGATGATCTTCAGCTACGATGAACACGTGGTGGAGCTGGCTGGCAAGGTACGGGACTTCGTCTACGAGGTTGTCATCCCGGCAGAGACAGAGGTGGACGAGCATGGGGAGCTGCCCCCAGGGAGGCTGGCTGAGCTGCGCCGTGCGGCAAAGGAGCGGGGGGTCTATGGGCCGCAGCTGCCACGCGAGTATGGCGGTTTAGGTCTTAGCCTGGCAGAAATGGTGCCGGTGTTCGAGGAGGCAGGACGCTCCTTGCTCGGACCCCTAGTCTTGAACTGCGCCGCCCCGGACGAAGGAAACATGCATCTACTTCATCTCCTAGGCACAGAGGCACAAAAGGAGCGTTACCTGGCGCCACTTGCTGCCGGCGACATTCATTCCGCGTTTGGTATGACTGAGCCGCCGCCTGGCGCTGGCTCGGACCCCACCATGATCAAGACGCGCGCGGAACGGCGGGGTGATGACTGGATCATACGCGGTCACAAATGGTGGTCGACGGGTGCGGACGGCGCCGCGGTCTTTCTCG